>NZ_JBLVYK010000005.1:24739-301110 GCF_048284255.1 Enterobacter cloacae complex sp.6700776 | reverse complement strand
AATGCGGAAGAGATAAGTGCTGAAAGCATCTAAGCACGAAACTTGCCCCGAGATGAGTTCTCCCTGAGACTTTAAGTCTCCTGAAGGAACGTTGAAGACTACGACGTTGATAGGTCGGGTGTGTAAGCGCAGCGATGCGTTGAGCTAACCGATACTAATGAACCGTGAGGCTTAACCTTACAACGCCGAAGCTGTTTTGGCGAAGAGACAGAGACGATTTTCAGCCTGATACAGATTAACAGAATTTGCCTGGCGGCTTTAGCGCGGTGGTCCCACCTGACCCCATGCCGAACTCAGAAGTGAAACGCCGTAGCGCCGATGGTAGTGTGGGGTCTCCCCATGTGAGAGTAGGGAACTGCCAGGCATCAAATTAAGTAGTAAGCCGGTGCATTAATCCGGTGGTTACAGAAGTATTCGGTGGAGCGGTAGTTCAGTCGGTTAGAATACCTGCCTGTCACGCAGGGGGTCGCGGGTTCGAGTCCCGTCCGTTCCGCCACTTATTAAAAGCCCTGAGCTAACGCTCAGGGCTTTTTTCATATCTGTCGTTTTACTATTGCGAAATTAGCAAAAATCCTCTGCATTTTACGATCTTTTTCGATATAACAACCACAGCGATAATCCTCCTCAGTTTACGAACATAACGATTGAGGAATGATATGACTATCCCTGCACTGGGTCTGGGCACTTTTCGCCTGAAGGACGACGTTGTTATCGCATCTGTTAAAACCGCACTCGAGTTGGGCTATCGCGCTATTGATACGGCGCAGATTTATGACAACGAAGCTGCCGTAGGTCAGGCTATCGAGGAGAGCGGCGTACCGCGCCATGAGCTTTTCATCACCACCAAAATCTGGATTGAGAACCTCAGCAAAGACAAGCTGATCCTAAGCCTGAAGGAAAGTCTGAAAAAGCTGCGTACTGATTATGTTGATCTGACGCTGATCCACTGGCCATCACCTGGCGATGCCGTCTCCGTAGAAGAGTTCATGCAGGCGCTGCTGGAAGCAAAAGAGCAGGGCTTGACGCGTGAAATTGGTATCTCGAATTTCACTATCCCATTGATGGAAAAAGCCATTGCCGCAGTGGGTAAAGAGAATATTGCTACTAACCAGATTGAACTCTCTCCTTACCTGCAAAACCGCAAAGTTGTGGACTGGGCGAAACAGCATGGCATTCACATCACCTCGTACATGACGCTGGCATATGGTAAGGCCCTGAAAGATGAAGTGATTGCACGCATCGCTGAAAAACACAAAGCAACAGCTGCACAGGTGATCCTGGCATGGGCGATAGGTGAAGGATATGCCGTGATCCCGTCTTCAACCAAACGTGAAAACCTGGCAAGTAACCTGTTAGCGTGGGATCTCCAGCTCGATGATGAAGATAAAAAAGCGATCGCTGCACTGGAATGCAACGATCGTCTGGTCAGTCCCGAAGGGTTAGCACCTAACTGGGATTAATAAAAACCCTCCCTCTGTACCCTTAAACCCTCACACAGCTCCTCCGGGAGCTGTTTTTATATGTTCGCTAAGGAAGTCGATAAAAGCGCGTATGCGCGTACTTACTGCTCTGTCACTGTAATACACCGCGCTAAAAGGCATCTCTACAGGTAAGCGTTTGTCAGCCATTAGCTCAACTAGCTGGCCCGCAGCTATTTCCTTATCAATCATATAGTCTGATAAACAGGCGATCCCGTTTCCTTCAAGACATAGCTGTTTCAGCGTTTCCCCGCTATTAGACGAAAGTCCGCAGGTGATCTCATGAAGTTGTCCGTCATGACAGGCCACGGGCCAGGTGTTCAGCGAGACAGGCTCCGTAAAGCCCAGGCACAGGTGCTGCTTCAGCTCCTCAACGGTCTCAGGTTTGCCATGCTCTGCAATATATTGCGGTGACGCGATAATTTTGCGGTAGCTGGTGAACAGAGGGCGAGCGCGTAAACTTGAATCCGTCAGGGTTCCCGCGCGGATCGCCACGTCAACTTTACGCTCAATCAGGTTAATGAACGTCTCAGAGGAGACCAGAGACAGGGTCATCTCCGGGTAGCGTTCGCGGAAGGGTTTAATCAACGGCATCAGGAAATGCAGCACGACCGGCGTCGCCGCATCTATGCGCAGCAGCCCACGCGGCGTGCTGCGAGATTCCATGATTTCCGTTTCTGCTGCCGCCATCTCCTGCAAAACGGACTGCACGCGTCGAAAATAACGTTCACCTTCTTCCGTCAGGCTGAGCTGCCGCGTTGTTCTGTTGAGCAGACTCACCCCGAGCTTCATCTCCAGCTTTTTCACCGAGCGGCTGATGGCGGAGTTCGCCTGTCCGAGCTGTTCGGCAGCACGGCTGAAGCTGCCGCTTTCAACAACGGCAACGAAGACAGTCAGTTCTTCCGATGTGGCTTTCATTATTGCATCACCTGCAAAATTCTATTGAGATTCTAACCATTTTTGTTATTTAAACACTGGCGCATACTGCCTGTCATCTTAATCCTGAAGAGACGGAGTATTTTATGCCACTGGCGCTTCTTGCCCTGACGATCAGTGCCTTCGCAATCGGCACGACCGAATTTGTTATTGTAGGACTTGTTCCTACCATTGCTGAACAACTCGCTATCTCGCTGCCTTCTGCCGGGCTGCTGGTATCTATTTACGCGTTAGGCGTCGCTGTTGGGGCGCCTGTGCTGACCGCACTGACTGGACGCTTTCCACGTAAACAACTGTTAGTTGCCCTGATGGTGCTCTTCACCGCCGGCAATATTCTGGCGTGGCAGTCACCGGATTACTCCACGCTGGTCATTGCCCGCCTGCTGACAGGCCTCGCGCACGGTGTCTTCTTCTCCATCGGTTCCACGATTGCAACCAGCCTGGTGCCAAAAGAGAAAGCGGCGTCAGCCATTGCGATTATGTTTGGTGGCTTAACCGTCGCGCTGGTCACCGGCGTGCCGTTAGGAACGTTTATCGGACAACATTTTGGCTGGCGTGAAACCTTCCTCGCGGTATCGCTGTTGGGCGTGATTGCTCTGGTAGCCAGCCTGCTGCTGGTGCCCTCCAGTATTCCGGGGCGCGCGAGCGCCAGCCTGAGCGATCAGGTTAAAGTTCTGACACACCCGCGCCTGCTGCTGATCTATGCCGTTACGGCCCTGGGTTATGGAGGTGTGTTCACTGCGTTCACCTTCCTTGCACCGATGATGCAGGAACTGGCTGGTTTTTCTCCGGGCGCGGTGAGCTGGATTTTACTGGGCTACGGTATCTCCGTCGCAATCGGCAATATCTGGGGCGGCAAGCTTGCGGATAAGCATGGTGCGGTACCGGCGCTGAAATTCATCTTCGCCGCCCTGGTTGCCCTGCTGATGATTTTCCAGTTCACCGCATCGATGCAATACGCCGCGCTGGTAACGGTGTTGGTTATGGGGATATTCGCTTTTGGTAATGTGCCGGGATTGCAGGTATATGTTGTGCAGAAAGCCGAACGTTATACGCCTAATGCGGTGGATGTCGCATCTGGGCTGAATATCGCCGCATTTAATATCGGTATCGCACTCGGTTCGGTTATCGGTGGGCTGGTGGTTGAACATGTTGGATTAACCCAAACGCCATGGATTGGTGCGGTAATTGTGCTTATCGCTTTCCTCCTTATTGGTCTCAGTGGACGGCTTGATAAACCCGCTCGCGTCGCACTTGGATAAGTATCAGTAAGTGCTTGCTTACAAAACTGGAAAGCGGTTTCTCAGTAATTGCGTTGAAAGTGTGACCTAAAATCCCTATAACATTAGAACCAGTCCGTTTTCCGGGCTGGTTCATGTTACAGAGGCCGTTTCCAAAAGTGCGAAAAAATACCTATGCCATGCGTTATGTTGCCGGAATGCCTGCGGAGAGGATCTTGCCTCCGGGGTCGTTTGCGAGCCTTAGCCAGGCATTACCAGCGGGCACTCCATTAAGCAGTGACGAAAAAATTCGCGTACTGGTGTGGAACATCTTTAAGCAACAGCGTGCGGAGTGGTTATCCGTACTTCAAAATTTTGGTAAAGATGCGCATCTGGTTCTGTTACAGGAGGCGCAAACCACGCCTGAACTGGTCAGGTTTGCAACGACGAACTATCTTGCAGCCGATCAGGTGCCTGCCTTTGTTCTGCCACAGCATCCTTCCGGGGTGATGACCCTTTCAGCCGCACATCCGGTCTATTGCTGCCCGCTGCGTGAACGTGAGCCGATCCTGCGTCTGGCAAAATCAGCGCTGGTCACGGTCTATCCGTTGCCCGACACCCGTCTGCTGATGGTGGTAAACATTCATGCGGTGAACTTCAGCCTGGGTGTTGATGTGTACAGTAAGCAGTTACTTCCCATCGGCGATCAGATTGCTCATCACAGTGGGCCGATCATTATGGCCGGGGACTTCAATGCCTGGAGCCGTCCGCGTATGAACGCGTTGTACCGCTTCGCGCGTGAAATGTCGCTGCGTGAAGTTCGTTTTAACGATGACCAGCGCAAGAAAGCGTTTGGTCGTCCTCTCGATTTTGTCTTCTATCGGGGTTTAAGCGTGCACGACGCCTCCGTTCTGGTGACGCGCGCCTCCGATCATAATCCTCTACTAGTCGAATTCAGTCCCGGCAAACCTGATAAATAATGGTGCGTCAGGTCTGCCGTGGGGCAGGCCTGTGCGGGTGCTGCCCTTTATTTTTTAACCCATAAAAGGACAGCAACATGACAACAACACACTCCCATCATGACAACGTCGAAAAACAGTTTGGTTCTCAGGCAAGTGCCTACCTGAGCAGTGCCGTACATGCCTCTGGCCGCGATCTGGTACGTCTCGGCGAACGGCTCGCCGCGTTTCCTGACGCGCACGTGCTGGACTTAGGCTGCGGAGCGGGGCACGCCAGTTTTACCGCCGCACAGCAGGTTGCTCAGGTGACGGCGTATGACTTATCGAGCCAGATGCTGGATGTGGTTGCTGAAGCGGCGAAAGCGAAAGGGCTGAATAACGTCACGACGCGCCAGGGCTACGCTGAATCTTTACCCTTTGAGGATGCATCCTTTGAGGCTGTGATTAGCCGTTACTCTGCACACCACTGGCATGATGTGGGGCAGGCATTACGGGAAGTGAAACGCGTGCTCAAACCGGGCGGAATATTCATCATCATGGACGTGATGTCTCCCGGGCATCCGGTACGGAATATCTGGCTCCAGACGGTTGAAGCGCTGCGTGATACCTCGCACGTGCAAAACTACTCCAGTGGAGAGTGGCTTACGTTTATCACCGAAGCTGGCTTGATTTCACGCTCATTGATAACCGACCGTTTGTCGCTGGAGTTCACGTCATGGATTGCACGGATGCGCACACCGGAGGCATTAACTCAGGCGATCCGATTGTATCAGGAGAGTGCCTCTGCTGATGTCAAGGCGTACTTTGAATTGCATGACGATGGATCGTTTACCAGCGACACCATTATGGCTGAAGCGCAAAAAGCGGGATAAACAAAAAAGGCACCGAGGGGAATCGGTGCCTTTTTAATAAGCGATCGTACTATCAGGAATCTGGCGTAGCGCTGTTTTTCACAAACAACGTCAGCTGGTCGCCAGGTTGCAGGTTGTCAGTATCGTTGTTCCAGCGCATCACATCTTTGATGTTTACGCCGTGACGCTTAGCAATACTGGACAGCGAGTCGCCTTTACGTACGCGATAGGTAATGCTATCGCTGTTTTTAGCGAGACGCTGTGCGCTGCTACCTGCACCTACGGTCAGCGTTTGACCCACTTTCAGACCGGATCCGCGCAGATTATTCCACTGCTGGAGATCTTTCGTATTCACGCCAAGACGTGATGCAATACCTGAAAGCGTATCACCTGAACGCACCTTATAGCTGCGGCTGCTTACAGGCGACGTATCAGCAATCAGCGTAGACTGAACGGCTGCAATTTCACCCGAAGCTAAAGACTCACGTAACTGCTCCGCGTGTTTCTGCGGAACCATCACATAGCGCGGGCCGCTTGCACCCAGCGTGGAGCCTTTAACACCTGCATTAAAGGTTTTAAGCTTACTTACCGACATACCCGTCATATCGGCAACCTGTTGAATATCAACAGGGCTGCTGAGGCGGACACGCGCCAGTGCACGACTTTCGTCTGGTGTTGGCAGTTGTACACCGTAACGTTTGCTGTTCTTGAGAATGTCACTCAATGCCAGCATTTTCGGTACGTAAATCTTTGTTTCCTGTGGCAGTGAGAGCGACCAGAAGTCTGTGGATTTTCCACGCGCTTTATTCGCTTTCATTGCCTTCAGTACACGACCTTCACCACTGTTATACGCCGCGACAGTCAATAACCAGTCGCCGTCAAACATCTTGTTCAGACGTTGCATCATGTCGAGAGCGGCTGTCGTTGAAGCGACAACATCACGACGCGCATCGTAGTTGCGGGTCTGCTTTAAACCATAATTTCGCCCTGTGCTCGGAATGATCTGCCAGATGCCTGCTGCATTGGCGCCAGACGTCGCGTGCGGGTCAAAAGCGCTCTCCACTATGGGTAGTAGTACCAGTTCCATAGGCATGTTACGTTTCTTAACTTGCCCTGCTATCCAGTACATATACGGCTCTGCCCGTAATGTTACATCGTGGAGATAGCTCTTATTTCTCAAATACTTCTGTTTCTGTTCGCGAATCCGGCTGTTTTCCGGAATTCCCATCTTTAGCTCGTCGCCAATAGAGGCCCACAAGTCTTGTTCCTGCGCGAAGGATGTCCCATCGTCCAACCATCGCGCCTGACTTGTAAACTTCCCTGCTTCCCCTTGACCAGCCGCAGAAAGGCTCTGTGCGTGCTGTTGTACGTTGCTGCCGTTTTGTGACTGGCAACCTACAAGCAGGACAGAGGCGAGTAATATCGCTTTTGCCTTCATGTGTGTGTCAATAGTTGCTTAAAAGACGAGCGATGATAACGGCGAAATTTTGAAAAGGCAACCCGCAATTATCTGAAGTTATCTTTCTTTGACCTTAACCATGCAAATCGCGCTTCAGGTTGTAACAAATTTGTTTCTTGACTAATTTTATTAATTAAATCAACGTCATTCGTTCTTAAAAATAAATTTATTTGTCGCTCATTTTTCAGAATTACGGGGAGTGTTTTTTGGTTTTTTGCACGTAACTCCTTCACTTTCTGGTAATAATCCTGAATCGCCCGATCCTCTGGTAGTACGCTTGCAGCAAACTTCATATTCCCTAATGTATACTCATGTGCGCAACAAATTACGGTGTCGGCTGGCAGCGCATTAATTTTTTGTAAAGATTGATACATCTGTTCTGGCGTGCCTTCAAACAGCCTTCCACAGCCGCCGGAAAACAGCGTGTCGCCACAAAAAAGATAAGGTTTGCTGTAGAAACAGAGATGACCGGAAGTGTGACCTGGCGTAGCAAATACGGAAAACTCGCACCCGAGGATGAGGATACTTTCGCCTTCTTCGACAACTTGCGTCGTACCCTTATCCTGTGTCTCTGCTGGTCCGTAGACGGGAATATGGGGATAGCGCGCAAGGAGATCGGGAACACCCCCGACATGATCGTGATGGTGATGGGTAAGGAGGATCGCTTCAGGCTGCCAGTCGTTTTCTTCTATCGCGTGCAGGATCGGTACGGATTCGCCGGGATCAACAATGATGCATCTGCGATCGTCATCGACTAAAACCCAGATGTAATTGTCCTGAAAGGCGGAAATACTGATAAGATTCATGCATTACCTCTTATAGCGTGGCGGGTGTTTTGATGAAACCGGCAAGGATACCTCAGACTGTCGCACCACCGGAACGTTGGGCAGAGTTGCCCTGGGGTGAATATTATCGCGAGGCCTTAGAACTTCAGCTTAAACCCTGGCTCGCGAAAATGTATGGTTTTCACCTGCTTAAGATTGGCAATCTGAGCGCAGAAATCAATACCGAAAGCTGCGCTATCTCGCATCAGGTTAGCGTATCGCTTAATGGCTCCCCGGTTCAGGTGAAGGCTGATCCGCTGCATTTGCCTTTTGCGGAAAAATCCATTGATGCCTGTCTGCTCGCCCATACGCTGCCCTGGTGCAGCGATCCCCATCGTCTGCTGCGGGAAGCCGACCGCGTTTTGATTGATGACGGCTGGCTGATCCTGAGCGGTTTTAATCCGCTGAGTCTGATCGGGCTACGTAAACTGACGCCCGTTCTGCGCCGCACGGCGCCATATAACAGCCGGATGTTTACCATGATGCGCCAGCTGGACTGGCTTTCACTGTTAAATTTCGAAGTGCTGAGCTACGGGGGTTTTCAGGTCATCCCCTGGACGCGTAAAGGCGGGGTCTTATTAAGTACCCATTTACCCGCGCTGGGCTGCATGCAATTTATTGTCGCGCGTAAGAGGACGATCCCACTTACGCTCAACCCAATGAAGCAAAGCAAATCAAAAACGCGGATCCGCCAGACCGTGGGTGCCACGCGGCAGTACAAAAAACCGTGATCAGGATTCAGGTTGATAACCTGCATCCTCATGGGTTGGGTTTGATGCCGCCGCGCGAGCCAGCTCGTCACAGCGTTCGTTTTCAGGGTGACCGGCGTGCCCCTTTACCCACTCCCATTTGATTTCGTGCTGACCGAGGGCGGCATCAAGACGCTTCCAGAGATCGACATTCTTGACGGGTTTTTTCTCTGCCGTTTTCCAACCGCGCTTTTTCCAGTTGTGGATCCATTGGGTAATGCCCTGGCGAACATACTGGCTGTCGGTACTCAGCACCACGTCACAATGTTCTTTTAAGGCTTCCAGCGCCACGATGGCCGCCATCAACTCCATGCGGTTGTTGGTGGTCAGGAAATAGCCTTCACTAAATGTTTTTTCATGCTGGCGATAGCGCATAATGGCGCCATAGCCGCCGGGCCCTGGGTTACCGAGACAAGATCCATCGGTGAAAATTTCTACCTGTTTACGCATCTCTGGTAGACTTCCTGTATTTGAAACGTTCAGTAAAACGATAAGTCTGACATAAATGACCGCTATGAGCACTGCAATTACTCGCCAGATTGTTCTTGATACCGAAACCACCGGTATGAACCAGATTGGCGCCCACTACGAAGGGCACAAAATCATTGAGATTGGTGCCGTTGAAGTGGTGAACCGCCGTCTTACGGGCAACAACTTCCACGTTTACCTCAAACCCGATCGGCTGGTGGATCCGGAAGCGTTCGGCGTTCACGGGATTGCCGATGAGTTTTTGCTGGATAAGCCCACCTTCGCCGATGTCGCGGATGAATTTCTCGACTACATCAGAGGTGCGGAACTTGTCATTCATAACGCGTCGTTCGATATCGGCTTTATGGACTATGAGTTCAGCAAGCTCAACCGCGATATTCCAAAGACCAATACGTTCTGTAAAGTCACGGATAGCCTGGCGCTGGCAAGGAAGATGTTTCCCGGCAAGCGTAACAGCCTTGATGCCCTGTGCTCTCGCTATGAGATAGACAACACCAAGCGAACCCTGCACGGCGCATTGCTCGATGCCCAGATCCTGGCCGATGTTTACCTGACCATGACCGGCGGGCAAACGTCGATAAAATTCAGTATGGAAAATGAATCCCAGCAGACGCGGGATGAAGGCGGCATTCAGCGTGTCGTGCGCCAGGCTAATCGCCTGCGGGTTGTTTTAGCCAGTGATGAAGAGCTGATGAACCACGAATCTCGCCTCGATTTAGTGCAGAAGAAGGGCGGAAGCTGTCTGTGGCGTGGGTGAAAAAAGGCGGAAACGTTTGTTAAATCACCGTTTGGGTGATTTTTGCAGCAAACGATTCAAAACCTGAGAAAAAGCGTTGACGAGTTACGAGGCAGACCGTAATATTCGCCTCGTTCCCCAAGCGGGAACAGTGGAGCGGTAGTTCAGTCGGTTAGAATACCTGCCTGTCACGCAGGGGGTCGCGGGTTCGAGTCCCGTCCGTTCCGCCACTATTCAGAAAGCCTGAATCAGAAATGATTCAGGCTTTCGTCGTTTTATACTCCCTACACTCGCTTAACTCTCTTCTTATTTTCGTTAACAAAAAGTTAATATAATCAGTGCAATTTATTAACATTTGCACGGTTTTAGTGCGTTATTTGCACTGCTTTTGTGCATTGTTTGCCCATCCCCTCTCCGAACCTCACTTAGTTATGTAATAATTATGTAAAAATAATTCATAAGAAATCATTCGGTTACCGATCATTTTTCAGAAAAGATCTGAACCAATGCGCTATTGGTTCGCTTATTGCTTAATCATTAGCACGATAAGTAGTCCGTCATATCAATAACTTATCGTTAATAAAAATAAAGTCATGATGAAAGCGAGCGAACCAATATGGAAAAACCTTCACGGGTTTTAGCAAATTCCAGCACCGCGCTTGACCAGTTGCGCGGGCTTATCAACCAGCACGAGTCAACACCAGGCACTCCGCTGCCCACTGAACGTGAGCTATCGGAAACACTCGGCGTAGGACGACGCGAAGTGCGTCGCGCGCTGGACGTGCTGGAAGAAGAAGGGCGGATCTGGCGCAAGCAGGGCAAAGGTACCTTCATTGGTCCGGCTGCCCCTGTTGAGCCGTTGGCGCTTCAGGGATTGGTTCAGCAAACCAACCTGCTGGAAGTCATGGAAGCTCGACTACAGCTCGAACCCGGCTTAGCCCGACTTGCGGCACTGCGTGCCACCAGGGAAAACCTCGCGCTCATGCAGCGCATGCTGGAACGCATTGACAAGGTCAGCCCGGATGACCGCGATCTTAACGAACTGTGGGATAGCGCCTTTCACCGCGCCATTGCGGAAGCTGCCGGCAACCGCCTGATGCTAGGGCTTTTCGATGCGATAGATGCCGTCCGCCGGGAGCCCGGCTGGCAGTATTTACGCGAGCTTGCCCGCACCCCCGAACGTGTCGACAACTATAACGACCACCATCACAAAATCATGTCAGCGATTATTCATCGCCAGCCTAATGAAGCTGCGGCCGCCATGCGCGAACACCTGCTCAGCCTGCAAACCGCCCTGATTCAGGCCATCCACCTTGAGGACGATTCCACGCTATGACGACGATACCCTTTAAGGACTCCATGCCCGTACTGCGGCTGCAAAACCTCAACGTTAAATTCGCGGGCTCGCCGGTAAGCGTGCTCGAAGACATCTCGCTGACGGTAAGGGCGGGCGAAACGCTGGCGCTGGTGGGCGAGTCCGGCTGCGGTAAAAGCATCACTTCCCTGGCGCTGATGGGGTTATTGCCTGCCAGCGCCAGGATCGTCAGTGGGGAGATGCACTTCCGCCGCCACGATCTGCGCAAGCTCTCGCCGCGCGAGTATGCCAATCTGCGCGGCAGCGAGCTGGCGATGATATTCCAGGAGCCCATGACCTCGCTCAACCCGGCTTTCACGCTTGGCGATCAGCTCAGTGAAGCGGTGATGCGCCATCAAACGATCTCCCGGGCTGAGGCGCTGACGGTTGCGCTACAGATCCTGGAGAAGGTGCAGATCCCGGCCGCAGAGATGCGCCTTAAGGCTTACCCGCATCAGCTTTCCGGGGGGATGCGCCAGCGCGTGATGATTGCGATGGCGCTGATAAACCATCCCAAATTACTGATCGCTGACGAACCCACTACCGCTCTGGACGTGACCATTCAGGCGCAAATTCTCGCCCTGCTCAATACCTTAAAAGAAGAAACGGGCACGGCGGTGCTGATGATCACCCACGATTTAGGCGTGGTGGCCGAAGTGGCACAGCAGGTGGCGGTGATGTATGCCGGCCAGGTAGTAGAGCAGGGAAGCGTCGAGGCGATATTTGCCGACCCGCAGCACCCGTACACAATTGGCCTGATGGGCTCGATCCCCTCCCTTGGCGTACGCAAGGGCCAGCTTTCCACCATTCCCGGATCGGTCCCGCTGCCGGAATCTATGCCTCAGGGCTGCCGCTTCGCCACCCGGTGTCCCTTCGCGCAGACGCGCTGTCATGCTGAAAAACCACCGCTCACTATGCTCGGCACGGGTCATCAGGTTGCCTGCTTCCGCGTGCCGCTGGAACAACACATTGCCCTGGGAGAAATTGCATGACCACGCCCATTCTTGAAGCCCGGGATCTGAGCAAGCTTTTCCCCGGCCCGAAAAAACTGTTTACGCCGGCCCGCTTTGTCACGGCTGTTGACCGCGTTTCACTGTCGGTGCTGCCAGGCGAAACGCTGGCTATTGTCGGCGAATCAGGTTCCGGGAAATCCACCCTCGGCCGTCTGCTGCTGCGCCTGCTGGGCGCCAGCGAAGGGCGCGTATTTTATCAGGGTGAGGAGATCACCCACGCCTCAGGCGCACGTCTGAACCAGCTCCGGCGTGAGCTACAGATCATCTTTCAGGATCCCTTCGCCTCGCTGAACCCGCGCATGACGGTAGAACAGATTGTCGGTGAGCCGCTGTGGCTGCACCAGAACATGAAAAAAGCGGATCGCCAGTACCACGTCGCCGAGCTGCTCAGGACGGTCGGCTTGCCCGCGGCCTGGGCCGGACGTTATCCGCACGAATTTTCCGGCGGGCAGCGTCAGCGTATCGGCATTGCGCGCGCGCTGGCGTCAGGCCCAAAGCTGCTGCTGGGCGATGAACCGGTTTCCGCACTGGATGTTTCCGTCCAGGCACAGGTGGTCAATTTACTGGAAAGCCTGAAGCACCAGTTGGGGCTAACGATGGTGATCGTCGCCCACGGTCTGGCGGTTATCCGTCATATGAGCGACCGCGTGGCGGTGATGTATCTTGGGCAAATCGTCGAGCTGGCCACCGTCGACGATATCTTCGACGCGCCGCTGCATCCTTATACCCAGGCATTAATTGCCTCTGCGCCGCAAATGCAGCCAGGCGTAGCGCGGGATGCGCCGCTGTTGCAGGGTGATTTACCGAACCCGGCTAATCCGCCCTCCGGCTGCCGTTTCCACACCCGTTGCCCCTATGTTAGCGATGAATGTCGTCAGGTTGAGCCGATTCATCAGGTAATCGACGGCGGACGTCAGGTCGCCTGCCACCGCTGGCAGGAGATTAATCGCGATCGCAGCGTTATACAGATCGCACCGCCATCCGCCGCATTTTTGCGCCGCCGCGCGCTGTTTGAACACGCGGCTACTCACTCCTCCCTTCCTTCAAGGAACTCATGATAATGACAATGCGTAATTCTCTTTTGACCGTACTGGGAAGTGTTATGTTGCTTGGTGCGGCGCTGCCCGCCCATTCTCAAAGCGTGCTGCGAATCGGCCTGGGTGCAGATCCGGACATGCTGGACCCGCATCTGGCGCGTACCTATTATGGCCGCTTCGTCTTTGCCTCCCTGTGTGACCGGCTGGTGGACGTGGACGAGCACCTCAAGGTGGTGCCGGGACTGGCGAAATCCTGGGCGTGGAGCGATGACGGCAAAACGCTGACCCTGGATCTCCGTGAAGGCGTGGCCTTCCACGACGGTGAAAAATTCGATGCCGCCGCCGCGAAATACAACCTCGACCGGGCCCTGACGCTAAAAGGCTCTCTGCGTAAAAGTGAACTCTCTTCCGTTGAGTCGGTGGAGGTCACCGGCCCGATGCAGATAGCCCTGCACCTGAAAACGCCGGATGCCGCACTTCTGATGCAGCTCACCGATCGCGCAGGCGCAATGATGGCGCCGGAAGCCGCGAAAAAAGCCGATTTTGCCGCCCATCCGGTCTGTTCCGGCCCGTATAAATTCGACAGCCGCGTGTCGCAGGACCGCATTGTGCTGACCCGCTTCGACAACTACTGGAACAAAGACGCCTACCACTTCGATAAAATTATCTATCTGCCGATCCCGGATGCCTCCGTGCGCCTGGCGAACCTGCGCGCGGGCGATCTCGACCTGACCGAAGGCATTGCCGCCAGCGACGTCAAAACCGTCGAAGCCGACAGCAAGCTGGCGCTGGCGAAGGTGACGGGCCTCGGATACCAGGGCATCACCTTCAATATTAACAATGGCAAAGTCCCGGCGAACGATCCCTTCAAAGATGCCCGCGTGCGTGAAGCATTTTCCCAGGCCATAGATCGCGATGCTTTAAACCAGGTAGTGTTCGAAGGGCTTTACACTCCGGCAAACCAGGCGTTTTCGCCGGTAAGCCCGTATCACGTCAATCTTCCGGTTCCCCCGCGTGACGTCGAAAAAGCCAAAGCGCTGCTGAAAGCCGCAGGCGTCACCGCGCCGCTGACCGTCAATCTACTGGTGCCGAACAACCCAACCTCGCAGCAGGTGGGCCAGGTATTGCAGGCGATGGTGGCAGAGGCGGGCTTTAACCTGAACCTGCAAATGACCGAGTTCGCCACGCTGCTGGATCGCCAGCAGAGCGGTGACTACCAGTTGAGCTTCTCCGGCTGGTCGGGTCGCCCGGATCCAGATGGCAGCATCTACGGCTTTATCAACAGCAAAGGCACCCTCAACGACGGCCGCTACAGCAATGCTCAGGTGGATGAATGGCTGACGCAGGCGCGCCAGAGCACCGATCAGGCCGCCCGCCAGCCGCTGTATGACAAGGTTGTGAAGCAGCTTCAGACCGATATGCCGATTGCATACCTTTACTTCGAACCGCGCATTTTTGGCCTGAACAAGCGCGTGCAGGGCTTTAAAGCGTACCCGGACGGCATTGTGCGTCTGGCTGGCTTAACGCTGGCGAAATAAACCTCCTGAGGAGAACCCATGCTGGAACTGATTTGCAAACGTCTGCTGCTGGCTATACCCACTCTGCTGCTGGTGAGCATGATGGTGTTCGGCCTGCAAAAGCTGCTGCCTGGCGATCCGCTGATTGCCATGGCCGGGGAGGAGCGCGATCCGGCGGTGATCGCCCAGCTGCGTGCTGAGCTGAATCTGGACGCGCCGATCCCCGTGCAGTATTTCAACTGGCTGACGCGCGCGCTGCAAGGCGATCTGGGTGTCTCCTTACGCACTCATGAGCCGGTCACGCAACTGATTGCCAGCAAGTTGCCGGTCACGCTGGAACTGTCGCTGCTGGCGATGATTATCGCGCTGGTGTTTGGTATCAGCATGGGGATCCTCGCGGCGGTGAACAAAAACAGCTGGGTCGATCACGGGGCGAACTTTGTGGCGATCTCGGGGATCTCAATACCGCACTTCTGGCTGGGGATCCTGCTGATTCTGGTCTTTTCAGTAAACCTGCAATGGTTGCCTGCGTCCGGTTATGTGCCGTTCAGTGAAGATCCGATCCAGAACCTGCGGACATTGCTGCTGCCCGCGTCCGTGCTCGGAACCGGCCTGGCGGCGACGCTGATGCGCCATACCCGCGCGTCGATGATTGCGGTGCTGAAAGCGGATTACATCCGCACCGCGCGCGCTAAGGGGCTGCTGCCGAAAGCGGTGATCCTGAAGCACGCCTTTCGCAATGCGCTGGTGCCGGTGATCACCCTCACCACGTTGCTGTTCGGCGAGCTGCTGGGCGGGGCGGTGCTGACCGAGCAGGTGTTCACCATTCCGGGCTTCGGCAAAATGATCGTCGACTCGGTGTTCAACCGCGACTACGCGGTGGTGCAGGGCGTAGTGCTGATCGTGGCGATCGGTTTCCTGATGCTCAACCTGCTGGCTGACGTGCTCTACGTCCTTATCAACCCGAAAATGCGAGGTTAATCATGGCGGAACTGACGACGCAAACCGTGGCGCCCGCGCTGCCGCGCGCGCAAAACCGGGTGCTGAAAAAATTCCTCGCCAATAAAAGTGCGGTGATTGGCGCGCTTGTGGTGGGCTTTTTTGTGCTGGTGGCGCTGCTGGCGCCGTGGATCGCGCCATTTGACCCGGTCAAAGCTAACTTCCTCGCGGTGCGCAAAGCGCCATCGGCGATGTACTGGTTCGGCACCGACGAGCTGGGGCGCGATATCTTGTCCCGCATTATCTGGGGGGCGAGAACCTCGCTGATGGCGGGCTGTATGTCGGTGGCGATCGCGGTTGTCATCGGCGTGCCGCTGGGGCTGGTGGCGGGTTATTTCCAGAAGATGTGGGACGGGGTGATCTCCCGCTTTATTGAGGCACTGCTGGCCTGTCCATTCCTGATCATGGCGATCGCGCTGGGGGCATTCTTAGGCCCAAGCCTGACGAATGCCATGATCGCTATTGGACTCTCGGCAATGCCGATCTTCGCCCGCCTGACGCGCGGCCAGGTGATCGCCATTCGCAACGAAGAGTACATCGACGGCGCGCGGGCGATTGGCCTGCCGGACCGCTGGATCATCATTAAATACGTTCTGCCCAACGTGATGTCACCTATCCTGGTGCAGGCCACGCTGGCCATTGCCTCGGCGATTATCGCCGAAGCCAGCCTTTCGTTTTTAGGGTTAGGCCAACAGCCGCCGAACCCATCCTGGGGCTCCATGCTCAACACCGCAAAAGGGTTTCTCGAACAGGCGCCGTGGATGTCGGTTTTCCCCGGCGTGGCGATTTTCCTTGCCGTTCAGGGCTTTAATTTACTCGGCGACGGGCTGCGCGATGCGCTCGATCCGCGCCACGACTAAGGAGTCATGATGACCAAAGCGCTCGATTTTACAACCGGTTACGATTCACGACGCCCGCCGATGATGGGCCATAACGCCGTTGCCACCTCGCAGCCGCTGGCGGCACAGGCGGGAATGAAGATGCTACAGCTGGGCGGAAATGCCGTTGATGCGGCGATTGCAACCGCCATGGCGCTGACCGTTGTCGAGCCGACCGGCAACGGCATCGGCAGCGATGCTTTTGCCATTGTCTGGGACGGTGAAAAACTTCACGGTCTGAATGCGTCCGGTCGTTCGCCAGCCAGCTGGCATGCGGATCTGTTTGCCGGAAAAACCGCCGTACCGGAAATCGGCTGGGACGCGGTGACCGTGCCGGGTGCGGTGTCGGGCTGGGTGGCGCTGGCTGAACGTTTTGGCACGCTGCCGCTGACCACGCTCGCGCAGCCAGCCATTGATTACGCGCGTAACGGTTTCCCGGTCTCGCCGCTGATCGGCCATCTCTGGCAGCGCGGCTACAACAAGCTGAAAGATCAGCCCGGGTTTAGTGCCTGCTTTGCGCCGGAAGGCCGCGCGCCGCGCGTGGGGGAGATCTTCCGTAACCCGGCGCAGGCGAACTCACTGGAGCTGATCGCCAAAACCAACGGCGACGCGTTTTACCGTGGCGAACTGGCGCAGAAAATTGCCGCCTTCGCCAAAGCACATGGTGCACACCTGACCGAAGCAGACCTGGCGAATCACCGTGTGGACTGGGTGGAACTGCTATCGCGCGACTTCGCGGGCGGTTCGGTGCAGGAATTGCCGCCAAACGGTCAGGGGATCGCCACCCTGATTGCGCTCGGCATTCTGGAGCAGTGCGGCATCGAGAAACATCACCCGGATTCCGTGCAGGGGCTGCACCTCTCTATAGAGGCAATGAAGCTGGCGCTGGCGGATCTCGATCGCTACGTTGCGGATGAAGAGCATATGGAGTTTGCCGCCAAAGCGCTGCTGAGCGACCATTATCTGAAGTCGCGCGCCGCGCTTATCAATCACGATAAAGCCTCTGATTTTGTGTACGGATCGCCGACGCAGAGTGGGACGGTTTACCTCAGCGCAGCGGATTCCAGCGGGATGATGATCTCCTTTATTCAGTCCAATTTTATGGGCTTCGGTTCAGGGATCGTGGTGCCGGATACGGGGATCAGCCTGCAAAACCGCGGCTGCGGCTTTGTACTCGATCCCAAACACCCGAACGCGCTGGCGGGCAGCAAGCGTCCTTTCCACACCATCATTCCGGGCTTTGCGATGGACGGTAACGGCAAACCGCTGATGTCCTTCGGCGTGATGGGCGGCCCGATGCAGGCGCAGGGGCACATGCAGATGGCGCTGCGCATTATGCTGCACGGGCAAAACCCGCAAGCGGCGATTGACGCCCCGCGCTGGCGCGTGGTGCAGGGCAGGGAAGTGGTTGTTGAATCGACCTTCGATCGCAATACCATCGCGGCGCTGCGCGAGCGCGGACACCAGATCGTGGTGGAAGATCCGCTTCAGGATTACAATTTTGGCGGCGCGCAGGTGATTTACCGTATGCCGGAAGGGCACTACGTGGCTGCGACGGAGAGCCGCAAAGACGGGCAGGCGTTGGTGAGCTGATTTGTAGGCCGGGTAAGGCGCAGCCGCCACCCGGCTTTTTCTTATCCAATGCTAAATGGATCTGCATCCTGCCAGGCCGGAAACTTCTCCCGATACTCCTTTAACGCCGTTAACGAGATCTCAGCGTCAATTCGTGTCGCCTGATGCGGCTCGGCGGTGGCAATAATCTCACCCTGCGGACTGATCACCCGGCTGTCACCGCGATAGTGATGCCCGTTACCGTCCGTTCCTACACGGTTACAGCCAACGACATAAGCCTGATTTTCAATCGCGCGCGCGGTCAGTAAAGCCTGCCAGTGCAGGGAGCGTGGGGCGGGCCAGTTGGCGACGTACAACGCCAGGTCATAATCGTTGCGGTTGCGCGACCACACCGGGAAGCGCAGGTCATAGCAGACCAGCGGCAGAATACGCCAGCCGCGCCATTCAAATACCACGCGTTCGTTTCCGGCTTCATAATGTTGATGTTCATCCGCCATGCGGAACAGATGGCGCTTATCGTAGAAATGGACGTTTCCTTCCGGCTCGACCAGCAGGAAGCGATTGACCGGGCCGCGCGCGGTCTGGAGCGCGACGCTGCCGGCAATCAGCGCGTTTGTTTCCTGCGCCCTGGCGTGCATCCAGGCCACCACCTCGTCCTGCGGCATGGACTGTTTTGCTGCCTCCATCGCGAAACCTGTGGTGAACATCTCCGGCAGGACAATCACATCGCGTCCGGTAATCTCTTCCAGCTGGCGATCAAAATGGCGAAGGTTGGCGGGGCCGTCCATCCACACTAAAGGTTGCTGCAAAACAGAAATCTTTAAACCAGGCACGATACAGGCTCCTTAATAAACACTTTTTGACACTGTAGCACGTCATTACCAGAAAATGTGGCAATAAAAAACCCCGCGCGGGGCGGGGTTTGTGAGAGCAAAATACCTTATGCCGCTTCAGGTTTGCGGTGCTTCTCTGGCAGCTTTACCGGCTGAGTCGCCAGCTCTTCAGGTTCGAAATCATCCACGTTAATACTGCGCAGACGGCTCTCTTCGGCTTTCACCAGAATCGCAGCTTCGCTGTTGTCGATGATGCCACCCGCCAGCGCCTGTTTTGCCAGCTCATCCAGTCGTGTAAACGGCAGGTTTTTGCCCAGCTGTTTGCAGATCTTCTGGTGAATCGGGTCGGCGGCCATCACGTCAAGCAGCGCTTCTTCCAGCAAACCTACCGGGTTATGCGGGGTAGGTTCCAGGTATTGACCACGGCCAATACGGGAACGGGTTGCGCTTGGTACCTGGAGGATCTTCGCCACTTTATGATCCAGCTTGTCAGACGGTGCCAGATGGTGACGACCTGTCGGGAAGATCACCGCGCGCAGGGCGCCCGCCACGAAGCGGTTCGGGAAGTTTGCCAGCAGGTCGTCAATCGCCTGTTCCGCCTGATACATCGCATCCTGCACGCCCCAGTGCACCAGCGGCAGATCCGCTTCCTGACGGCCTTCATCGTCGTAGCGTTTCAGCACCGCAGAGGCCAGGAAGATCTGGCTCAGCACATCACCCAGACGGGCGGAGATGCGTTCGCGACGCTTCAGGCTTCCGCCCAGAACGGCCATGGAGACGTCAGACAGCAGCGCCAGGTTAGCGCTCAGACGGTTCAGGTGTTGGTAGTAACGTTTGGTTGCATCGCGGGTCGGCGTCGCGCTGGTCAGCCCCCGCGTCAGGCCGAGCCAGAAGCTGCGAACTTCATTGCTGCCAACGTGACCGATATGTTTGAACAGCAGCTTGTCGAAGGCATCCACGTCGTTATTCTGCGCGGCGGCCATCTCTTCCAGCACGTAAGGATGGCAGCGAATCGCACCCTGGCCGAAGATCATCATGCTGCGGGTCAGGATGTTTGCCCCTTCCACGGTGATGGCAATCGGTGCGCCCTGATAGCCGCGCGCCAGGAAGTTGCCTTCGCCAAGCATAATGCCTTTACCGCCTGCGATATCCATTGCATCAATAATTGACTGCTGTGCGCGGTGGGTACAGTGGTACTTCACAATCGCCGACAGCACGGCGGGTTTCTCGCCCAGCATAATACCGTAGGTAATCAGCGAGGCTGCGGCGTCCATCACGTAGGCATTGCCCGCAATACGCGCCAGCGGCTCTTCGATACCTTCCATCTTGCCGATGGAGATTTTGAACTGACGGCGGATATGCGCGTAAGCCCCAATCCCCATCGCCACCGATTTCAGACCGCCGGTAGAGTTCGACGGCAGGGTAATGCCGCGGCCCACCGACAGACATTCCACCAGCATACGCCAGCCCTGACCGGCCATTTTCGGTCCACCGATGATGTAGTCAATCGGCACAAAGATATCCTGACCGCGAGTCGGGCCGTTCTGGAACGGTACGTTCAGCGGGAAATGACGACGACCAATTTCAACCCCCGGGGTCGAGGTTGGGATCAGCGCACAGGTAATGCCCAGATCTTCATCACCGCCCAGCAGTTTTTCCGGGTCAGAAAGTTTGAACGCCAGACCGAGTACGGTGGCGATAGGCGCCAGGGTGATATAACGTTTGTTCCAGGTCAGGCGCATGCCCAGCACCTGTTCGCCCTGCCATTCGCCCATGCAGACCACGCCAGTATCCGGGATCGCACCGGCATCAGAACCGGCTTCCGGGCTGGTCAGCGCGAAGCACGGAATTTCCTGACCACGCGCCAGACGCGGCAGATAGTGATCTTTCTGCTCTTCCGTACCGTAATGCTGTAACAGCTCGCCCGGGCCTAAGGAGTTTGGCACGCCAACGGTGATCGCCAGGATCCCAGAAACACCCGCCAGTTTTTGCAGGACGCGAGCCTGAGCGTAAGCGGAGAATTCCAGACCGCCGTACTCTTTCTTAATGATCATCGCGAAGAAGCGATGCTCTTTCAGATATGCCCACAGCTCAGGCGGCAGGTCGGCCATTTCGTGAGTGATGGCAAAATCGTTCGCCATGCGGCAGGCTTCTTCCACCGGGCCGTCAATAAAGGCTTGTTCTTCGGCGGTCAGACGCGGCTGCGGGTAGTTGTGCAGCTTTTTCCAGTCCGGGTTGCCCTGGAACAGATCGCCTTCCCACCAGGTCGTGCCCGCATCAATCGCCTCTTTCTCCGTGCGCGACATCGGCGGCATCACTTTACGGAATCCCTTGAACACCGGCGCGGAGATCATCGACTTACGCATCGGCGTCAGGTTAAACGGCAGCAAAATGATTGCCAGGGGAACAAGTACCCAGATATTCCACAGGCCAACTACGCCAAGTGCAGCCGTCCAGGCCAGAAGAATCAGGCTACTCAGGAATAAACTGACACGGTGATAGAACAACACCCCGAGCAGCACAACGGTTGCGAAAATGCTCAAAATCATCATAAAGAAAAGCTCCCTTGCTTGTAGGAGGTCTGACCACTTGTGATGATATGGTTGTAGTTGATGTCATTTCCTTTAGCAATGTGTTTACAAAATAATTACAACCTGGTTCACATTGTTCGCGTTTTAGCCGGCACAAAAAATCAAAACGCCGGACGATTCGCATGGCTTTAGCTTCTCGCTTTTACTGCTATCCGGTACACTCCACTGTGTTATTTCATCAATACTGAAGGATTATCCTCATGTACCAGGATCTTATTCGTAACGAACTGAACGAAGCGGCGGAAACGCTGGCGAATTTTCTGAAAGATGATGCCAATATTCACGCTATTCAGCGCGCGGCGGTCCTGCTTGCCGACAGTTTCAAAGCCGGCGGTAAAGTGCTCTCCTGCGGTAACGGCGGTTCCCACTGTGACGCCATGCACTTCGCCGAAGAGCTGACCGGACGCTATCGCGAAAACCGTCCGGGCTACCCGGCGATTGCGATTTCCGACGTGAGCCACATCTCCTGTGTAGGCAACGACTTCGGTTACGACCATATCTTTTCCCGCTACGTTGAAGCCGTAGGCCGTGAAGGCGACGTGCTGCTGGGGATCTCCACGTCCGGTAACTCCGCTAACGTGATCAAAGCGATCGCCGCCGCGCGTGAGAAGGGCATGAAAGTGATCACCCTGACCGGGAAAGATGGCGGTAAGATGGACGGTACAGCGGACATTGAAATCCGTGTACCACACTTCGGTTATGCGGATCGCGTTCAGGAAATTCACATCAAAGTGATCCACATCCTGATCCAACTGATCGAAAAAGAGATGGTTAAGTAAGACTTCGCTGGGGGGCGCCGGTGCCCCCCGCTGTTGTGGAGGTGTTCTATGTGCGAACTGCTCGGGATGAGCGCCAATGTGCCAACCGATATCTGCTTTAGTTTCACCGGGCTGGTTCAGCGCGGTGGAGGAACCGGGCCGCATAAAGACGGCTGGGGCATTACCTTCTACGAAGGCAAAGGATGTCGCACGTTTAAAGATCCACAGCCCAGCTTTAACTCACCCATTGCCAGACTGGTGCAGGACTATCCTATTAAATCCTGTTCGGTGATCGCCCATATCCGCCAGGCCAATCGCGGCGAAGTGGCGCTGGAAAATACCCATCCGTTTACCCGTGAACTGTGGGGACGTAACTGGACCTATGCGCACAACGGGCAGCTCTCGGGCTATAAATCACTGGAAACCGGCAATTTTCGTCCTGTCGGTGAAACGGACAGCGAAAAAGCATTTTGCTGGCTGCTGCACAAGCTGACCGAGCGCTACCCCCGTACGCCCGGCAACATGACCGCAGTATTTAAGTACATAGCGTCACTGGCGTCTGAGTTACGCGAGAAGGGCGTGTTTAATATGCTGCTGTCTGACGGACGCTACGTGATGGCATTCTGCTCGACAAACCTGTTCTGGATCACCCGACGTGCGCCGTTTGGCGTCGCCACGCTGCTCGATCAGGATGTGGAAATTGATTTTCAGAAGGAGACCACACCGAACGATGTGGTCACTGTCATTGCAACGCAGCCGCTGACGGGCAACGAAACCTGGCAAAAGATCATGCCAGGCGAGTGGGCGCTATTTTGTCTCGGGGACCGCGTAATTTGACGCCAGCTGAGGCTGAACCACTTCATGGCTGAGCGGTTTACTCACCACGTAACGGCCATTGACGATGGACACCACCGGCGGCTTATGGGTCTGCTCGAAGTAGTCATAACCCGGTTTTAGCTGTTTCCAGAAATCTGTGTAAACAGAGTACTTATGGCGCGCCATGTTGGCATCCGTCATACGGAACGGATAGATGCTGACCTGAACATTCGGCTGGCCGAAGACCAGTGCGCCCGTGACAAACTGGAAGATTTCATCAATGCCGGAATCCGTCATCGCATAACAGCCGACAGACACGCAGGCGCCGTGGATCATCAGGTATTTCCCTTCGTAACCGTGCGCACGGTCGAAGGCATTGGGGAAACCGATGTTAATCGCTTTATAGAAGCGGCTGTCCGGTTTTAGCTGGTTACGCTGAACGTTGTAAAACCCTTCCGGACTTTTGAAGTCACCCTGGCGCTGTTTCGGCCCCAGTCCGCCAGAATAGTTACAGATTTTGTAGCTATCGAGCAGTTGATACGTCTCGCCCATTTTGACAAACAGATCGAGTGTGCGCTCTTCCTTGAAGATTTGAATATAAACAGGGGATCCCATCAACTGCTGTTTATACTCTTTGCTGACCGGCGTCGTTGAACTATTACTGCCAAGCAGCCCGGCAAACGACATGCACGGTATCAGAAGCATCGCAATGAACAATGCGATTTTACGCATACTACTGGTTCCTTGATAAAACAATGACCAACTTGCCAGAACGGCAAAAGACACCCGAAATCAGACTAATCTGGACAGGAGCGCTCACATTAGCACCGATGGAGATTTTCGCAAGAGCCAACCTTTGCGTTTACAAATTAGTTTTACTTTATAACCCATTCATATTGTCCTGACTCCAGGAACTTTGCGCAATAGCTCGCATTTCGGCGCGCCAGACGGCGGATTTACTGCCCTTGGCAGGGCCGAAAATGGTACACTCCGGCCTCTCTGGATTGTTGTTCATGGATACCTGCTAACCACATGTTTAGAATCAGAAAAGGACTCGATCTGCCAATCTCTGGCGTGCCTGAACAGCACGTAACGACCGGCGCCAGTATTCATCATGTCGCTATTGTGGGTGATGATTACGTGGGCATGCGCCCCGCGATGCTGGTACAGGAAGGCGATCGTGTAATAAAAGGCCAGGCACTCTTCGAGGATAAAAAAAATCCTGGCGTTATGTTTACAGCCCCTGCCAGCGGTACCGTCGTCGCCATCCATCGTGGTGAGCGTCGCGTTCTGCAATCGGTAGTTATTCAAATTGAAGGCGATGAGAAACGCGAGTTTGCGCGTTTTGACGCCGCCGATCTCGCTAGCCTCAGCCACGACGCGGTGCAGACACAACTGCTGGAATCAGGACTGTGGACGGCGCTTCGCACGCGTCCCTATAGCAAAACGCCCGTACCTGGCACGATGCCAGCCGCTATCTTCGTTACGGCCATCGACACTAACCCGCTCAGCGCGGATCCGCAGCCTCTTATCCTGGCGGAACGCAAAGCTTTCGATGCCGGCCTCACCGTGTTAACGCGCCTGACGCCGGGCAAAGTGCATGTCTGCCAGGCCAGCGGCGGTAAGCTGGGCGGGCATCCGCAAGGGCAGGTCGCCTTTAATGAATTTGCCGGCCCGCATCCGGCCGGGCTGGTGGGAACGCATATTCATTTCCTGGAGCCGGTAAGCCTGACGAAACAGGTCTGGCATCTTAATTATCAGGACGTGATCGCTATCGGTAAGCTCTTCACCACGGGTGAGCTGTGCGCAGAACGCATTATTGCCATCGGCGGCCCTCAGGCAACCCAACCGCGTCTGGTTCGCACGCTGCTTGGGGCAGACCTGACGGCGCTGTTGGCTGGCGAAACGAAAGAAGGTGAAAACCGCATTATTTCCGGCTCGGTGCTGAGCGGCAGACACGCGACAGGCCCGATGGCCTGGCTGGGTCGTTTCCATCTTCAGGTGAGCGTGGTGCTTGAAGGGCGCGAGAAAGAGCTGTTCGGCTGGGTGCTGCCTGGCGCAGAAAAATACTCGGTAACCCGTACCACGCTCGGCCACTTTTTGCGTCGTAAGCTGTTTAACTTCTCCACCAGCACCAACGGCGGTGAGCGCGCCATGGTCCCGATTGGCAACTACGAACGCGTGATGCCGCTGGATATTCTGCCCACTGTGCTGCTGCGCGATCTGCTGGCTGGCGATACCGACGGTGCCCAGGCGCTGGGCTGTCTGGAGCTGGACGAGGAAGATCTGGCGCTGTGTACCTATGTGTGTCCAGGTAAATACGAATATGGACCCGTATTGCGCGAGGTGTTAACCCGCATTGAGCAGGAAGGATAACCATGGGCTTAAAACACCTCTTTGAAAAAATAGAGCCGCACTTTACCGAAGGGAAGCTCAAAAAGTACTACCCGCTGTATGAAGCGACAACGACCATTTTCTACACGCCGGGTCTGGTGACGAAAGGCGCGGCGCACGTTCGCGACGCCATCGACCTCAAGCGAATGATGATTCTGGTCTGGTTTGCGGTCTTCCCGGCCATGTTCTGGGGGATGTATAACGTTGGGTTGCAGACTATTCCGGCGCTGCACCATATGTACGATGCAGAGCAGCTGGCGCAGGTGATTCAGTCTGACTGGCACTATCGTCTGGCGCAGTCGCTGGGGGTGAGCTTTGCGGCAGATGCAGGCTGGATCAGCATGATGACGCTGGGCGCTGTCTTCTTCCTCCCCATCTATATGACTGTCTTTATTGTGGGCGGTTTCTGGGAGGTTCTGTTCGCTATTATTCGCAAACATGAGATAAACGAAGGCTTCTTTGTTACCTCTATTCTGTTTGCGCTGATTGTTCCGCCAACGCTGCCGCTCTGGCAGGCGGCGATGGGGATCAGCTTTGGCGTGGTGATTGCCAAGGAGATCTTCGGCGGGACCGGACGCAACTTCCTCAACCCGGCACTGGCAGGGCGCGCGTTCCTGTTCTTTGCTTATCCGGCGCAAATCTCGGGCGACCTGGTGTGGACGGCAGCAGACGGATTCTCCGGCGCGACGCCACTTTCACAGTGGGCGGCTGGCGGCGGCGAAACGCTGGTTAACAATGCAACCGGACAGCCTGTCACCTGGTTTGATGCGTTTATTGGCAATATTCCAGGCTCCATCGGTGAAGTGTCTACCCTGATGATTTTGATCGGCGGAGCCATCATCCTCTTTGGCCGCGTGGCGTCCTGGCGCATTGTCGCTGGCGTCATGCTTGGGATGGTCCTCACCGCCACGCTTTTCAATTTCATTGGTTCAGACACTAACCCGATGTTCTCCATGCCGTGGTACTGGCACCTCGTGCTGGGAGGCTTTGCGTTTGGCATGATGTTCATGGCCACCGATCCCGTCTCGGCTTCGTTTACCGACAGAGGTAAATGGTGCTACGGCGCGCTCATTGGGGTGATGTGTGTACTTATTCGCGTGGTCAACCCGGCCTATCCGGAAGGGATGATGTTGGCCATTCTGTTTGCCAATTTGTTTGCGCCGCTGTTCGACTACCTGGTCGTGCGCGCCAACATTAAGCGGAGGAAGGCGCGTGGCTGAGATCAAAAATAACGACAGTATCAGCAAAACGCTGCTGGTGGTGCTGGTACTGTGTCTGGTCTGCTCCATTGTCGTGGCCGGTTCTGCCGTTGGGTTGAAACCGCTACAGCAGGAGCAACGTGCGCTGGATAAACAGCGTAACATCCTGGCCGTTGCCGGGCTGATGCAGGAAGGCATGACGAAGGATGACGTCGCAGCGGTGTTTGCCGAACGCATTACCGCACGGCTGGTGGATTTAAAAACCGGGGAGTTAATGGATAAAGACCCGGCGAAATATAACCAGGCGCTGGCGCTAAAAGATCCGCAGATGAGCACCATGCTTGACGCCTCGCAGGATCCGGCAGGCATTAAGCGCCGCAGCAATGTCGCGGAGATTTACCTCGTCCGCGACGAGCAAAAGCGCATCCAGGAAATCGTGTTGCCCATCTATGGCAACGGTTTATGGTCAATGATGTACGCCTTTGTGGCGCTGGATACCGATGGCCGTACGGTCAAAGGCATTACATATTACGATCAGGGCGAAACACCAGGGCTGGGGGGCGAAGTTGAGAACCCTAACTGGCGGGCACAGTTTGTCGGTAAAAAAGTGCTCGATGACAACGGCCAGCCTGCGCTGAAGGTGGTGAAAGGAGGAGCGCGTCCCGGTGATGAATTTGCCGTTGATGGCCTTTCCGGCGCCACGCTCACCTCTAATGGGGTGCAGCACAGCTTTGATTTCTGGATGGGTGAACTGGGCTTTGGTCCCTTCCTGAAGAATGTACGTGAAGGAGCGCTGAACAATGGCTGATACGGGTGAACTGAAAGAAGTTAAAAAGGTGCTGATTGGCCCACTTTTAGCCAATAACCCGATAACGCTTCAGGTGCTGGGCGTATGCTCGGCTCTGGCGGTAACCACCAAGCTGGAAACGGCGGTGGTCATGACGCTGGCGGTAACGCTGGTGACAGCGTTTTCCAGCATGTTTATCTCAATGATCCGCCACCACATACCCAACAGCGTGAGGATCATTGTCCAGATGGCGATCATCGCCTCGCTGGTGATCGTGGTTGATCAGCTTCTGCGCGCCTTCGCTTATGAAACCTCGAAGCAGCTTTCGGTGTTTGTCGGCCTGATTATCACCAACTGTATCGTGATGGGGCGCGCTGAAGCCTATGCGATGAAAATGCCGCCACTGGCGAGCTTTATGGACGGTATCGGCAACGGGCTGGGTTATGGCGTGATCCTGTTGACGGTTGGTTTCCTGCGCGAACTTATTGGCAGCGGAAAACTGTTTGGCATCTCGGTGCTGGATACGGTACAGAACGGCGGCTGGTATCTGCCGAACGGTTTGTTCCTGCTGGCACCAAGCGCATTTTTCATTATCGGTTTGCTGATCTGGCTGATTCGTACGCTGAAGCCTGAACAGCAGGAAAAGGAGTAACCGACAATGGCTCATTACCTGAGTTTATTTGTGCGCGCGGTGTTTGTTGAAAACATGGCGCTCGCTTTCTTCCTGGGCATGTGTACGTTCCTTGCTGTTTCTAAGAAGGTATCGACGGCATTCGGTCTGGGTGTGGCGGTCACTGTTGTGCTGGGGCTTTCCGTTCCGATTAACAACCTGGTGTTCAACTTCGTGCTTCGCGATGGCGCGCTGGTGGAGGGCGTTGATCTTAGCTTCCTGAACTTCATCACCTTTATCGGGGTGATTGCGGCACTTGTTCAGATCCTGGAGATGATCCTCGATAAATACTTCCCGTCGCTGTACAACGCACTGGGGATCTTCCTGCCGCTAATCGCAGTGAACTGCGCCATTTTCGGCGGCGTCTCATTTATGGTTCAGCGCGATTACAACTTCAGTGAATCGGTTGTGTATGGTTTCGGTTCCGGTATCGGCTGGATGCTGGCGATTGTCACCATGGCGGGGATCCGTGAAAAAATGAAATATGCCAACGTACCTGCGGGGCTTCGTGGCTTAGGGATCACCTTTATCACCACCGGCCTGATGGCGTTGGGCTTTATGTCCTTCTCCGGTGTGCAGCTATAAGGGCTAAAAGATGGAAATTATTCTTGGCGTGGTGATGTTCACGCTGATAGTACTGGTGCTGTCAGGGCTGATCCTGGCAGCGCGTGCTAAGCTGGTTAATTCCGGGGATGTGATCATTGATATCAATGACGATCCGCAGAATCAGATCCGTACCCCGGCAGGGGATAAGCTGCTTAATACGCTCTCCGGCAACGGGATTTTTGTCTCGTCTGCCTGTGGCGGCGGTGGCTCCTGTGGACAGTGCCGTGTGACGGTGAAAGAGGGAGGCGGGGATATTCTGCCAACAGAACTGTCGCATATCACGAAGCGTGAAGCGAAAGAGGGCTGCCGTCTGGCGTGTCAGGTCGCTGTGCGCCAGAACATGAAGATTGAGCTGCCGGAGGAGATCTTCGGCGTGAAAAAATGGGAGTGCGAAGTTATCTCTAACGATAACAAAGCCACGTTCATTAAAGAGCTCAAGCTGCGCGTTCCTGAAGGGGAGAGCGTCCCGTTCCGTGCGGGTGGGTATATCCAGATTGATTGTCCGGCACATACCGTGGCGTATGCTGACTTCGACGTGCCCGAGGAGTACCGGGCCGACTGGGATAAATTTAACCTCTTCCGCTTTGTTTCCGAAGTAAAAGAGCCCGCGCTTCGCGCTTATTCCATGGCTAACTATCCGGAAGAGAAGGGCATTATTATGCTCAACGTGCGAATCGCCACGCCGCCGCCGAATGTGCCTGATGCACCCCCTGGCGTCATGTCGTCCTATATCTGGTCCCTCAAGCCTGGCGACAAAGTGACGATTTCCGGCCCGTTCGGCGAATTCTTTGCCAAAGATACCGATGCGGAGATGGTCTTTATCGGCGGCGGTGCGGGGATGGCGCCGATGCGTTCGCATATTTTTGACCAGCTCAAACGACTTGGCAGCAAGCGTAAGATCAGCTTCTGGTACGGGGCGCGTTCACTGCGCGAAATGTTCTATGACGATGAGTTTGAACAACTGGCGCGTGATAACCCTAACTTTACCTTCCATGTGGCGCTATCCGATCCGCAGCCGGAAGATAACTGGACAGGCTATACGGGCTTCATCCACAACGTGCTGTATGAAAATTACCTCAAACAGCACCCGGCACCGGAAGACTGCGAGTTCTATATGTGTGGTCCACCAATGATGAACGCCGCCGTGATTAAGATGCTAAAAGATCTTGGCGTGGAAGATGAGAACATCATGCTCGATGATTTCGGAGGTTGATTATGCTGACCTTTCTGGCGACATTTGCGGTGTTTGTACTGGTGATATTCGGGATGTCCTTAGGCTGGATCATCAAGCGTAAAAGCATCCAGGGCAGCTGTGGAGGTATATCTTCCATCGGAATGGAAAAAGTGTGCGATTGTCCGGAACCGTGCGATGCGCGAAAAAAACGGATGGCTCGCGAGCAGCAACGCATTATTTAGTTTTGTATGTCGGGTAAGGCAACGCCGCCACCCGACAATTCCCACGCATACTTCTCAACCCTCATTTGTTTACTGTATACTTATCCAGTAATGAGTGAGGGCTTACTATGCGCAAAATAATCCATGTCGATATGGACTGCTTTTTTGCCGCAGTGGAGATGCGTGACAACCCGGCGCTGCGGGATATTCCCATCGCCATTGGCGGCAGCCGGGTTCAGCGCGGTGTCATCAGCACCGCCAACTATCCTGCTCGCAAATACGGTGTGCGCAGCGCCATGCCGACAGCGATGGCGCTAAAACTGTGCCCGCATCTCACTCTTTTGCCCGGACGTTTTGATGCCTATAAAGAAGCATCGAGCCACATTCGGGAGATCTTCTCCCGCTACACCTCTCTGATTGAACCGTTATCGCTGGATGAAGCCTATCTGGATGTCACCCACAGCGTGCACTGCCACGGCTCCGCCACCCTGATGGCGCAGGAGATCCGCCAGACTATTTTTAACGAGCTGAACCTGACGGCATCGGCAGGCGTCGCGCCGATAAAATTTCTCGCCAAAATCGCCTCCGATTTAAATAAGCCCAACGGCCAGTACGTTATCACCCCGGAAGAGGTTCCGGCGTTTTTAAAGACGCTGCCGCTCAGCAAAATCCCCGGTGTGGGTAAAGTCTCCGCCGCGAAGCTGGAAAATATGGGGCTACGCACCTGTGAAGACGTTCAGCGCAGCGATCTGGCGCTGCTGCTTAAGCGTTTTGGTAAGTTTGGCCGCGTACTGTGGGAACGCAGTCAGGGCATTGATGACCGGGATGTGAACAACGAACGGCTGCGTAAATCGGTCGGCGTTGAACGCACGCTGAGCGAAGATATCCATGACTGGACGGAGTGTGAAACCATTATTACGGAACAACTCTATCCTGAGCTTGAACGACGCTTACTGAAGGTCAAACCAGATCTGCTTATTGCCCGGCAGGGCATCAAACTGAAATTTAACGATTTTCAGCAGACGACGCAGGAACACGTCTGGCCACGCCTCAACAAAGAGGATCTTATTGCGACGGCAAAAAAGGCATGGGAAGAGCGGCGGGGCGGACGAGGGGTAAGGCTGGTGGGGCTGCACGTCACCTTGCTGGATCCGCAGCTGGAGCGTCAGCTGGTGCTGGGACTGTAGATTAGGCTAATCGTATGCCCGGTAAGCGAAGCGCCACCGGGCATCAAACGGCTTATTACTTAACAGGGATTGCTTTCAGCAGCTCAGTCAGCAGCGTCCAGTAGTGACCGACGCTTTCAATGTGAACCTGCTCATCCGGGGAGTGTGGCCCCGTGATGGTCGGCCCGATGGAGACCATGTCCATATCCGGATACGGTTTCTTGAACAGACCACATTCCAGACCCGCGTGAATAACCTGAATGTTCGGGGTGCTGTTGAACAGTCTCTGATAAGTTTCACGCACCAGTGCCATGACCGGAGAACTTGCATCCGGCTGCCAGCCCGGGTAGCTGCCTTTTGCAGACGTTTTCGCGCCCGCCAGGGTACCCAGAGATTCCAGCATGCTCACAACGTACTCTTTACCGCTGTCGATCAGGGAACGGATCAGGCAAATGATCTCTGCGCTGTCGTCGCCCATGGTCACTACGCCCACGTTCAGGGAGGTTTCAACCACGCCTTTTGCGACGTCAGAATTGCGGATCACGCCGTTTGGCGTTGCGTTCAGCAACTGGACGAACGTGTCACGAGACTGAGTGGTCAGCGCGGCTTTATCCGTTGTAACGGACTCCAGTACCACCGTCAGGTTTTTCTCTTTCTCAGACAGCTCGTTTTTCAGGATATCCAGATACAGGCTGGAGAGTTTTTTCAGTTCTTCCGCTTTCGCCGCAGGCACCGCCACGGTCGCAAAGGCTTCACGAGGGATCGCGTTACGCAGAGTGCCACCGTTGAAGTCCACCAGACGCAGATCCAGTTCAGCGGCATGGCCCGCCAGGAAACGTGCCAGCAGTTTGTTGGCGTTGCCCAGGCCCAGATGGATATCGCCGCCGGAGTGACCGCCTTTCAGCCCTTTCAGCGTCAGCTTAAAGGTTTCGAATCCGGCAGGAATCGCTTCGCGGGACAGCGGCAGGGTAGAGATGAAATCGATCCCGCCCGCGCAGCCCATGTAGATCTCACCTTCTTCTTCGGAGTCGGTGTTGATCAGAATGTCCGCTTGCAGCCAGTTTGCCTGGAGACCGAACGCGCCATCCATGCCCGCTTCTTCAGTCATGGTCAGCAGCACTTCCAGTGGACCGTGTTCCACGCTGTCGTCAGCCAGCACGGCCAGCGCGGAAGCCATACCAATACCGTTATCTGCGCCCAGGGTCGTGCCGCGCGCCTTCACCCACTCACCGTCGATGTACGGCTGAATCGGGTCTTTTGTGAAGTCGTGAACGGTGTCGTTGTTTTTCTGCGGAACCATGTCCAGGTGCGCCTGCAATACAACCGGCTTGCGGTTTTCCATACCTGCGGTGGCAGGTTTGCGGATGAGAATATTGCCAACCTGGTCGCGCTCAGCGTGCAGACCTTTTTCCTTTGCCCAGCCCATAATATGTTCGGCAAGCTGTTCTTCGTGATAGGAAGGGTGCGGAATGGAGCAGATTTTGGCAAAAATATCCCACAGCGGCTGTGGAGATAATTGAGACAGTTCAGACACGATAGGTCTCCTTGTCGTTGCGCTGCAAAACAATGTTGCAGGTCACTGGGTTAGCAGGTTAATCGTTACCACAAGACGGGCTTGCGAGATGCATCTGAGAATACCACTTTCTCCCGTGGCTGGTAGCATTAAGCATGTAAAAACTCAGGCTCATGGCGCGTAACACTGGTTTTTAGTGCGTCAGATCTTTATAATCTCGCGCAACCTGGTTCACCCTCATTTTTTTAAGCCGTATATAAACAGGCTGGGACACTTCACATGAGCGAAAAATACGTCGTCACCTGGGACATGTTGCAGATTCACGCACGCAAACTGGCTGCGCGTCTGATGCCTTCCGAACAGTGGAAAGGCATTATTGCCGTCAGCCGTGGCGGTCTGGTACCGGGGGCGCTGCTGGCACGTGAGCTGGGTATTCGTCATGTCGATACCGTATGTATCTCCAGCTATGACCACGATAACCAGCGTGAGCTGAAAGTGCTGAAGCGCGCGGAAGGCGACGGTGAAGGCTTTATCGTTATCGACGATCTGGTGGACACCGGCGGTACCGCTGTGGCTATCCGCGAAATGTATCCAAAAGCGCACTTCGTCACTATCTTCGCGAAACCAGCGGGTCGTCCCCTGGTTGATGATTACGTCATTGATATCCCGCAGGATACCTGGATTGAACAGCCATGGGATATGGGCGTGGTCTTCGTACCGCCTATCTCTGGCCGTTAATTTCAGTACGTAACTTTACACGCCCGGTTATGCCGGGCGTTGTTCTTTTTACCCTGCCACGCGTTACAATGGTCTCCAAGTGATGTATCCATGGAGGCAACGCAATGGCGCAGGCGAATCTCACCGAAACTCTTTTCAAACCCCGTTTCAAGCACCCTGAAACCTCGACGCTGGTGCGTCGGTTTAATCCGGGGACCATGCCTGCTGTACAGTCAGCGTTAGATGGTAAAAACGTGCCCCACTGGTATCGCATGATTAACCGCCTGATGTGGATCTGGCGTGGTATCGACCCGCGCGAAATCCTCGACGTGCAGGCGCGTATCGTGATGAGCGAGTCTGAGCGCACCGACAGCGATCTCTACGACACGGTAGTGGGCTACCGTGGTGGGAACTGGATCTACGAATGGTCAAAGCAGGCCATGCTCTGGCAGCAAAAAGCGAGCCAGGAAGAAGATGCCACTCTCAGCGGCAAACACTGGCTGCATGCGGCAAACCTTTACAGCATCGCTGCATACCCGCATCTGAAAGGAGACGAACTGGCGGAGCAGGCCCAGGCGCTGGCAAACCGGGCTTATGAAGAGGCCGCCCAGCGGCTGCCTGGCCGGATGCGTGAAATTGAGTTCGCCATTCCCGGCGGTAGCCCGGTGACTGGATTCCTGCATATGCCGGAGGGGGAAGGCCCGTTCCCGACGGTTCTGATGTGCGGCGGCCTGGATTCGTTACAAATTGATTATTACAGCCTGTATGAGCGCTACTTTGCCCCAAACGGGATCGCCATGCTGACGCTCGATATGCCATCAATTGGTTTTTCATCCAAATGGAAACTTACGCAAGATTCCAGCCTGCTGCACCAGCATGCATTAAAAGCGCTGGAGAATATCCCCTGGGTTGACCATACCCGGGTAGGTGCGTTTGGCTTCCGCTTTGGCGCTAACGTCGCGGTACGGCTGGCCTACCTTGAATCTTCCCGCCTGAAGGCCGTCGCCTGTCTTGGCCCGGTAGTGCATGCACTGTTAAGCGATCCTGCGCGTCAGGGTAGCGTTCCTGAAATGTATCTGGACGTGCTGGCGAGCCGACTTGGCATGCATGATGCTTCAGATGAAGCGTTGCGCATTGAACTTAATCGGTATTCTTTAAAAACGCAGGGCTTGCTGGGCCGCCGTTGCCCAACCCCGATGATGTCCGGTTTCTGGAAGAACGATCCATTTAGCCCGGAAGAGGAGTCACGCTTAATCACCTCGTCATCTTCGGATGGCAAATTGCTGGAGGTACCCTTCAGCCCGGTGTACCAGAATTTTGACAAAGCGCTTAAAGAGATCACACGCTGGATCACGCAGAGATTGTGTTAATAGTTTGCTAAATTTCGTTGGTTTGGTAAAACAGTGCTTCACAAAAGGAGATCGCAATGACGTTACCGAGTGGACACCCGAAAAGTAGACTGATTAAGAAGTTCATGGCTCTTGGCCCGTATATTCGAGAAGAGCAGTGTGAAGAGAATCGCTTTTTTTTCGACTGCCTGGCTGTTTGCGTCAACGTGAAGCCTGCACCCGAAAAACGTGAGTTCTGGGGCTGGTGGATGGAAATGGAAGCACAGGAAAACCGTTTTACCTATAGCTATCAGTTTGGCCTGTTTAATAAAGACGGGCACTGGCAGGCGACGAGCATCAAAGATCAGGAAGTGATCGATCGCCTGGAGCATACGCTAAAAGAATTTCACGGCAGAGCTCGCGACCTGCTGGCAACGCTGGATCTGAAGCTGGAGCCTGCGGACGATTTTTCCAGCGAAGCGGTGAAACTGAGAGCCTGATGATGTCACAGCGCCGGGTGGCGGCTACGCCTTACCCGGCCTAAAAACGTATTACTCCCCAGGTCCGGTAAGCACAGCGTCACCGGGCACAAAAAAACCGGCTCAGCGCCGGTTTTTTTATTACCACAACATCAGAACTGGTAGGTCATGCCCAGCGCAACGATATCATCGCTGCTTACGCCCAGTTTATTATCGTCATCGATCTGGTTGATTTTATAATCAACAAACGCAGACATGTTTTTGTTGAAATAATAGGTCGCACCTACATCGATGTATTTCACGATATCTTCATCGCCGATGCCTTCGATATCTTTGCCTTTAGACTGCACGTAACCCAGAGATGGGCGCAGACCAAAGTCAAACTGATATTGCGCAACCACTTCGAAGTTTTGCGCTTTATTTGCAAAGCCACCGGAAATAGGGGCCATATTGCGGGTTTCAGAATAGAGAGTGGCCAGATATATATCGTTGGCATCATATTTCAGACCGGTCGCCCAGCCTTCTGCTTTTTTACCTTCGCCGCGTGCCTGAAGGTTTTGCTCATTGGTGCGATCGGAGTTGGCATACGCACCAATCACAGAGAAATCGCTGCCGCCGAAGTCATAGCTCAGGGAGGTACCGAAGCCGTCACCGTTTTGCTTCTTCACGTCGCGGTTTTCATTTTTACCCTGATATTGCAGGGTCATATTAAGACCGTCAACCATGCCAAAGAAATCGGTATTACGGTATGTGGCCAGACCGGAAGCGCGTTTCGTCATGAAGTTATCGGTCTGCGCCAGGCCGTCACCGCCGAACTCCGGGAACATATCGGTGTATGCGGCGACGTCATACAGCGCACCCAGATTACGACCGTAATCAAAAGAACCAAAATCTTTCAGTTTAATACCCGCAAATGCCAGGCGCGTTTTTTGAGAAGAATCGCTTTCTGCTTTGTTACCCGCGAACTCTGCTTCCCAACGTCCGTAGCCCGTCAGCTGATCGTTAATCTGCGTTTCACCCTTAAAGCCAAAACGAACGTAAGTCTGATCACCATCCTTCGCGTCATCATCACTGAGGTAGTGCATTGCTTTTACTTTGCCGTACACGTCCAGTTTATTACCGTTTTTATTATAAACTTCTGCTGCGTGAACAGATGTGGATGCAACTACGCCCATTACCACTAATGCCAGAGTGCTCTTTTTCATTTTCAATCCTGATTTTATAAAAACGCGCTAATATTCGCTGAGCAATAAGATTCAACTTATTACCCCGTGAAAAACAGGAAGGGTTTTATCGTTAGTGGGTGAACGTTTTATGACAAAGTAAGAATATGTCTAAAAAAGTATGTTTTAATTTTTCGGTAATAAAATTGTCAAAATCTGCCGCTACGCTTCCTGATCCCGCGCAACAAAGTGACGGGTGATGTGCTAAGGCAGTTGGCAACGGGGCTGACACCTGTTAAAACGTCTGACTGACATCATTTTCCCTTATTGTTGAACGGCAGAGAATCATGAGTGACAGCCAGACGCTGGTGGTAAAACTCGGTACCAGTGTGTTAACAGGCGGATCGCGCCGCCTTAATCGTGCCCATATCGTTGAGCTTGTACGTCAGTGCGCTCAGTTGCATGCCGCAGGGCATCGTATTGTGATTGTGACCTCCGGGGCGATTGCCGCCGGGCGTGAACACCTGGGCTACCCCGAGCTCCCCGCGACGATCGCCTCCAAACAGCTGCTGGCCGCCGTAGGACAAAGCCGACTCATACAGCTCTGGGAACAACTGTTCTCCATTTATGGCATTCACGTTGGGCAGATGCTGCTGACGCGTGCGGATATGGAAGACAGGGAACGTTTCCTGAACGCCCGCGATACGCTGCGCGCGCTGCTGGATAACCATATCGTTCCGGTCATCAACGAAAACGACGCTGTTGCCACCGCTGAAATCAAAGTAGGCGACAACGATAACCTCTCTGCGCTGGCGGCGATCCTGGCAGGGGCCGATAAGCTGCTGCTTCTGACCGATCAGCAGGGGCTGTTTACCGCTGACCCGCGTTCCAATCCACAGGCAGAACTGATCAAAGACGTTCACGGCATTGACGATGCGCTGCGTGCCATTGCGGGAGACAGCGTTTCTGGTCTTGGGACAGGCGGTATGGGCACCAAGCTCCAGGCTGCGGACGTGGCGTGCCGGGCCGGTATCGACACCATCATTGCCGCGGGCAGCCGTCCGGGCGTGATAGGTGATGTGATGGAAGGCATCTCTGTGGGCACACGCTTCCACGCCCAGGACTCCCCGCTGGAAAACCGCAAGCGCTGGATCTTTGGCGCGCCCCCGGCTGGTGAATTGACCGTGGATGAAGGCGCGACCGCCGCTATTCTGGAAAGAGGAAGCTCGTTGCTTCCAAAAGGAATTAAAAGCGTGACAGGCAACTTCTCGCGTGGTGAAGTGATCCGAATCCGTAACCTTGAAGGTCGCGACATCGCTCATGGCGTAAGCCGTTATAACAGCGACGCGCTGCGTCGGATTGCTGGCCACCATTCCCAGCAGATCGACGCCATCCTGGGCTATGAATATGGCCCGGTTGCCGTGCATCGCGACGACATGATTATTCGTTAAGGAGCCAGAACATGCTGGAACAAATGGGCGCAGCCGCGAAAGCCGCCTCGTATAAACTGGCGCTCCTTTCCAGCCGCGAGAAAAACCGCGTGCTGGAAAAAATCGCTGATTATCTGGAATCCCAGTCGCAGGAAATTTTGCTCGCCAACGAGCAGGATCTGCTGGAAGCGCGTCGCAACGGCTTGAGCGAAGCGATGCTCGACCGTCTGGCATTGACCCCGGCGCGTTTGAAAGGTATCGCCGACGACGTCCGTCAGGTGTGCAACCTCGCCGACCCGGTAGGGCAGGTGATTGACGGTGGGGTGCTCGACAGCGGGTTACGCCTTGAGCGTCGTCGTGTGCCACTCGGCGTCATCGGTGTGATTTACGAAGCGCGTCCAAACGTGACGGTGGATGTTGCCTCCCTGTGCCTGAAAACCGGTAACGCCGCTATCCTGCGTGGCGGGAAAGAGACCTGGCGCACCAACGCCGCGACGGTGAACGTCATTCAGCAGGCGCTGGAGGAGTGCGGCTTACCGGCGGCTGCCGTGCAGGCGATTGAAAGCCCCGACCGCGCGCTGGTCAACGAGATGCTGCGCATGGACAAACACATCGACATGCTCATCCCACGCGGCGGCGCGGGCCTGCACAAGCTGTGCCGTGAGCATTCCACCATTCCGGTCATTACCGGCGGTATCGGCGTATGCCATATCGTGGTGGATGACACCGCGGAGATCGAACCTGCACTGAAGATTATCGTCAACGCTAAAACTCAGCGTCCAAGCACCTGTAATACGGTGGAAACGCTGCTGGTGCATCAGGGCATCGCCAGTACCTTCCTGCCAGCGCTGAGCAAGCAGATGGCGGAAAGTGGCGTTACGCTGCATGCGGACGAGAAGGCTCTCGCCCTGCTGAAAGACGGTCCGGCAAAGGTCGTTCCGGTTAACGCGGAGCAGTACGACGATGAGTATTTGTCGCTGGATCTGAACGTGAAGGTAGTTGCGGATCTCGATGACGCTATTGCGCACATTCGTGAACACGGAACCCAGCATTCTGACGCGATCCTGACGCGCACCCTGCGCAATGCCGATCGTTTTGTGAATGAAGTGGATTCGTCTGCGGTTTACGTGAATGCCTCGACGCGCTTCACCGACGGCGGCCAGTTTGGTCTTGGCGCGGAGGTGGCTGTGAGCACTCAGAAGCTGCATGCCCGCGGTCCGATGGGGCTGGAAGCGCTGACCACCTACAAGTGGATCGGCTTCGGTGATGATACCATTCGTGCGTAAATAATCTCGGGTGATGCAAAAATAGCCGTTTGATTCAAAAGGGCATTGACGCATCACCCGGTTAGATCTACTCTTTTGCCCCGTGGTTACGCTCGTAACCGGCCTCTCAGGGCCGATATAGCTCAGTTGGTAGAGCAGCGCATTCGTAATGCGAAGGTCGTAGGTTCGACTCCTATTATCGGCACTCACACAACAAAATCCTTTAAAAACAATATCTTAAGGCGATTATCGCTCTCAAGATACAATCTTTTTTTAAGGGATTCTATGACCAACAGTTGCCGCTATGGTTAACAGTGGCTATTCAGGGATGTTAGCACGTAGCGGCCTGTAGTTGTAAAGCTCGAACAGGTACAAAGCGTGAACAGTCCATACGAACCGCTATCAACTCGAAGCTGATGACGCTGCCAACGTCTCTAAATCCTCCCGAAACAGATTGATCACACGCATTTAAGCCCGATGTGTGGCCGTATGAGCCACGTAAACAGGTGAATAGTGGTAAACGTACCTGCACACGACATGCAGGCTCTGCCAGCGCTTCGCTCACGCTCCGAAAGGTACACGAGCACCCTGATAAGGTGTGATCATTCTGAACATTGATGTAGTCGCCTAACGGCTCCGCTTGCCTCTTTACCACTAATGGGGCTTTATGGCTTCTATTGTTGAAATTTTAAGTTATGCTGGTTCGGTTTAAACACTGTGCGGAGGCATTGATAATGGCGGGATACTTTAGGATTTATTTTCTTGCGCAAGGTAAGGAACATATGGTCGAGACGTGGCTGAATACAGATGAACCCACCTCTCGTGACCAAGAAGTTTTAGATGCTTTAATGAGCGCTACTCCACCTGGAACTGCTCCCAGTATAGTGCGTATCATTGAACTTGGCACTAATGGGCAGCCGATGCTCTATGATGAGTTCAAGATCATTGACTCGAAAGATATCACCTACGGACTTGTTTTCCAAAAGCCTAGTCATGACGGTTGGTTTTATCTTGCAGATCGTACTGCTTTTGAAAGCAGACCGGGGAAAGAAATTATAAATGATTCGTTTATTATTCCTGGGGCAGTAGGTTATGTATTGCCTAACAGGGGGGATTTCCCTGCCAAAGCAATTATAAACTGGGAAAGACTCAGTGTTGAGTGTCTTGGAGAAGAATTTTATTTAGTACCTTGGAAGCCCTTACCATAGTTATTATAAGCATAGTTGTTAACATTATTGGGGCATTTAGCCCCAATATATTAATTACGCAGCTAACCAAACTTCTGGTCGTCTAAATTCATTTTTTTCAATAAAATAAAGAACATCATTCCAGCTTTCTTCATTTTCTTTCCAGAATATTTGTTTTTCATTCATTGTAAGGACTTTACTATCATCTATTAACTTCTTGAGAATTCCAGGGATGTCTTTATAGGGTTTTTTCCAGAAAGCATGACGGAATTCTTCAATTTCAGCACTTGCATCCCGAACGGGTTTTAGAAGTTCAAGCTGTTTTTCTGTATCGTTAATAGGTTTATTTCCAACCCACTGTTGATAGATTTTGCTTGCTTCTTTATGATGATCCTGAAGAATAGTTATGATTTTATTTGAGAGCAATGAGCACATGTCAAAAGTAGTAAAGTAAAACCAATCGTGTTTGATTGCGGTTAATTCATCTTGCTTAACTCCAATTTGTTCAAGTTCACTCGAAATTGAAGATACTAATTTATAAAGATCTTTGTTTGATGTTGCTGTATCTAGACGTCCGGTTCTGGAGGCTAATGAAATAGCTACTTCAGAAATAGGTAAGGAAACTTTTCTTAAACTCTCTAAAACTTTTTCAGCATCGTTAATAGTATCTCTTAATTTTGCTTCCATGCCTAAGAGCTTTATTTCATGCCATTCAAATTGAGTAAGCACCATCAACCCGAAACCTGTTACAATGACAACAGTTCCCTCAGTTGCTCCTACTATAAGTGTGACAAATACACCAGCACCTATGAGTGCTAATGCGATGAAAAACAACAAATTCTTAACCCATTTCTTCTTTAGCATATCACCATCACCATCACCATTGCGATTAAATTTCATCCAATATGAAGTAGAGCAAGTAACTATTTTTCGTTCTCTGATGCCTCAAACGTCTTGGAGTGAGGACAGGACTGTGAGCGCGTCACCAGCGTGAACAGATAAATGTTGTTTTCGTAAGTGCAAAGCCTCCTCCCGCCCTTTAATACTTGTTCGTCGGGGTTGCTCATGGTGATTTTTCCTGCATGAGCCGCCAGCGGCAGCAGTGCCACAACAAATAGTAAAATTTTCTTCATTTCTACAACCTGCCCCGTAAGTGTCCCGGCTCTTTATCCTCCAAGTTTACATTCTCCTGTTGAAAATATCCCCAGCTCTGTTGGTGATCTGCTAGACCGTCAGCCCAGGCCCTCGGTGAAAAGCGCTTTTCTTCGCCAAATATCGCTACGTGATGCCTTCAGCGACACGCCTCACTGCAACAAGCAGTGCAGTTACACAATGCTGCTTTGGGCTGAGGCAAGGGAGATAACTTGATGTTTTGAAGTGCCTGTGTTCACTAATTGTACAGCCATTTAACATATTGTACGTTATGTACACCACGCGATCAGCCTCATGACCTAATTAGGCTATAAGCCTTATTTAGCGATGTTTTCTAGTGAAAAGGCGATAAAACCGAGTGCATAAACACTGCATAAAAGAGGTCTGTTTTTGCATAGACTTTTTACTGTCTCTGACGTCTCTTTTCTGATGTTTTCCCACAACTAAGGGGGTTAATAGACTCAGTATTCTCTTATGCGTGTACAGTGAGGCCTCCGACATAAAATAGATGCATTCATCCGGTTTCACCATCAGACAACCCACCAACAACAGGCGATATCCTCCTAGCGGCGTTGCCATCATGAATTACTTTCCCCACACAATCGTAAACAGCCAACGTAACAGCCCCGTATGTTCCACCATTATCTGGAGCGTACAAGACAAGTTTAAAAACGTTGAGCTATTCGCAGAAAGCTCTATCTTGCCTGTTGTGTACCGTCCGGATTTCACTACACGACTAACGAACGACACAGCGTAAGAAAGCGGATTTTGGGGCTGACCATTTGGCCCCACCGTGAAGAATTGCCCATACCACCGCTGTTGGCGATTTGGCTATAGTCAAACCTACACGGCAGGTGATAGAGGGCGAGGCAAAGAAGAGGTGATTACTATGAAAATTCAATTTCAGACGAATAACGGTTTCCCACTGCTGATTGTTGCAGACGAGCGCGTTTCAGACTTTCTGAATGTTAGCGCCGTGTGTCGGTTCCTGAAGGTTCCACGCTCTTCGTTCATGATGGACGTTGAACAAAACGGGCTTGAGAAGGCTATCAGTGAAGCGCTGTTGAAGTTGAGAAAGAATAAAACATAAGAGCCGGGTTAATCCCGGCTTTTTTATTTAAACATAATGAAGTCCTCAAACTTTGTTTTCTGTATTTCAGAACACTTGTCTAGATATTCACTTGTCAGTTTTTCATATTCTTTATAGTGTCCTGATAATATTTCTAGTTCTTCTTTTGAAATTAATTTCCCTTTTGATGAGTTGATGGCACAAGCGAAGAAATTAGTGATATTAAGTGATATTTTATTAGTGGTGTTAACGATATCATGTATTTTGGGAAATGAATCACCTTTAAATAATACATTGAAGTTGTTGGTTTTGATAAGGAGGTTGCCAATGGTCAATGAATTCTGAAAAGCGGTGGTGCCTATTTCTTGAATTTGGAAATATGAACTAGAAGTAATATTTGTATTGCTTTTGCATAGTTCACCCAACATGTTCATTACATAATTTAATGAAATACGTATTTGGCTATACTTAGCACGAGTGTTTGTGATCTCATCATATAATGCTAACGCGGTGTGAAAAGCAATATCGTTCTTTTTTACATCAAGATAGTCTTTCAGTTTCGAACCGCCAAAAACTACACCTCCAACCACACCCAGCGCTGTCACTGCATTCGAAGCGATAGAGATAATGTTATCCCATGCTTGTAGGTCCATGTACCGGCACTCTCCCATTCTGAAAGGGGCAGGGCTTGCCCCTTGTTTTCATTCTATATTACCGTAACTTACCAACTCTACATACTCCGATAGTTCTTTCATCCCCGCGCCTTTGCTGTAGGTTCTGAAACTCTCCGTTTTCCCTCGCTCATGACCCACAATCAAAGCGATCCTGTCCTCTGGTACACCATGCCGATCAAGCTGGCTGATAAACATTCCTCGCAGACTATGAAACACCTTCCGCTCCGTGCCTTTTTCACCCAACGCTTTACGTTTAGCCCGTATAAATCGCTGTGTATGCCACGTTGAGCGCTTGCCATCTGCACGTTCTGTGATGCTGGCATAGTAGAATAAGTAGCCATTGTGGTTGTTCTGGATGAGGTCTTTAACGAGCGTCGTCAATCGACTATGAATTGGAACCAGGCGAGCCGCATTGCGTGTCTTACCTTCCGTCACCTCGAAACACCAACTCCCCTCAATAGTTTTGATATTGCTGAGTCGCAGAGAGCAGATTTCGTTTAATCTCATGCCGCTATACATCCCCACCATCGCTACTGCTTTCATCTCTTCATCAAGCACCGTATATACCTTAGTCAGTTCGTCACCGCTAAAAGGTTCGTAGCTTTCTCGATCATTTTGTACATCCAGTTTATGCCCTGTAAAAACATTTTCTTTCGGCGCATCGTGATAGCGGTTCTGAGCAAGTGCCACGAGCTGGGACAGGTAGCCAAGGCGAACAGCATTACTTCGACACCCTCCGCATAGGCATGGATACCATTGTTGATGGGATTTTCGTAATAGGATTCCAGGTCTCCCCATAGTATATTGTTCATGGCTATTACTCAGGAGGAATCGTTGTATGGAGATAAAAGATATACTCACATTTGCAGGGCTCGTTATCACGTCTATAACCGCAGCAGTCGGCGTTTATAAATTATTTAAAGATGTGAGTTGGTTTCTACCAAAAGCGACGCGATATACACATCTTTTTGAAAAATACTCTGAGTATATTGACCCTCTCGAAATGGAGTTTATGAAAGCCGAAATAAAAAGGGATGTTAAAAAAAGCGTATTGGGAATGAAAAACAAAAAACTCAGGCAGTTAGTTCTGTATATAAGGACTCATTCCGAATTGAATATGCCATCATGGCGATGGGGACACTTAGCACCCCACATTCAGAAGAAATATGATAAGTTCTTTATCCGTTATAAGGGTAAGTATAGCCGCTATCGTTTATGTGCTAAACTTGCTGCCATTTTCTATATTGTTTTTGGTCTTATATTTCCATCTACGCTATTGAAGGATGGTACGGGCTATATGATTGTTGGAATTATCTTGATGTTGTCTTGTTTATATATGGCGGTTATGTTTTGGTCGCTTTTGCCCAATCGGAAATTAATTAATAAATACAATGTTGAATTGTTGAAAATTGATGCGCGTAAGTATCAGGACGGCTGAATTTACCAGCCTGATACTTTACTATTCTTAAACCAGGTCTTCGGCGTCGGCGCCTTCGCTGATATCCCCGCGTTCGTTATAACGAGCCTTGAGCACCTGTCTTGCCCTGGGTGATGCGTAGCGCCTTACTATCAATATCCAGTTCATCCTGAACAACTCAACCCATCTATGCTGCACTTTCTGGCTGAATGCTCAACCCTGTCTGTTGATCGGCGGCATAACCCCCAAGGCTATACCGCCAGCGCCATATTATCGCGCCATTAACGCAAACACCCCCCAGCCAAAGTACTCCCGCGAGTACGTCACATGACGTTCAGGCGCTATCGTCAGCTCCGCCCGAACCTCCTGCGCGAAGTCATCTTCTGGGTTTTCCTCCAGCCAGCGACGCATGGTCATCCATTTTGCGGCTTCGTACCTGTCCCAGCCTTCCTGGTCTGCCAGCACCATTTCAACCAGGTCATAGCCCTGTTGATCGAAAGACGCAACCAGACCGGGCAGAGTGAGAAAGTCTGCAATCGACGAGACGCCGCACGCCTGGGCTGTCTCCTCCGTCGCGGGTACCTGACGCCAGTACGGTTCGCCAATGAGCATTATTCCCCCGGGCTTGAGGCTTTTTGCCAGCAGATCCATCGTCCCGGCTACGCCACCCGCAATCCAGGTTGCGCCAACGCAGGCCGCCACGTCACATTTTTCATTCGCGACATAGCCAGCCGCGTCGTTATGAATGAAATGGACGCGTTCGCTGACGCCGAGTTCCTCTGCGCGCCGCGTGGCCTGCGCGGTGAAGAGCGGGCTCATGTCGATGCCGGTACCGGTGATACCGTAATCACGTGCCCAGGTGCAAAGCATCTCTCCCGAGCCGCTGCCAAGATCGAGAATGCGTGTGCCTCGCTTCATGCGTAACACGCGGCCCAGCGTCGCGTACTTCTCTTGCGTAAAGGGGTTATGAATGCGGTGTTCGCTTTCGCTAACAGTAAAAATACGTGGGATATCCATCATCCTCTCCTTAACGGTTATCGGGCTGGGCGCGGACGTTATTCAGCCCGGTAGTGTTAATGCGGTAGGGCTGACCGTTAACGGATTTGATCAGCTTTTTGGTTTTGAGCTTTTTGAAAACGGCGAGCGTGCAGTCAGCCAGCAGTAGCCCTTCGCGGCTATAGCATTCAACGGCGGTGACGCGGCCGGAGGTATTGCGGACGTGCACAATACGGCCACCTTTGGCGAGAACGTGTAAGGTACGTTGTTCCTGACGGGATAAATTCATACTGGAAAACCTGTTTAATCATCATGTGCAAAACGTGCAAACACACAGCGGTGTCCGCATTCGATTTCGGCGCATTGATAATCAGTCCGGCCTGGAAAGGTCGGTAAGCTGATTATCGGATGATTACATTCTCCAGCATCAAAGCCTCGGGTTGAGTTGAAAGGTATTTACGGGGTGAATGATAACACCTGATTTTTATAAGTGAATACCCAGGGGTGAAAAACGTGATCACGGTTGGCATCGGGCTGAGGAGAGGGAATCATTCCTGGCCGCTCTTAATTTTGCTGTCGACCCGAGGCTGTGGTTTGCTGAAAAGATATCCCTGCACAAGCTCGCAACCCAGAGCCTGAAGCCGCTCAAGCTGCTCTTCGGTCTCAACGCCCTCGGCTATAACGCGCATATTAAGGCTCTTAGCCATACCGGTAATAAGCTTCACAATATTAAGCGCATCTTCTTGTGTAGATATCGGATTGACAAAAGATTTATCGATCTTGATTTTATCAAAATTCAGTTCGCTGAGTCTGGAGAGCGACGAATAACCCGTGCCAAAATCATCAATGGAAATTCTTACGCCCAGTGCGCGGAGTTTTTTCAGAATCGCAATGGGGTTATTTCTGTCACTAAAGAGGGATGACTCCGTGACCTCTAACTCAAGACGGTTAGCCGGGAGCCCGGTCTCAGCCAGAACGGTCTGCACCGTATTAATAAATGATTTGCTGCCTAATTGAACAGGCGAGACGTTTACGGAGATCCTGGCCGGAACAGCCCAGGAGACCGCTTCCCTACAGGCCAGTTTAAGTACGGTTTTACCTATCTCGTTGATCATGCCTGTTTTTTCAGCGGCGAAAATAAAGCTATCCGGGGAAAGCATTCCCTTTACAGGATGCATCCAGCGAATAAGCGCTTCATAGCCGTAAATTTCCTTGCTGACGGAATTCACAATAGGCTGGTAATAAACAATAAACTCATTGTTTTCTATCGCCCTTGCCATATCATTTTCAAGCGTTCTGCTCTCCTGCAACTTCTGAAGCATTCGCTGACGGAAAACTTTAATCTGCTGTGAGCCTGCCTTTTTGGCTTCATAGAGCGCCAGATCGGCGAACTTATAAAGATAATCAGCACGTCGTTCATTATCTGATAAAACAATACCCACGCAGGTGGCAATTTTTATGAGCTGGTTATTAATCGTATAGGGTTTACTGATATTCTCGCTGATTTCTCTAGCGCGTAAAACGGCTTCGCTTTCGTTTAACCCACTGGCTAAAAAAGCAAACTCGTCTCCGCCTAAACGGTAAAATCTGTCTGAAATATTGCTCATGGCGGTCAATCGCCTGGATACCTGACGTAACAGTAAATCGCCAGCATCATGACCATAGGTATCGTTGACTTCTTTGAATCGGTCTAAATCAAATAACATTACCGTAACGGGAACATGATTTTCTTCGGCCTCAAGATTGAGTTTGCTGAGCTCATCCCAGAAGTACAGACGGTTTTTCATGCCAGTGAGGGAATCATGGTAAACGTCATACTCTAGTTTTGAATTCTGAATCTGTAGGGTCTCCTTGGATAACTGGAGTTCTTCTGCAAGACTTTCAACCTGCCTGTGCGCTTTAAGGATGTTTTTATTTTGATAGATCGTTAAAAAACCCAGGATAATACTCAGAATGATCAGCAGTAAAGAGAGGGCTGAGTAAATATAATACAGGATCTGTATTTTATGGTTGCTACTGTTAATTGTGCTAATGTCTTTCGTTAACGCGCTTGATGAAAGCTGACTGAGTGGAGCATCCAGCAAATGCATGGTATGAAGGTATGTTTTTACATCCGAATGGCTCATTTTTTCGAGGTTAGCATCCAGATACGTAAGGATTTTATCAAGGCTTAACGCGAGGTCATGATGTGCCTGAACGTTTTTAATGTAATGCCCTAAATCCCCCTCCTTAAACAGATCATTCTGGCTTAGCATAATTTCCAGCCGCATCCGGACCTGGTCTATCGTAACGTCATCGGAATCGGTTGCGTACAGACCAAGCCATGATTCAAAGCGGTAATATTCGGATACCAGTTGGGCGACAGACCATGACTCCGTGTAATGAGTCAGTTTTTGGAGCTCCTGCTGTCGATCGTAAACAAGAAAAGCAATATATCCAGTCGTGATAAAAAGAGAAAAAATGATACCAACCAGTATCCTGTTCATTATGTTCTCCTGAACTGCTATTCAATCTTCATTTTGCTGACCTGCCATGCCGATCGCGAATAATATATCTGATTATTTAATTCAGGAAGACTGTCGTAGGGATATACAATGAATGCCGGACCTTTATCTCGGATGCGCATATATTCACCATTAACCTTCAAAGCGAGTATGGCATTATATTTTTTAAAGTCGCTCAGCGGGATGGCTGTCGCGTAATCATTAAGCGCTATAACATTGACCACGTTACCCTTTGCGCCAATATAATCCATGAGTTTGCTCATTGGAACACCCTCAAACTTTGTGCGGCCATTATACCAGGGGGATGATGTCTGGAAGCTCACCATACCGAGTTTTTCAAGGCTGGCGATATCAAACACGGCTTTTCCACTTTCATTCGTGTTCTCGATATTACCGTAAATCGTTAAAATGGGTTTACCAGCAGGTTTTGGCAACTCACCAGCCAGGGTGACGCTTTGCACTAAAAAGCAGCACAGCATTAGGATTAATCGCATTTCAGCCTCCACGTTTTAACATAAGTATAAGAATTATAATTTAGTTATCCTACTAGTTTATATATTTTATCTCTCCCCACGTTTATCCATCATAATCAGGATGTAAAAACGCCGTCAGTCGGCAGCCACCCGAGCGATGCTTAACCTTCTTACCGCAGACGCATGACAAGGAACCGTCCATCATGAAAAAAGATAGCTATGCCTTTTTAATTCCACTCATCGTTGGCGGGTTAGCGTTGATATTTGGCTTTGTTGTCTGGTCAATCGAGATTTATCGCGTGACATTTCTTACGGCCCTGGGGGAACAGTATCTTGCGGCTGTCACATTGCTGCTGCCGCTGGTGGCGATGGTGATGTTCGCCGCGAAGAGGGCGTTTAAAGACAAAACCCTTGTTGACGTTGTCAAACTTTACCTCGGCCTCATCATCTTCAGCCTGCCGGTTGCCATTTTCGTCATCTTTACCGCGGCCTGGCTACTGAACGGAGAATACTCTGCCTGGAGCCAACCTTACCGGTATGAATCCGGCAGCAGAAATAGCTGTTCGGGGGCGGAAGTCTATGAGCCGGAACTCAAGAGAGAGATCCGCATCTGTTATCCTCAGGGATATTATTTAATCGATGGCACCCTGTACGTGGAAAAGCGGAGTAATTTGCTGGGTATGGTGGTGCTTTGGGCGATCGCGCGATCCTGAACCTGAGGCTCGAATAACCCCTTTAGCCCGCCTCCAGCATCCCAAAGCTGACAATCCGCGAGCGGCCCAGCTCTTTCGCCCGGTACAACGCGACGTCCGCCGCGCGCAGCAGATTATCGCTCTGGGCGTGCTGCGGATAGCTGGCGATCCCGATCGACACATCCACCGGGCCAATCTCCGAAAGCCCGTAGCGCAGCGAAAGCGCATGCACGCCGTTGTAGATCTCCGTTGCAGCGGCGTGCGCTGCTTCCTCATCTGCACCGGTAAGAAGCACCAAAAACTCTTCACCCCCATAGCGGAAGGCCAGCCCGCTATCGTGTACCGCCCGTTGAATAATGGCTGCCACGCTTTTAATCACCAGATCGCCGGCCTCATGACCAAAGCGGTCATTAATGCTCTTGAAGTGATCGATATCGATCATCAGGCAGCTTACCGGCTCCTCGTTACGCACCGCCTGCTTCATTTGAGTACGTAACGTATCTTCCAGATGGTGGCGGTTACGCAGCCCCGTCAAGGGATCGAACAGGGCTTTTTCCAGCAGCGCATCGCGCAGCCGCTGGTTGGCCAGCGCCAGTCCCAGCGCCTCGGCCATCAGTTCCAGATAGGCGCGGGACGGCGCGGTTTCAGGCGTGATGTTCTGGAATGAGAGCAATCCAATCGCCTCGCCCTGAGCAATCAGGGGAACGCACAGCGATTGCTGCGCCTGTGATTCGGGCAGATGATAACAGCCGATATCCGGCTCGCCGTTCACTGGCGGATGGCTTTGACCACGCCGGACGGCCCAGCATTCGTCAGGATGGAACGGCTTTTTATCCCCTTCTGGCGATAGCCATTCGGCCGTACAGCGCATCTGCCACGGCTCGCGTTCCAGAATATACAGACGCCCTGAAACCCCCGGCGCAATATTGGGTGCAAACAGCTCCGCCACATTCATCACGTCGGCAAAGTTTTCACAGCCCTGCAACCGCTGGGTCATTCGCGCCAGCAGTTCGCGGATGGCCCAGTCAGCATCGCGCTCTTTTTCCAGCCGCTGCCTTGCCAGCCCGTTCTCACGGAAGATGCGGATGGCCTGCGCCATATCACCGATTTCATCAACCTGGGTAAAGTTCGGCGTTTCGACGGCGTAATCCTGCGATGCAAGACGATGAACTACGTCACTCAGACGCACCACCGGACGGAGTACGCGGCGCTTGAGGATGAAAACCATCACAAACAGGAAGAGCAGGGCGGTCAGGCCGACCATCACCTCAGAGGCCGTTCGAAGCGTTTTGGACGTTTTGGTTGCGGCCTGCACGTCGGCAATAATGCGCTTGTCCAGCAGCATGCGAAAGCGTTCGATAGTGTTGTGTGCCCGTTCGAGTTCCAGCTCATAGCTCTTACCAAACAGCAGCGAAACGGCCTGCTGTTCCTCGCCACGGGCGATACCGTCAATGGCTGCCTGCTGTTCATCCTGTAGATCGTCTACAATTTTCAGTCCGTCGTACAGCAGCGCCAGCTCTTCGCCCGATGCCCCCGTATTTTTGAGCTGTCGCAGCGTGTGTTCGATATTCTTCAGCTCGGCTTCTTTCGCCTGATATTTCTCAAGCACCTCGGGCTCTTTTTGGATGACGTAAAGCCGCGCCAGATCGGAGAGCATCCAGGTGTCTGTCTCGATCTCCTCCGTCAGCTGATCGAAGACCTGGCGTTGTTTAACGGCTTCACGTTCGATGTTATCGGCGTGGGAAGCCATCAGCATGACGATGCCGGAGGCAATGGTCAGGCACACCGTGACACCATAAGCCCAGTTCGTGATCGTGGCGATTCGCACCTGTTGGATCCTTCTACGACAAATGTGGAAGAGCGTTCATTTCAGATTATAGAAAACCTCTGATTTATCGCGAAAAAAAAGGCGGCACAGGGCCGCCTCACAGAACGCGTTTCTTTATAGATCCGGAGAATTTCTCCCCTCTTCGATAAAGTCTGCGTCCAGCTCCTCGGCGTTGCCTGCGTGATCGCGGCCGGAGAAGAGGTTCCAGCAGGCGATAAACAGAGCGGCAATCAGCGGCCCAATCACAAAGCCGTTGATGCCGTACAGCTCCATACCGCCGAGCGTGGTGATCAGTATCAGGTAGTCCGGCATTTTGGTGTCTTTGCCCACCAGCAGCGGACGCAACAGGTTGTCCACCAGCCCGACGATAATGACGAAGAAGCCCACAATGAACAGACCCTGCCACAGTTGGTGAGTGGCAAACAGGAAGATGGCGGCGGGAACCCAGACGATGGCCGACCCAACGGCAGGCACCAGGGAGAGGAATGCCATCAGTGCGCCCCACAATACGCTGCCGTCAATACCGACAATAGCAAAGGCGATACCACCGAGCGTGCCCTGAACCACCGCCACGACCGCCGTGCCTTTTACCGTGGCGCGCGACACGCCGACAAACTTAGCGAACAGGTGCTGTTTGACGAAGTCAGACAGCGGCAGCGAGTCGAGGATCTGGCGCACCAGATACGGCCCGTCTTTCAGCAAGAAAAACAGCAGATACAACATAATGCCAAAGCTGATGGCAAAGCCGAACGTCCCTTTCCCAATCAGGAACGCGCTGCCCGCCAGATACTGCCCGCCCTGTAACGCGACATCGGAGAGTTTTTTCTGGATCTGCGCGGCGTTGGTCAGGTTGTGATCCGCCAGGAAGCCGCTGGCCCAGTCCGGCAGGCGGTTGAAGATACCGGCGATCACTTCCGGGAACTGCGTGTTGTTCTGTTGCAGCCTGGTGTAAACCATGTTCAGTTCCACCGCGAGCGAGGAAAGGATCACCATCAACGGAATAAACACAATCAAGCAGATAATGCCGAGTGTGAGGAGTGAAGCCAGCCCGTTGCGATCGCCCAGCGCGGTACGCAGTTTGTTTTTCACCGGGTTGAAAATGATGGTCAGGATCGCGGCCCACAGAATCGCCGAGAAATAGGGAGACAGCACGTCAAAGAAGGCCCAGGTTACAAGGGCCAGGATGAGAATAAAGAAACCTTTGGTCAGTCCGTTAAATCGCATAGTGAGTCCTGGTGAAGAAGAAACTGTGTCGACTATAGAACTGATTTAAGGATTTACCAATAATTGCGCTGAAGTCGCGCCGGGTGGCTTTTTGTTAACAATCGCGGTATAACACTCCTTCTTTGGATGTTTAGATGTCCATACGTTTAGAAGGTAACATGCAAACAGAACAACAAAACGGGCAACTTAAGCGCACCATGAAAACCCGCCACCTGATTATGCTCTCGCTGGGTGGCGTTATCGGCACAGGGTTATTCTTCAATACCGGATATATCATCTCGACAACCGGCGCGGCGGGCACGCTGCTGGCATATCTTATCGGTGCGCTGGTGGTCTGGCTGGTCATGCAATGCCTGGGCGAACTTTCCGTGGCGATGCCGGAAACCGGCGCGTTTCACGTCTATGCCGCCCGCTATCTCGGCCCGGCGACGGGGTATACCGTGGCGTGGCTCTACTGGCTTACGTGGACAGTGGCGCTGGGATCGAGCTTTACCGCGGCCGGGTTCTGCATGCAGTACTGGTTCCCACAGGTTCCCGTCTGGACGTGGTGCGTTGTCTTTTGCGCTGTGATTTTTGGTCTTAACGTGATTTCCACGCGCTTTTTCGCGGAAGGAGAATTCTGGTTCTCGCTGGTCAAGGTTATCACCATCATCGCCTTTATTATTCTCGGCGGCGCGGCCATCTTTGGCTTTATCCCGATGGCGGACGGCTCTGCCGCGCCGGGACTAAGCAACATTACCGCCGAAGGCTGGTTCCCGCACGGGGGTCTGCCGATCCTGATGACCATGGTGGCGGTCAACTTTGCCTTCTCAGGAACGGAGCTTATCGGCATCGCGGCAGGGGAAACGGAAAACCCACACAAGGTTATTCCGGTTGCTATTCGCACCACCATCGCCCGGCTCATCATCTTCTTTATTGGCACCGTGTTTGTGCTGGCGGCGTTGATCCCGATGCAGCAGGCTGGCGTGGAGAAAAGTCCGTTCGTGCTGGTGTTTGAAAAGGTCGGCATTCCGTATGCGGCGGATATCTTTAACTTTGTGATCCTGACGGCGATCCTCTCGGCGGCGAACTCGGGTCTGTACGCCTCTGGCCGTATGCTGTGGTCTCTGTCTAACGAGAAAACGTTGCCGCGCTGCTTTGCCCGCGTCAACAAAAACGGCGTGCCGCTGACGGCGCTTTCTGTTTCCATGCTGGGCGGCGTGCTGGCGTTGTTCTCCAGCGTGGTCGCGCCGGATACGGTGTTTGTGGCCCTGTCAGCCATTTCCGGTTTTGCGGTGGTGGCGGTGTGGATTAGCATTTGCGCGTCGCACTTCGTGTTTCGTCGCCGTCACGTGCAGTCCGGCCAGCCGCTATCCGCGTTGCATTATCGCGCGCCATGGTATCCGCTGGTGCCCGTGCTTGGCTTTATCCTCTGTCTGGTGGCCTGCGTCGGCCTGTGGTTTGACCCAAGCCAGCGTATTGCCCTTTATTGCGGGCTTCCGTTTGTCGCCCTGTGTTATGGTGCGTACTACCTGACCCGAAATCTGACCACGCAGGAGCCTGAACATGTCGCAGAATAATCCGCTTACCGCCCTCCTTGAAAAACAGCCGTTTGTCGTGCTGGATGGGGCGATGGCAACGGAGCTGGAAGCGCGCGGTTTTAACCTTGCCGACAGTCTCTGGTCGGCCAAAGTGTTGATGGAAAATCCGGAGCTGATCCGCGACGTACACCTCGACTACTACCGCGCGGGGGCACAGGTGGCGATCACCGCCAGTTATCAGGCGACACCCGCAGGCTTTGCCGCTCGCGGGCTGGACGAGTCGCAATCCCGGACGCTGATCGGCAAAAGCGTAGAGCTGGCACGCAAAGCGCGCGAAGCGTACCTGGCAGAGAATGCGCAGGCGGGCACGCTGCTGGTGGCGGGATCTGTGGGCCCTTACGGCGCGTATCTGGCCGATGGTTCCGAGTATCGCGGCGATTATGTGCGTAGCGCTGAAGAATTTACCGCCTTCCACCGCCCGCGTGTAGAGGCGCTGTTGGATGCGGGCGCGGACCTCCTGGCCTGTGAAACGCTGCCTTCGTTCACTGAGATTAAGGCGCTGGCGGCGTTGCTGACGGCGTATCCGCGCGCCCGGGCATGGTTCTCATTTACCCTGCGTGACAGTGAGCACCTGAGCGACGGAACGCCGCTGCGGGATGTTGTTTCTGCGCTGGAAAGCTACCCGCAGGTTGTCGCGCTGGGGATTAACTGTATCGCGCTGGAAAACACCACGGCGGCGCTGACGCATCTGCACAGCCTGACGTCGCTGCCCCTGGTGGTCTATCCGAACTCCGGCGAGCATTACGATGCGGTGAGTAAAACCTGGCATCACCACGGTGAAACGTGCGAGACGCTGGCGGGGTATTTACCGCAGTGGCTGGAAGCAGGCGCGAAGCTGATTGGCGGCTGCTGTCGGACCACGCCGCAGGATATTGCTGCGCTGACGGTTCAGCGCTGAGGCCTTTGCCGGGTGGCGCTGCGCTTACCCGGCCTACGGTTCGTGCAATTTGTAGGCCGGGTAAGGCGCAGCCGCCACCCGGCGAAACAACCGTACAAAATTCACTATCCTTTCCCGCTTTTTTTCTAAAAACGAATCGTCATTAGCGATTCTTTTTTATTCCTTTATCAAAAATCCCACGCCGGAAATACTGCCCTTATAACAACAAGGGGAGCAGACGGTATGGCAATTTCATCGCGAATCACGTTACTTGGTGCACTGGCGCTGTGGGCATTTCAGGCGCAGGCGGTGGACGTCACCGTCGCGTATCAGACTTCCGCGGAACCGGCGAAAGTCGCGCAGGCGGATAACACCTTCGCCAAAGCGAGCGGGGCGAACGTCGACTGGCGCAAGTTCGACAGCGGCGCGGCAATTGTGCGGGCGTTAGCCTCGGGCGACGTGCAGATTGGCAACCTGGGTTCCAGCCCGCTGGCCGTTGCCGCCAGCCAGCAGGTGCCGATTGAAGTCTTCCTGCTGGCATCGCAGCTCGGAAATTCCGAAGCGCTGGTGGTGAAGAAAAGCATCACGAAACCCGAAGATTTGATTGGCAAACGCATCGCGGTGCCGTTTATCTCCACCACGCATTACAGCCTGCTGGCAGCGCTGAAACACTGGGGCATTAAGCCGGGCCAGGTGCAGATCATCAACCTGCAACCTCCAGCGATTATTGCCGCCTGGCAGCGTGGCGACATTGACGGAGCATACGTCTGGGCGCCCGCCGTCAACGAGCTGGAAAAAGACGGCACCGTGCTGACCGACTCCGAAAAAGTGGGGCAATGGGGGGCGCCAACACTTGATGTCTGGGTCGTTCGTAAGGACTTTGCCGAAAAACACCCTGAAGTGGTGAAAGCCTTCGCCAAAAGCGCCATCGACGCCCAGCAGCCTTACATCAGCAACCCGGATGAATGGCTGAAACAGCCCGCCAACCTGGAGAAACTCTCACGTCTGAGCGGCGTGCCGGAAGCTGACGTGCCGGGGCTGGTGAAAGGCAACACCTATCTGACACCTGCGCAGCAGGTCCAGCAGCTGAACGGGCCGGTGAGCAAAGCGATTGTCGACACTGCGACGTTCCTGAAAGAGCAGGGCAAAGTGCCTGCGGTGGCAGCGGATTACAGCCGGTTCGTGACCGACCGCTTTGTGAAATAAGGGGGCTGCGATGCTGAACATTACAAACCTGTCTGCCGATTACGGCGGCAAACCCGCCCTGAAAGAGATCAACCTGACGCTGGACAGCGGTGAACTGCTGGTCGTACTGGGGCCGTCCGGCTGCGGGAAAACGACGCTGCTGAACCTGATCGCCGGGTTTGTACCGTATCAGCACGGCACGATCCAACTCGAAGGAAAACGGGTAACGAGGCCGGGCGCAGAGCGCGGCGTGGTCTTCCAGAACGAAGGGCTACTTCCGTGGCGAAACGTGCAGGAAAACGTTGCGTTTGGTCTGCAACTGGCCGGCGTAGCGCGTGAACAGCGTCTGAATACGGCGCGCGACATGTTGAAAAAGGTCGGGCTGGAGGGGGCTGAAAAACGCTTTATCTGGCAGCTTTCAGGCGGGCAGCGTCAGCGCGTCGGGATTGCCCGTGCGCTGGCGGCTAACCCTCAGCTGCTGTTGCTGGACGAACCTTTCGGGGCGCTGGATGCCTTTACCCGTGAGCAGATGCAAACCCTGCTGCTGCGCCTGTGGCACGAAACCGGCAAGCAGGTGCTGTTAATCACCCACGATATCGAAGAGGCCGTGTTTATGGCGACGGAGCTGGTGCTGCTCTCACCGGGACCGGGACGCGTGCTGGAGCGTCTGCCGCTTGAGTTTGCCCGGCGCTATATGGCGGGAGAGCCAGTACGCAGCATTAAATCAGACCCGCTATTTATCGAAAAACGGGAATACATCCTGAGCCGTGTGTTTGAACAGCGGGAGGCGTTCTCATGAGCATTGTCTTCAGTGAAAAAACGCGGCGGACGCGCCGTGCCTTACGCTGGCCGTTCTCTCGCCAGCTCACCTTAAGTGTCAGCACGCTGGTGGTGTTGCTGGCGGTATGGTGGGCGGTTGCCGCGCAGCAGTGGATCAGCCCGCTGTTTCTGCCCCCGCCAGGCCAGGTTCTGGAAAAACTGATCGCCATCGCCGGACCGCAGGGCTTTATGGATGCCACCCTCTGGCAGCATTTAGGCGCCAGTCTGACGCGTATTCTGGTGGCGCTGCTGGCGGCGGTCATTATTGGCGTTCCGGTGGGGATTGCGATGGGACTGAGCCCGACGGTGCGCGGCATTCTCGACCCGCTGATAGAGCTTTACCGTCCCGTACCGCCGCTGGCTTATCTGCCCCTGATGGTGATCTGGTTTGGCATCGGCGAGACGTCAAAGATCTTACTGATATATCTGGCTATTTTTGCGCCGGTAGCAATGTCGGCCCTGGCTGGCGTAAAGAGTGCGCAGCAGGTACGCATACGTGCGGCGCAGTCGCTCGGCGCCAGCCGCGCGCAGGTACTGCTGTTCGTCATTTTACCAGGTGCGCTGCCGGAGATATTGACCGGGTTGCGCATCGGCCTTGGGGTGGGCTGGTCAACGCTGGTGGCGGCAGAGCTGATTGCCGCCACGCGCGGCCTTGGGTTTATGGTGCAGTCGGCGGGAGAGTTCCTGGCGACTGACGTGGTACTGGCAGGGATCGCGGTCATCGCCGCGATCGCCTTTGGATTAGAACTGGGACTGCGCACGCTACAGCGTCGCCTGACGCCCTGGCATGGAGAAATACAATGAGTGAACGTCTGACGATTATCCCGTTGGGGCCGTACATTGGCGCGCAGGTGTCGGGCCTGGACGTAACCCGTCCGCTGAGCGATAACCAGTTTGAGCAGCTGTACCACGCGGTGCTGCGCCATCAGGTGGTGTTCCTGCGCGAGCAGGCCATCACCCCGCAACAGCAGCGCGCGCTGGCCCTGCGTTTTGGCGACCTGCATATCCACCCGGTCTACCCGCATGCGGAAGGGGTGGAGGAAATTATCGTGCTGGACACTCATAACGATAACCCGCCCGATAATGACAACTGGCATACGGATGTTACCTTTATCGACACACCGCCAGCCGGGGCGATTCTGGCAGCAAAACTACTGCCAGAGACCGGCGGCGATACGCTGTGGGCGAGCGGCATTGCGGCGTTTGAGGCGCTCTCCGCGCCGTTCCAGACCTTGCTAAGTGGCCTGCGGGCGGAGCATGATTTTAAAAAATCGTTCCAGGAGTATAAGTACCGTAAAACGGAAGAGGAGCACCAGCGCTGGCTGGATGCGGTCGCAAAACATCCGCCGCTGTTGCACCCGGTGGTGCGTACCCATCCGGTGACCGGCAAGCAGGCGCTGTTTGTGAACGAAGGGTTTACCTCGCGCATTGTGGACGTAACGGAAAAAGAGAGCGAGGCGCTGCTCAGCTTCCTGTTTGCGCATATCACGAAGCCGGAGTTTCAGGTGCGCTGGCGCTGGCAGGAGAACGATCTGGCGATCTGGGATAACCGCGTCACGCAGCATTACGCCAATGCGGATTACCTGCCGCAGCGAAGGATTATGCAGCGGGCGACGATCCTGGGGGATAAGCCGTTCTACCGTGCGGTTTGAGCCCCTCACCCTAACCCTCTCCCCAAAGGGGCGAGGGGACTGACTGGTGCGGTTTTCACCCTCTCCCTTTTAGGGAGAGGGCAGGGGTGAGGGTATTAAGTGCGCCTCTATATACCGCTGATAGCGGTTCGCCTTCAGATAACACAGATCCACCAGCACCAGCCCGTCGATACAGTTATTGAACGCCGGATCGCTGCCGAAATCGATAAACTGCACGCCGCCTGGCTCGCATAGCTCGGAATATTGTTTATAAAGCGGCGGAATACCGCAGCCCAGATTGCCGAGCAGGGATTTGAGCTTTGTCAGGTCATCCACGTAATCCACCCCGCTAAATTGCGCCAGCACGTCCGGGAGTGACGCCGGGTAGGGTTGACGCGAGGCGGCTAACGGGTGGCTGGCCGGAAACCAGAGACGATAAAACGCGACCAGCAGATCCCGGGCGGCAGGCGGTAAGCCGCCGGAGATGGACACCGGACCAAACAGGTAACGGTAATGTGGATAGCGCGCCAGATAGGCGCCAATGCCTGACCACAGGTAGTCCAGACCGCGACGTCCCCAGTAGCGCGGCTGTATAAAGCTGCGCCCCAGCTCAATGCCGTGCTCCAGTATGTCCTGCATTTTTTCGTCGTAGTGGAACAGGCTGTAACTGTACAATCCCTCGACGCCGCACTTTTCCACCTGCATGGCCGTTGGCATAAAGCGGTACGCGCCGACAATCTCGAGGTCATCATCATCCCACAGAATAAGATGCAGATAGTCATCATCGTAGCTGTCGGTATCCCGGCGTTTTCCGCTGCCTTCCTCCACGGCGCGAAAGGCAATCTCGCGCAGTCGCCCCAGCTCGCGCAGCAGAGGCGCCTCTTCCTGCCCGTTGCGCTGCCACAAATAGATGGTTTTACCATCGCTGGTTTTGCCCAGACATTCGGCCTGCGCCAGCTCCCGCTTCAGCGTGGCCCTGTCTTCCGGGCGGGCAATGGCGCACTGGGTTTTAAAGACGCCAGGCAATCCCTTGCCAAGTCGTATCACGTGCTGACGGCACTGCTCGGCCATCTCACGCGATGAAAGGGTAGAGCTAAACCGATCATTCCAGGCAATCTGCTGGCCGATTTTGATCGGCAGCTGGCTGTGGCGGCGGCGAAACATCTGTTGCATCAGCAGCAGCAGGGATACCGTCGGCGATACCAGGGTGCTGGCATAAAACAGCAGGCTGTTGTGGGCCTGAATATGTACCGGTAGCAGCGGTACCCGTAGTTTGCTGGCCAGCTTGATAAAGCCCGGATGCCACTTTTTATCGCGGATGCCTTTACGCGTTGGGCGGGAGACTTCGCCCGCCGGGAAGAAGATCAGCACGCCGGCGTTTTGCAGGTGCTGCTCCATCTTCACCAGAGATGCTTTTGCGGTTCTGCCGCCCATATTGTCCACGGGGATAAACAACGAGCTGAGGGGCTCAAGGTGAGACAGCATCCGGTTGGTGACAACCTTGACGTCCCGGCGCACGCGCGAAACGGCATACAGTAGCGCCAGCCCATCCAGGGTGCCCGTCGGGTGGTTCGCTATCACAATGAGTGGGCCGTGTTCGGGGATTTGTTCGAGGTCTCGGGCGGAAATGGTGCAGAGAATATCAAGGTGTTCCAGAACCTGCTCTACCATATCCAGCCCTTTCAGGTGACGGTGGCTGGCGGCAAACTGCTGAAATTCGTCTTCGTGGAGCAGTCTTTTTAACAGACTTTTTTGCCAGGGTGCGGGCCTCGCCTGAGGCCAAAGGTCATCAAGAACGCTGTCGAGACTAAACATTGATCACTCCTCCTGCCGTCTTGCCCAGACAGTAGAAGGAGGAGATGTCGGTTGTATTGCAGTTTAGTGAAGATTCGCGCAGAGAGCAGGCCGGGTATGGCGAAGCCACCCGGCGCTAAAGCGGATTAACGCAGAATTTTCTTCTCAGCCAGATCCAGCGCGAAGTAGCTGAAGATCAGATCCGCGCCCGCGCGTTTGATCGCCCCCAGGCTTTCGAGGATCACTTTCTCTTCGTCGATGGCACCCGCCTGCGCGGCGAATTTGATCATCGCGTACTCGCCGCTCACCTGGTATGCGCCCAGCGGCAGTTCGGTGCGTTCGCGAATGTCGCGCAGGATATCCAGATATGCGCCGGCCGGTTTCACCATCAGACAGTCTGCGCCCTGTGCTTCATCGAGCAGAGATTCACGAATCGCTTCGCGGCGGTTCAGCGGGTTCATCTGATAGGTTTTACGATCGCCCTTCAGCGCCGTGCCCGCCGCTTCACGGAACGGGCCGTAGAAGGAGGAGGCGAATTTGGTGGAGTAGGACATGATGGCGGTGTCGGTAAAGCCTGCCGCATCCAGCGCATGACGAATAGCCTGAACCTGACCATCCATTGCCGCAGAAGGTGCAATGAAATCCGCACCCGCGGCGGCGGCAACCACCGCCTGCTTGCCCAGATTCAGCAGGGTCGCATCGTTGTCCACGCCGTGATCGCACAGCACACCGCAGTGGCCATGAGAGGTGTATTCGCAGAAGCAGGTATCGGACATGACGATCATCTCCGGCACACTCTCTTTGCAGATGCGCGACATGCGTGCCACGAGACCGTCTTCTTTCCATGCATCACTGCCGGTTGCGTCAGTGTGGTGGGAGATACCGAACGTCATCACCGAGCGGATGCCCGCATTCGCAATGCGTTCGATCTCGCGGGCCAGATGCTTTTCAGGAATGCGCATCACGCCCGGCATCGCGTCGATGGCTTTGTAGTCATCGATCTCTTCTTCAACAAAAATCGGCAACACCAGATCGTTTAAGGTCAGTGTTGTCTCTTCAAACATGGCGCGCAGTGCGGGTGACTTGCGCAGGCGACGGGGACGAGCAATTAAATCGGTCATGGTATGCCTGATGTTTGTGGAACAAAGAGGCTTAGTGTACCTGAAAGCGGAGAGTGGTGTTTTACTAAAGTTGTCTTTTAGATTTTCGAAATCGATTAATATACGCTACATGTATTTTGTATATATTATAAATCTTATTATGGTGTCCAGAGTGGTATGTGATATTGGTGAGGCTTCTATATTGGTTTGGGATTATAAATATAAATGATTTATTGCTTTTTATTATATGTGTCGAAGCAACTAAAGTAGTTTGCAATCAGTTGAATTTATAATATTTATTCATAATGATTGATATTGTCCTGGGTTTATAAGCTTATTTGTCTGAATACGGACTTAATGGAATCATTCATTGAACCTTTTCGAAGTGAAACTGCATAATTCCTTCCGCAATTAAACGTTGCCAAATGATTTGATGGACAAACTTGCTTACGTCCCTGAGGAGGGATGACCCAATGCAAACATGGAAAAAGAAACTGGTTGTATCACAACTTGCATTAGCCTGCACACTGGCTATCGCTTCTCAGGCCAATGCGAAAGATATATCCGGCACGACATATAATACTTTTGGATATGACAATACTGCGTCCACGCCCTGGTATTATGGTTATGCTGACTGGGATTATTCAGATGCCACACATGATGGTGACATTTATCCAGTCATCAATAAATCAACCGTAAACGGAGTTATTTCGACATACTATCTGGATGATGGTGTCAATGGCCGTGCGAACGCGTTGAGTATTTCTAACAGCACCATTAACGGCATGATCACGTCAGAGTGTATGACCACGACGTGTGCAGAAGGCGTGGATACTGACGGCACTACGCATACCCAGTACGATCGTTTTAGCCTGACTGTTGATAACTCCACCATCAACGATACCTACGAGCATTATGCGTATGATGTCGTTAATGGCGATACCACTGAAACGCATTATCTGGACACCTATGGTCTGGGTAACGCCATCACCCTGGATGTTGAGTCTGATATCGTTATTCAGAACAATTCCCACATCGCGGGCATCACGCTGACGCAGGGTTATCAGGAGCTTGATAACACGCCATACGACGGTGTTGAAGGCGTTGCTAACAGCAGCAATATCTTTACCGATACGCTGGTGGTGAAAGACTCTGTGCTGACCTCTGGCGCATACAGCGATCTGGGTACCAGCGGCTTCTACGGTCAAACGGCGAAGCCAAGCGACTACGGTGAAACCAACGCCACGGCTGCGGATGATGCGGCGCTGATCGTTGCTGCCAGTGCGTCTGATAACGCCATGCAGACCACCGCTACCTTCGATCACTCTACCGTTACGGGTGACATTCTTTTCTCCAGCACCTTTGATAACAACTTCTACGAGAATGGCGATCCGGCAACGGATACCACAGAAGATGGCGTCTATAACCCAACCACCAACGGCTGGGATGGTACCGATAAACTGGATGTCACGCTGACCAACGGCAGTAAGTGGGTGGGTGCAGCGCAGTCCAGCGTTGAAGCTATCGGCACTGCGCAGATGTATGGCCAGGGCTACAGCAACGTAGACTGGCACGCATTGTCCCCGAATAGCATCTGGCCTGATTCTACCTTTGACAGCAACGGTCACGTTGCCGGTGAAGAGGTGTATCAGAGCGGCCTGTTCAACGTGGCGCTGGATAACGGTTCCGAGTGGGATACCCGCAAGATCTCCAACATCGATGCACTGACGGTGAACAACCAGTCTCAGGTCAATGTTGAAAACTCCGGCCTGCTGGCAGATTCCATCACCCTGACCAATGCTTCAACCTTGAATATTGGCGACAGCGGTGCCGTGGCAACCGACAGTCTGTATCTGGATAGCTACAGCCGTGCGGCACTGACTGAAGAGACGGCAGAACTGTATGCCAACACCATTACTGTAGACAACGGTGCAGAGCTGGCGCTGGGTCTGGGTCAGGTTGATACGCACAATATGGTGCTGACTGATGGCGGTGTGCTCAACGTTGCCAGCCGCGATTATGTGCTGAACAGCGACCTGAACAACGCACGCTATATCACCAACGATAGCCATAAAGCGGACTACGACTATGGTGTTGTCGCGCTGAACTCTGACGGCCATCTGGCGGTGAACGGTGACGTTGCCGGTAACTATAAAGTGCGCATCGACGATGCGACCGGAGCAGGCTCCGTAGCTGACTACAAAAACAAAGAGATCATTCGCGTCTATGACAATAACGCGGATACCGCTGCCAGCTTTACTGCGGCAAACAAAGCTGATTTAGGTGCATACACCTATCAGGCGCAGCAGAAGGGTGACACCGTTGTTCTCCAGCAGGAAGAGCTGACTGACTACGCCAACATGGCGCTGAGCATTCCTTCTGCCAATACCAACATCTGGAATCTGCAACAGGATACCGTGGGTACCCGTCTGACCAACAGCCGTCATGGCCTGGCAGATAACGGCGGCGCATGGGTGAGCTATTTTGGCGGCAACTTTGACGCGGATAATGGCACCGTTAGCTACGATCAGGACGTAAGCGGCATTATGGTGGGTCTGGATACTCAGATCGACGGTAATAACGCGAAGTGGATTGTCGGTGGTGCGGCTGGTTTCGCGAAGGGTGATATCAGCGATCGTACTGGTCAGGTCGATCAGGACAGCCAGACTGCGATGATCTACGCGTCGGCGAAGTTCATGAACGACATCTTCCTCGACAGCTCCATGAGCTACACCCGCTTCAACAACGACCTTTCTGCTACCATGAGCAACGGTCAGTATGTTGACGGTAATACCACGACTGACGCCGTTGGTTTCGGGATGAAACTGGGCTATGACTGGAAACCAAACCTGTCTGGCTACGTCACGCCTTACGCGGCGATCTCTGGCCTGTTCCAGTCCGGTGATGACTATCAGTTAAGCAACGACATGCGTATCGATGGCCAGTCTTACGACAGTATGCGTTATGAGCTCGGCGTGGATGCAGGTTATACCTTCAACTACGGTGGCGAGCAGGCATTAACCCCTTACTTCAAGCTGGCTTACGTGTATGACGATGCCGACAACAATGCTGATATCAACAATGACAGCATTGACAACGGCGTGGAAGGCTCTGCGGTTCGCGTGGGACTGGGCACTCAGTTCAGCTTCACGAAAAACTTCATTGCTTACACTGATGCGACTTATCTGGGCGGCGGCGACGTTGACCAGAACTGGGGAGCAAACCTGGGTGTGAAATATACCTGGTAAGAAAAAAACGCGGGGGATTTTGCCCCCGCTTTTTTATGTGCTTTAAAAATAATAAAGAACCGACATATACAGATGACTTGAGGTATGCATGAACGTTAATGCGAAACCACTTTCTGAATTAAGCCGGCTCATAAAGTGTCTGGAAGTCGCCGGTACCCCATTTAAAACGGAACCACAACAATTTATAACTACCGGCAATAATGATGATGAACCATTGACATTTGTAATACAATCCGGCCTGACAGTCGTTCACCGTAAATCAGATGAATTACTCGTGGGTATTGCACGGGCACCCTATATTCATGGATTAAGTGCATGGATTAATGACAGCTATCTTGAATATTCTCTGATGGCACAAACACCTTGTACCGGATTTTATTTGCCAGCCTCTACTGCATGCGAAATTATTCAAGAAGCGCAACTCTGGCAAGAAGCATTCTGCTGGCTTTCATGGCTAAATCATTTACTGGGAAAACGTGATATCCAGCTGGTCGGAAATAATTCGTATAGCCAAATTCGGGCGATGCTAATCAATATGGCCGAGTGGGATGACACGCTACGCTCAAAAATTGGTGTGATGAATCATATTCAGCGTAGCACGCGTATATCACGTTCGGTGGTTGCGGAGGTTCTGGCGGCGCTGCGTCAGGGGAACTACATCAATATGAGCCGGGGCAAACTGATCAGTATCAACCGTTTGCCCACGGACTATTAAGCTCAGTTAGCGGCCGTAAGTACCTGCGCTTTATTGGCGCTCAGCTCAGCTACAAGGTTATTTACGCCATCACTCATATTCACGAAGCGGGTGTTCGGTGACCGGGTGACCACCACAAAAGCGCCCACGTTTGATTGCGGAATCATCGCCATGTAGGTGATGAATCCGCCACCCCCACCGGTTTTTTGAATAATACCCGGGCGACCATCTTTTGGCGCCATATATACCCAGCCCATGCCGAGGGCATCGGCTTTACCGGGAACATCCATACCGATGACGCGACGTAACTGAGCACGCTGGTAGATGAGCGTCTGCATTCGGTCGGCCTGATTACTGCGCGCGTAAAAATCCGATGAGAGGAACTGTTGCATCCAGCGCATCATGTCGCCAGGCGTAGAGTAAACCCCACCGCTGCCAATGGCTGCCAGCGTGTTATTACACGGGCTGGCCCCTTTTTCCGCCACCATCAGACGCTTGCACTGGTCCGGGGAGGGGGTGTAAGTAGTATCTTTCATCCCGAGCGGACGCGTGATTTGCTCTTCAAACAGCTGAGGGTAAGGCTTACCTGATGCCGTTGCTAACGCGTCGGCCAGCAGATCAAACGCCAGGTTAGAATAGCCAGCCTGAGAACCCGGGGCCGATTTCAGCGTTGCGGTGCTCAGGTAATTCCAGCGTTGTTCGCGAGTTGGCCAGACAAAGACAGGGCGATGCGCAGCGCCACCGGGCTGTTCTCGCGGCAGGGCGCTGGTATGGGTCGCCAGGTTCACCAGCCTGATCGGCGTTCCCTGATATGTCGGAACGCGAGCGCCGGGTGGCGCATATTTGCTGAGCGGATCGTCGAGTTTTACCACGCCCTGATCGAGCAATTTCACCAGCATTTCGCTGGTCATCAGCTTGGTTATCGACGCGACACGGATAACGGAATCCAGCTGCGGGCGAACGTTATTTCCCGGTCGTGTTTCACCGAAGCTGCGAAACACCCGCTGGTTACCGTCGATCACGACCAGCGCCATTCCCGTCGCACCACTGCCGTAATAAATAAGGTTCGCATAGCGATCGGCAATGTCAGAGGCCAGAACCGGTGCCGTCAGAGGCTGTGCTGCCTGGGCGGTGGACAGGCTCACCGCACACAGCGCGGCGAAAGAGAGCAGACAACGTTTCAACGAAAAGCATCCATCCAGTGAATAAGGAGAGTTACGGGTAGTTATACTACTAATCGGCGTCGGGCAATCGTCCGATTTGCATAACGATAGCGAGAAAAACGTAACCGTGGGTAAATTTGCACAATTTACTTACGGCCAGACTCCCATTTTGTGACATCGGGCTTATGATAGTCACCAGTTACATTCATTATTGCGGAGAACGGTATGTCTGAAAAGCGTGTGGTTTTGGTGGTTGATATGCAGAATGGGGTGTTTAAGACGCCGCGCCATCAGAGTGAGAAATGTGTCTCACTGATCAATCAGCTTACCCAGGCTGCTGAGGCCGTTATTTTCATACAGCATACTGAAGTTGGCGGGCTAGAGGAGGGGAGCGAAGGGTTTGCATTGCTGCCCGATCTCAACCAGCCGGCAGGGGCGTTTTACGTCACGAAGACCGCTTGCGATGCCTTCTATAACACTTCGCTCGAGGCACTGTTGCGCGAACAGGGGATCGATGAATTTATTATCTGCGGCTGCGCGACGGATTATTGTGTCGATGCCACCTTTAAAAACGGTGTCAGCCGGGGCTACCACATCACGGTTGCGGAGGATGCCCACACCACGGCCAATCGTCCAGCGGCCGATGCCCAGGTTCTGATCGCGCACTATAACGATGTCTGGCGTAACTTCATCGCCCCTGCCAACCCGCCTTCGGTGAAACGCACCGAAACAATTCTTGAAAACTGGAAAGCGAACTAATAATTCACCCGCAGGTCTGACTTTTTTGCCTGAGCCGGGAGGCTGGCCCAGGCAAGGTTTCGTGTGGCGATATGTTAAACACAGCAACAGCCATAACAACAAGAAGGAAGCACAATGTTTAAGTCTTTTTTCCCAAAGCCGGGGCCCTTTTTCCTGTCGGCATTTATTTGGGCACTGCTGGCTGTCATTTTCTGGCAGGCCGGTGGCGGCGCGTGGCTGACCCGACTTACGGGGGCAACAGGCGACATTCCCATTAGCGCTGCGCGCTTCTGGTCCATGAGCTATCTGCTTTTCTACGCCTATTACATGCTCTGCGTGGGGCTTTTTGCCATGTTCTGGTTTATCTATTCGCCTCACCGCTGGCAATACTGGTCGATTCTCGGCACGTCGTTAATCATCTTTGTCACCTGGTTCCTGGTGGAAGTGGGCGTGGCGGTCAACGCCTGGTATGCGCCGTTTTACGATCTGATCCAGACGGCGCTGAGTTCGCCGCATAAAGTGACCATTAACCAGTTCTACCATGAGGTGGGGATCTTCCTCGGCATCGCCCTCATCGCCGTGGTGATCGGCGTGATGAATAACTTTTTCGTCAGTCACTATGTGTTCCGCTGGCGTACCGCGATGAACGAACACTATATGGCGCACTGGCAGCACCTGCGTCATATCGAAGGTGCCGCACAGCGTGTGCAGGAAGACACCATGCGTTTTGCCTCTACACTGGAAGATATGGGCGTGAGCTTTATTAATGCCATCATGACGCTGATCGCCTTCCTGCCGGTGCTGGTGACACTCTCATCCCACGTTCCGGAACTGCCGATTGTCGGCCATCTGCCGTACGGCCTGGTCATTGCCGCGATTGTCTGGTCGCTGATGGGAACGGGACTGCTGGCAGTGGTGGGGATCAAGCTGCCGGGGCTGGAATTTAAAAACCAGCGCGTGGAAGCGGCCTACCGTAAAGAGCTGGTGTATGGTGAAGACGATCCTAACCGTGCGTCACCGCCTACCGTGCGTGAGCTGTTTGGCGCCGTACGTCGTAATTACTTCCGCCTCTATTTCCATTACATGTACTTCAATATCGCGCGCATCCTTTATCTTCAGGTTGATAACGTTTTCGGGTTGTTCCTGCTGTTCCCGTCCATCGTTGCGGGTACGATTACGCTCGGTCTGATGACCCAGATCACCAACGTTTTTGGTCAGGTTCGCGGTTCGTTCCAGTACCTGATTAGCTCCTGGACTACGCTGGTGGAGCTGATGTCCATCTACAAACGTTTACGCAGTTTCGAGCGTGAGCTGGACGATAAGGATTTGCAGGAAGTCACCCATACATTAGGTTAAAAAGGAATTGCTATGCCATTTGCCGTACCACGTGCATTACCGCTGACGTTACTCGCCGCCGTCGTGCTGGCGGGCTGTGCCGAGAAAGGGGCTACCCCGCTCAAAGAAGGGGAGAAGCCCGTTGATGTGGCGAGCGTGGTGCGGCAAAAAATGCCCGCCAGCGTGAAGGATCGCAGTGAGTGGGCTGATGCGCTGGCAACGACCTTCAAAAGTCAGAAGATCGCGCCTACCGAGGAGAACATCTGCTCGGTGCTGGCGGTGGCGCAGCAGGAATCGATGTATCAGTCAGATCCTGTTGTGCCTGGCCTGAACAAAATCGCCTGGAAGGAGATCGACCGCCGGGCCGAATCGATGCATATCCCGGTTTTCCTGGTACATACCGCCCTTAAAATCACCTCGCCAAACGGGAAAAGCTACAGCGAACGGCTGGATACGGTGAAAACCGAGAGGCAGCTCAGCGCCATTTTCGATGATTTCATCAATATGGTTCCGATGGGGCAGAAGCTGTTTGGCTCGCTGAATCCGGTACATACCGGCGGTCCGATGCAGGTAAGCATCGCATTTGCGGAAAAGCATACCGACGGCTATCCGTGGGATATCGACGGTACGGTGCGTCAGGAAGTCTTCTCCCTGCGCGGTGGGCTGTGGTTTGGGACGTATCACCTGCTGAATTATCCGGCCAACTACGATAAACCGCTGTATCGTTTTGCCGACTTTAACGCGGGCTGGTATGCCAGCCGAAATGCAGCCTTCCAGAATGCGGTAAGCCGTGCCAGCGGTGTGAAGCTCGCTTTGGATGGCGATCTCATTGCTTACGGCAGCAGCGAGGCAGGGTCCACCGAACGGGCAGTGCGAAAACTTTCGACGAAGCTGGAGATGAGCAACAGTGACATTCGCCGACAGCTGGAGAAGGGTGACAGCCTGGCGTTTGAGAAAACGGATCTGTATAAGCAGGTTTTCGCGCTTGCAGAGAAGAAAAGTGGAAAGGCACTACCCAGAGCCATTCTGCCAGGCATTCAGCTTGAAAGCCCGAAGATCACGCGTAACCTGACGACCGCATGGTTCGCAAAACGCGTGGACGATCGTCGGGCTCGCTGTATGGGACTGTAATCAGTGGCGGTTGCGCCAGCGCAGCACGAGCGCAATCACGCCCAGAACCATGCTGCCCGCGAGGAAGGGAATGAGCCCGAATACGGTGCTCACGCCTAAACCGATTTCAACGCGCGGGCGGCCGGTATCCTGCACCTGCATCAGATGCTCATACACGCCAGGGGCATGCACCAGCATGTTCAGCAGTTGGGTTCCTGCCCAGAAACAAAACAGAACAAACAGGGCATAGGCAATATTCCCCGCCGTGGAGGTTTTTGGTTGTTTTCCGCCAAAAATCGGTTTCGACAATGTAAAGTCTGCCATAAGACCTCCCGAAAATATCACTCTGTTTTAATACGCGTCGTACAGGGTGAGTGTGACAGGTCATAGCATTTGTCAATATCAGAATCGTGGGAAATTCGGCTCAGGATTTCTCCTGGATTGTCGATTTCTGCATCACGTCACAAATTGATAACATAAGTGAAACTACGCTGCTTTTCAGAATTTACGTATCCGCCACAGACGACTTTATCAAACTGTGAGAGGATAGTTTTTTTTCTGCCGGAGTTGTCATGAAGCTCACTTCCAAACTACGCCGTGACTGGCATTACTACGCCTTTGCGATCGGGCTGATCTTTATACTCAACGGTGTTGTCGGGCTGCTGGGATTTGAAGCGAAGGGCTGGCAAACCTATGCGGTTGGGCTGGTGACCTGGGTAATCAGTTTCTGGCTGGCGGGATTCATTATCCGCCGTCGTCCCGATGAGACGACGGCAGAGAAAGCCGACTAACCGTCAGTTAACAGAGCTTTTCAGGGCGCTGTCAGCGGCGTGACGCTCCAGCGCCAGTTCAATCAGGCGGGTGATCAGTTCCGGATAGCTTATTCCGCTGGCCTGCCACAATTTCGGGTACATGCTGATATTGGTAAAGCCCGGCAGGGTGTTGATTTCGTTAATCACTACCTCGTTATCCGCCGTCAGAAACACATCGACGCGCGCCATCCCACTGCATCCCAGCGCCTGATAGGCTTCAACGGCGATCGCCCGGATCTTGTCGTTAACGTCAGGATCGAGCGCGGCGGGAACCACAACCTGGGCACCTTTGTCGTCAATATATTTGGTGTCGTAGGAGTAGAAGTCGCTATTCAGCACCACTTCACCACAGGTACTCGCCTGCGGGAAGTCGTTACCCAGTACGGCGCACTCAATTTCGCGCCCGTTAATTCCCTGCTCAACCACCACCTTGTGGTCAAACTCAAAGGCCAGACGAACGGCATCGTTAAACTGTGCTTCGCTGGTGACTTTGCTGACGCCGACGGATGAGCCCTGATTCGCCGGTTTCACGAACAGCGGCAGGCCGAGTTGCGCCTGGATCTGCGCGAAGCTGTGTTTATCGCGGTTGGCGCGAGTGAGCGTGACGAACGGTGCAATATTCAGACCGGCGTCGCGCAGCAGACGTTTAGTGACGTCTTTATCCATGCAGGCGGCAGAACCCAGCACATCGGAGCCGACAAACGGCAGGTTCGCCATCCGCAACATGCCTTGCAGGGACCCGTCTTCGCCCAGCGTGCCGTGAACGATAGGGAACACCACGTCAATCTGTGCCAGCGCCTGCGCGTTCCCGGCATCGATAAGCTGTCCCTGTGCCACGCCTGGAACCGTTGCGACGCTGATATCAGAAGGATTAAGGGCGATGCGCGCCGGATCATCAGCGTGTAACAGATACTGGCTGGCATCGTTAACATGCCACTGGCCCTGTTTATCAATGCCCAGCAGCACCACGTCAAAACGGCTTTTATCAATCGCATCAACGATATTTTTAGCCGATTGCAATGACACCTCGTGCTCTGATGATTTTCCCCCAAAGACAATACCTACGCGCTGCTTTGCCATCTCACTCTCTTCCAGTCTGACGAAAAGCCAATAACATACCACGATGCCCGGCGGGTTTCGCGGCCTTCTGCCATAATGTTTTGAGGGATGTTGAAGGGGGGCGCGTGAAAGGAAAAGGTCTGCTTATTCTTATTGTTATTGCCGGGATCGCCACGGTGGGCTACCGCTGGTTGCCGCCGCATTACAACCCTTTCGTGCCGCTTACGCTTGACGATCCGCCTGGAAAAATAACCCAGTTTAAACTCCGGCGCTTAACGCCGCAGGCGTGCGCAAACCTGTTAGCGCAGGCGAATCAACGCCAGCTTATCCGTACCCAGGCGGTCGCTGACAGCGCCGGTGAGTGTCCGCTGAGTAACGTGGTGCGCGTGCGCGATTTTGGCCCGGTCAGCCTGAACGGCAGCTTCCTTGCCAGTTGCCCGCTGGCGTTAAGCTCGGCGCTGTTTGTCAGCCAGCAGGCCCGGCCGCTCACCAAAACCTGGACCGGCAGCGAGCTTACGCGTATTGAACATCTGGGCAGCTTCGCCTGCCGCAATATCTACAGCCGCCCGGATGCGCGGCGCAGCGAACATGCCACGGCGGATGCGCTGGATATCAGCGCTTTCAGGCTGGCAAACGGACAGCGTGTTACCGTCCTCAACGGCTGGAAAGCGGAAAAGACGCAGCCCTGGCTACAGGCGCTGTTGTCGGCAAGCTGCGGCTATTACGGTAACGGTCTGGGGCCGGACTACAATGCCGCCCATGCCAACCATTTCCATCTGGGAATGCGCGGCTATGGCTTATGTCGATGAAGCATAATCTTCCGCCGAAAATTGGATAGATTGTGACTTATCTCACAAATATGATGACTGGGAAGATAAAACACCAAAGTCTGCAAGGCCGCATCTCTGGCGCTATGTCATTGCGCGTAACTTGCTAATCTGTCGGCGAATTCGCCTAAAAATGAAGACTATTTCTGTTATGGAATCCTGGAAAGTTAACCTCATTTCAGTCTGGTTCGGCTGCTTCTTCACCGGACTGGCTATCAGCCAGATATTGCCCTTCCTGCCGCTTTACGTGTCGCAGCTGGGGGTCACTTCCCATGAAGCGCTCTCTATGTGGTCCGGCCTGACGTTCAGCGTGACGTTTCTGGTGTCCGCCATTGTGTCACCGATGTGGGGCAGCCTTGCGGATCGCAAGGGGCGCAAGTTGATGCTGCTCCGCGCCTCGCTGGGGATGGCGATAGCCATTTTGCTCCAGGCCTTCGCCACCAACGTCTGGCAGCTGTTTATTCTGCGGGCGATAATGGGGCTGACCTCCGGGTACATTCCGAATGCCATGGCGCTGGTGGCCTCACAGGTACCGCGCGAGCGGAGCGGCTGGGCACTCAGCACGCTTTCCACGGCCCAGATTAGCGGTGTAATTGGCGGCCCCCTGCTCGGCGGCTTCCTGGCTGACCATGTTGGGCTGCGCGCGGTCTTTATCATTACCGCCATCCTGCTAACGGTCAGCTTTCTGGTCACCCTTTTTCTGATTAAAGAGGGCGGTCGGCCTGTCGTCAGCAAATCAGAACGCCTGAGCGTAAAGGCGGTTTTCGCCTCGCTACCTTATCCTGGCCTGATGATTAGCCTTTTTGTGACAACGATGGTGATCCAGCTCTGTAACGGCTCGGTGGGACCGATTCTGGCGCTGTTTATCAAGTCGATGGCACCGGACAGCAGCAACATTGCTTTTCTGAGCGGGATGATTGCCGCCGTGCCGGGCGTGTCGGCGCTGATGTCCGCTCCGCGTCTGGGGAAACTGGGCGACAGGATCGGTACGGCACGCATTCTGATGGCAACGCTCATCATTGCGGTGATCCTTTTCTTTGCCATGTCGTTCGTCACAACACCGCTTCAGCTCGGGGTGTTGCGCTTCCTGCTTGGCTTCGCGGATGGTGCTATGCTGCCCGCTGTACAGACGCTGCTGGTGAAATATTCCAGTGACCAGGTAACCGGCCGCATTTTTGGCTACAACCAGTCGTTCATGTATTTAGGCAACGTAGCGGGCCCGCTTATTGGCGCCTCGGTCTCGGCGATGGCGGGTTTCCGCTGGGTATTTGCCGCGACGGCGGTGGTGGTGCTTCTTAATATTATTCAACTGGCCTTTGCCTTGCGCCGTCGCCGGCGAATCGCTGAGGCAAAGTCAGCCCGGCAAACACGATAATATATTATTAATTCTTATGATGGCCGCATTTTTATATAACGAAATGCGGCTTCTGTCTTTTAGAAAAACGTTTCGCTTGCGCTCCGAAATATCTTTTTTGGCAGCAATGTCACTTTTGCATAAGATAAAACCAATCCATGCTTTTCATTATTCAGTGAGGGTGTTAATTTCAGGGGAAATCACATAAGGACATAGCACCATGAAAAATCTCATTGCTGAGTTGTTGGTTAAGCTTGCCCAAAAGGAAGAAGAGTCGAAAGAGCTGGTTGCCCAGGTCGAGGCGCTGGAGATCGTTGTGACGGCGCTGTTGCGACAGATGGCAAAACCAGAGCAGGAGGCGTTGATCGACAACGTTGAAGGCGCGCTGGAAAAAGCTCGCCCTGATTCACAGGTGCCTGCAGAGGACGCGGAGCTGCTTCAGCAATACGTAAAGAAGCTTTTAAGGCATCCTCGCAGTTAACCCGCCAGAGGTGAAATGACGTGTCACAGAATTGTCATGCAGGATGCCTGGCGTCGCTCTGTTTTTATTTTTACCCTGTTACCATAGGGAAATTAAAATGAAGCAGAGCACACTTTTCACCGCATTAAACTCGCTCGTAATTACCTCCTCCGTTCCTGCGAAACCGGTTAATAATAATCGCGCTGCGACGGGACTGAAATAACCCTGAATCACGGTGAAAATCATGGTGCAGGGTGGTTTTTTTCCCGTAACGAACCAGACTTAACGTGGAACTTCACATAAAGGATGGTGCAATGAAAACAACAATACTGGTTACCCTGCTCTCTGGCCTGTGTCTGATCGCCTCAGCACATGCGGAAGAGAAAACGTTAACGCCCCAGCAGCAGCGCATGACGACCTGTAACCAACAGGCGACCTCGCAAAGTCTGAAAGGGGATGCCCGTAAAACGTATATGAGCGACTGCCTTAAAAATGGTACGACCAAACCGGGTGAAAAAAGCCTGACCCCGCAGCAGCAAAAAATGCGCGAGTGCAATGCCCAGGCGACACAGCAGATGCTGAAAGGCGACGATCGCAGCAAGTTTATGAGCGCGTGCCTGAAAAAACAGGCGTAGTGCTAATGGGTGAGTCACGGCTGTGGCTCACCCAAAATTTCATACTTTCCCCGCTATCCCCCTCTCTATAATTTGGGAAAATGTTTCAGAATATTCCCAAAAATGATGAATGATGAGTTTTATGACAATCACGAGAACATTCGGGAAGCGTGGTATCAGCAGCTTTCTCAGGATGACTCATACCGTTCCGGTCTGCGATTTGCCCGGCGAATACGGCTGGCACGCATCGTTGGTCTGGCGGCGCTGTTTGTTCCGCTTGCCAGCGTTCTGGTGAGTCAGCTTCTTTCTGGCGTCTGGTGGTTGCTATTGGTGGGCTGGGTCTTTGTCTGGCCCCATCTGGCCTGGCAGCTGGCTTTTCGTTCGACCTGCCCCCACAGCGGTGAAATCGTTAATCTGAAAATCGATGCCATCATTGCTGGCGTCTGGGTGGGATTAATAGGGTTCAATGCGCTGCCAACGGCGGCGCTGATCGTGATGATCGGCATGAACATGATGGGATCGGGGGGATGCCGCTTATTCCTGACAGGACTTGCGCTGCTTGCTCTGTCTGCCCTGCTCACCGTGCAATCCACGGGTACTCCTGTGCTATTGACCTCTGAACCGCTGGCGTTGTGGCTGACGCTCCCCGTGCTGGTGGTCTACCCCATGCTGTTTGCCTGGCTCAGCCACCGCACGGCGATCCGGCTGGCAGAGCATAAGCGTCGGCTTGAGCTGATGAGTACCCGCGACGGAATGACCGGCGTGTTCAATCGCCGTCACTGGGAAACGTTGCTGCGTAACGAATTTGAGGCCTGCCGTCGCAGCCATCGACAGGCGACGATACTGCTCATCGATATCGATCACTTCAAGACGATCAACGACACCTGGGGGCATGACGTGGGGGATGAAGCGATTGTCGCCATCACGCGCCAGCTTCAGCTGACCCTGCGCGCAGGCGATTATATTGGCCGCTTCGGGGGAGATGAATTTGCGGTGATCATGTCCGGCACGCCTGCCGACAATGCGATTGCGGCGATGGCGCGCGTCCATGAAAGGCTGGTCAACATGCCGCTGCACGGAGCACCTATGGCGAGGTTGTGTATCAGCGTTGGGGTTGCCCCCTGGGGGGCGCAGTTCACGCACTATCGTGAATGGCTAAAGGCCGCGGACGTGGCCCTCTATAAAGCCAAAAATGCCGGACGGGGTCGCACCGAAGTGGCCGCCTGACGCCCGGCGTTACGCATCAGGACTTACTCAGCTTCTCTGATTTTTCCATGCATTTTTCCATCGCCTCGATCACGGCGGAGCGGAACCCGCGCTCTTCCAGCACGCGCACGGCTTCAATGGTTGTGCCACCCGGCGAGCACACCATATCTTTCAGTTCGCCCGGATGTTTACCCGTTTCCAGCACCATTTTGGCCGAGCCCATCACCGCCTGCGCCGCAAATTTGTAGGCCTGCGCGCGCGGCATACCGCCAAGTACGGCGGCATCGGCCATGGCTTCGATAAACATAAAGACATACGCCGGGGCAGAACCACTCACGCCGACAACCGGGTGGATCATCGGTTCGGCAATCACTTCCGCTTCGCCGAAGCAGCGGAAAATGTTCAATACATCCGCCACCTCTTCAGAAGTAACCAGCGCGTTCGGGGTAACGGAGGTCATACCGGCATTTACCAGCGACGGGGTGTTTGGCATGGCGCGAACAATCTTACGGTCGTGCCCCAGCGCGCGGGCGAGCTGGTCGAGGGTCACGCCTGCGGCAATCGACACCACCAGGCTCTCTTTGTTCAGGCTGGAGGTGATCTCGCTCAGGACTTTAATCATGATATTCGGCTTAACGGCGCCAAAGACAATGTCCGCCACCTGAGCCACTTCCTGCGCGCTTTCGGCGGCGTTGATACCATACTCATCACGCAGCGCCGCGACTTTATCCGGGGATGGGGTGAAGACCCAAATCTGCCCCGGCAGCACCTGGCCGCTGGCTATCAGTCCACCGAGGATAGCTTTACCCATGTTTCCGCAGCCGATAAACCCGATTTTCTTATCCATCACGTCTCTCCGTTATTATGCGTTGTTATCTCTCATTGATAGCTTAACAACGAAATGCAGGCGACAATAGTCGCCAGAATCATAATGGGGAGACACTATGGCGATTTGGGTTGATGCGGACGCGTGTCCGAATGTGATTAAAGAGATTTTATTCCGCGCCGCCGAGCGGGTGCAGATGCCGATGACGCTGGTGGCGAACCAGAATATCCGCGTGCCGCCCTCCAGATACATCCGATCTCTGCGCGTTCCGGCCGGGTTCGACGTGGCAGATAACGAGATAGTACGCCTGTGTGACGCAGGAGATCTGGTGATCACGGCGGATATCCCGCTGGCTGCCGACGTGCTGGCGAAGGGGGCCGCGGCGCTTAACCCGCGCGGCGAGCGCTACTCTCCGGCAACGATCCGGGAGAAGCTCACCATGCGTGATTTTATGGATACCCTGCGTTCCAGCGGCGTGCAAACCGGTGGGCCGGACAGCCTGTCGCAGCGCGATCGCCAGCAGTTTGCCGCCGAGCTGGATAAATGGCTGCTGGAAGTGAAGCGCCGCCCGGCGTAGCCCACCTCCGGGCTGTTTTGTGGTACAGTGTGACTTCCACAGGCTTGTCATTCCGTACCGCTTTGCAGTAAAGTTAGCGCAACATCTTCTGCAATCATTTCTTTACAGCCTTCAGTTATCCGGCAGCAAGGGGAACACCTGGTTATGAACCCACCCATCTTTTTAGTTGGCCCTCGCGGCTGTGGGAAAACCACCGTTGGTCTGGAGCTGGCGCGTCTGTGCCAGAGTCAGTTTGTCGATACTGACCACTGGCTCCAGGAGAATGCCGGTAAGACCATCGCCGATATCGTGGAGAATGAGGGGTGGGAGAGCTTTCGTGCGCGCGAAACGGCCACGCTGGAAGCGGTGACCGCACCGTCGACCGTGATCGCGACCGGTGGAGGCATTATTCTGGCGCCGTATAACCGCCAGTTTATGCGCGAAAAGGGTGTCGTAATCTACCTTTGTGCCCCGGTTTCTACGCTGGTGGGGCGGCTGGAGGCGTTTCCGGAAGAAGGGCAGCGCCCGGCGCTGACCGCGAAACCGCTGAGTGAAGAGGTCAGCGACGTCCTCGCCGAACGCGATGCACTGTACCGCGAGGCGGCACACCACGTTGTGGATGCGTCAGCGTCACCCGAGAAAGTTGCGATTCAGATTATTACCGCCCTGCGTTTGGCTTGCGCCAGCTAACAGCCGTCTATACTCATAGCTCAGACATAAAAAAAGGATGAGCTATGCCAACCAGACCTCCCTATCCACGTGAAGCCCGCATCGTTACCGTTGAAAAAGGTAACGGCGATCAGACCGTAACCTGGTACCAGCTGCGTGCCGATCACCCTAAACCTGATTCGCTGATCAGCGAACATGAAACCGAACAGGAAGCGCTGGATGCGAAACGGCGCTATGAGGATCCCGAGAAGTCCTGACAAGAATCCGAATTCGTTACAACCGTGCCTGAATCACATTTTTAACTTATCGCTGATGTTAAGCAGCAGTTAATATTTAGTTATTACAGGTAGATTTGGAAAGGCCAGTCGATCTTTACATTACGGTGTAGAGATCCCCTGCTACGCTTGGTGCTGTTTTGTTGAAAAAATGAACAGTGCAGCGTAGTGAGCCTGTACTTGTGTGGCAGTTGTGGTAGTAACGGAAGGCGATCAAAATGAAGGCGACGTTGGCGATCCTCACGATTGGTGTGGTGCCTGTAAGCGAAGTATTACCGCTCTTAACCGAGCATGTCTCTGAACAACAAATTACGCATCTCAGTCTGTTAGGGAAGCTCAGTCGGGAAGAGGTCATGGAAGACTACGCGGTCGGAGAGGGGGAAGATCCCCTGGCAACGTTACTCAGTGACGGTAAACTGGCGCACGTGTCACGCCAGAAAATTGAGCGCGCGCTACAGGGTGTGATCGAAGTGCTCGACAATCAGGACTATGACGTCATTTTGCTGATGAGCACAGCACCCGTTAAAGGACTCAGCGCGCGTAATGCCATTCTGCTCGAACCGATGCGGATTATCCCCCCGCTGGTGGCGTCAATTGTTGATGGTCATCAGGTGGGCGTTATCGTTCCCGTAGAAGAACTGCTGGATAACCAGACGGTGAAGTGGGCCGCGCTGGAGCACACCCCGCTTTACGCGCTGGCAAACCCGTTCTGGGACAGCGAAGCGAAGCTGATTGCGGCCGGGCAGGAGTTGATCGACAGAGGGGCGGATGTCCTGATGCTCGACTGCCTGGGCTTCCATCAGCGGCATCGTGATTTACTGCAAAAGGCGCTGGATGTTCCGGTGCTGCTCTCTAACGTCCTGATGGCGCGCCTGGCGTCAGAATTACTGGTGTAATGATTTTGCGTGACAGGTCATGAGCATGGCCCCTATAGTGGATTTTTCTCAATAAATATAAGGGCCAGTTCATGCTTCAAAGTAACGAATACTTTTCCGGTAAAGTGAAATCCATTGGTTTTACCAGCAGCAGCACTGGCCGCGCCAGTGTCGGCGTAATGGCGGAAGGGGAATACACCTTTGGCACCGCAGAAGCGGAAGAGATGACGGTGGTCAGCGGCGCGCTGAACGTCCTGCTGCCAGGTGAAACGGAGTGGAAAGTCTATAGTGCCGGGCAGGTCTTCAACGTGCCGGGCCACAGCGAGTTCCATTTGCAGGTTGCAGAGCCAACCTCTTATCTGTGCCGCTATCTGAAATAAAAGCATGCCGGGTGGCGCATTCGCTTACCCGGCCTACGTTTTGCCTGTCAACGCTGCGCTTCGCCGCCGAGACCTTCCACCAGGTTCTGGATCAGCGCCGCCAGCTCGCCGGTCATCAGGATAAAGTCTGCGTCAAAGCGCTGAGCATAATCTTCGCGGTCGATATCTTCGTTCTGATCGCGCAGTTCATCGCAGAATTTAAGGCGCTTCACGGAGCCGTCATCACACATCACAAACTGAATGCGCTGCTGCCAGTCGAGTGCCAGTTTAGTCACCACTTTGCCCGCTTCAATGTGCACGGCGATTTCGTCGCTCACCAGATCCTGTTTCTTCGCGCGGATCACGCCGCCATCTTCCAGCAGCGCTTTCAGCTCTGCTTCATCAAGGATCTGGAAGCCCTGCGCGGCAGTCCCGCTGCGCACCCACTCAGTCAGGGTCAGCTCAATCGGCGTCTCCAGTGCCAGCGGTACCACCGGTAATGAGCCAAGGCTCTTACGCAGCAGCGCCAGCGTATCTTCCGCTTTTTTGGCGCTGGCGCAGTCGACCATGATCAGCCCGTTCACGGTGTCGATCCACATCATGGTCTGGCTAAAGCGGCTAAAGGCGCGCGGCAGCAGCGAGTGCAGCACTTCATCCTTCAGTGAATCTTTTTCGGTTTTTTTAAGCTTACGGCCCTGTTCAGCTTCCAGCTTGACGATCTTCGCTTCGAGCGCCTGCTTCACCACAGGCGTCGGCAGGATCTTCTCTTCTTTGCGGGCGCAAACGATGATTTGCCCCGTGCTGCTGGCGTGGGTCAGCGCATCGCTTTGAGAACCCATTGGCGGAACCCAGCCGGTTTTTGCCATATCCTGGCTACCGCAAGGGGTAAAGGAGTAAGCGGCTAACTGTTTTTCCATCTCTTCTGCACGCAGCGAAACGTCGCGGCTGAGACGGTAAACCATCAAATTTTTGAACCACAGCATGATAATTTCCACGGCCTTGTCGTTAAATCAGCGGGCATGATAACGAATTGTCGCATCGCTTGCATTGCTAATCGGGAAGTGGGCTTCTACTCTGTTGATAATCAAAATAATGAGGAGTGTCTTGTGCGTATTGGGATTGATTTGGGCGGCACCAAAACAGAAGTTATTGCGTTGAGCGAGCAGGGGGAGCAACTGTTTCGCCACCGTCTGCCTACGCCGCGCGATGATTATCACCAGACCATAGAGACGATTGCCCGTCTGGTCGATATGGCAGAGCAGGCAACGGGCGAGACGGGCACGGTCGGGATGGGGATCCCCGGCTCCATTTCGCCGTATACCGGCGTGGTGAAAAATGCCAACTCCACCTGGCTCAACGGTCAGCCGTTTGATAAAGACTTAAGCCAGCGTCTGAACCGGGAAGTGCGTCTGGCAAATGACGCTAACTGCCTGGCGGTCTCTGAGGCCGTAGATGGCGCAGCGGCTGGCGCGCAGACCGTATTTGCGGTCATTATCGGTACCGGCTGCGGGGCGGGCGTGGCCTTCGGTGGGCGCTCGCATATTGGCGGCAACGGCACCGCAGGTGAGTGGGGGCACAACCCGTTACCGTGGATGGACGAAGATGAACTCAAATACCGTGCCGAGGTGCCGTGCTACTGTGGCAAGCAGGGCTGTATTGAGACCTTTATTTCCGGCACGGGGTTTGCCACCGATTATCATCGTCTGAGCGGCCAGCCGCTGAAAGGCAACGAGATTATGCGTCTGGTTGAGGAGCAGGATCCGGTGGCTGAACTGGCGCTCAGCCGCTACGAAATGCGGTTGGCTAAATCACTGGCGCATGTGATCAATATCCTCGATCCGGACGTGATTGTGCTGGGCGGCGGCATGAGCAACGTTGACCGGCTGTACGCGACGGTGCCAACGCTGGTGAAACAGTGGGTATTTGGGGGCGAATGCGAAACGCCGATCCGCAAAGCCGTCCATGGAGATTCCAGCGGTGTGCGCGGCGCGGCGTGGCTCTGGCCGGAATAAACGCAAAACGGCAACTTGCGTTGCCGTTTTTGATGTTTGTACCCTCTCCCACAGAGAGAGGGCCAGGGTGAGGGCAACATCCCCCATTTACTGCACCGCAAACTCCCTGTCCAGCCTGCTATACCCCAGCCCGTTGATCTTCTTCACCTTGATCTGCACCGGAATACGTTCTTTCATTGCCTCTACGTGGCTGATCACGCCGATGGTTTTCCCGGTGGCGTTCAGCGCGTCGAGCGCATCCAGCGCGGTGTCCAGCGTTTCGCTGTCGAGCGTGCCGAACCCTTCATCCAGGAAAAGCGAGTCAATGCGCGTTTTGTGACTGACCAGATCGGAAAGCGCTAAAGCCAGCGCCAGACTGACGAGGAAACTTTCCCCGCCGGACAGGGTACGGGTATCGCGTACCGCATCGGCCTGCCAGGTATCAACCACCTCCAGCTCCAGCGCGTCGCTGGCTTTACGCTGAAGCAGATAGCGGCCATGCAGACGGTTGAGCTGCTGGTTGGCAAGCCACACCAGATTATCCAGCGTCAGCCCCTGGGCGAATTTACGGAATTTATCGCCGGTGCTGGAGCCTATCAGCGCATTGAGATAGCCCCAGTCGTCAGCCTGACGCGCCGCCTCCTCAATCTGCTGCATAAGCGCCTGCTGGTGCAGACGGTTATCGGCGTCCTGTTTGAGCTGCTGGCGGATCTCCCCCTGATGCGTGGTGTTTTCACGAAGCAGTTGCGCCAGCTGGTGTAACTGCGCCTGAAGGGTTGCGGCGTCGGTTTCCAGCCCCTCCGGGTGTTGTGCCTGATGCGCCTGAAGCTGCTGGTTTGCCTGTACGGAGAGCGCCGTGGCCTGCTGGAGCTGGTTCTCCAGCGTCTGCTTTTGTTGTTCAAGCTGGCGGATCGACGCTTCATCCAGCAGGGCGGAGAGAAATGCCTCCTGACTGGCAAAGCAGCTCGCGGTCAGCGCGGCGCTGAACTGAGCCTGCGACTGCTGAAGCCGTTCACGCTCAAGCGTCTCCTGCTGCTGTAGGGTGGCGAGCTGGCTTTGTAGCGACACGCATTCGTCATGGATGCCGCGCCAGTTCTCAGGGATAACCGCGTCGGCTTCTGCGTCATCAGAATCCGGCAGCGTCTCCAGGATGGGCATCAGGGCGTTAATACGTTCCTGAATCGTACCGTGCTGGGCCTGTTTTTCCTGCCAGCGGGTATATTCAGCTTCGCGTGCGCTCAGCCAGGCGCTTTCGGCCCCTTCATCGGGCACGCTAAGCGACAGCGACTCTAGCGAGGCTGCCAGCGCCTGACGCGTCGCCGTCAGCTGCTGCTGGTACTGGCGCGCCTGACCTTCCTGTTCATTGAGCTGGTTTTGCAGCGTCAGACGCTGGCTGAGCTGATACAGCTGGCGTTCATACTGTTCCTGTTCGCTCATCCAGGGGGCAATATCATCCTGAATATTCAGCGCTATGTTCAGGGAGGCGCAGACCTCCAGCCACTCTTTAGTGAGTGCTTGCTCCTCCTCAGAGAGAGCCTGTGCTTCCTCTGTCTCGCGCTGGATCTGCTGGGTCAGCGCATTCACCTGCCCGAGCACCAGCAATCCTTCCTCTTTTAGCGCGGCAACCTCTTTCTCCAGCGCGTCGCGGCGGCGCTGATTGTCGGTCAGTTCAAGCGCCTGATACTGCACAACTGCCGGATGTTCGCTTGAACCGCAGAGCGGGCAAGGTTTACCCGCTTCGAGCTGTGCACGATAGTTCTCAAGATCCTTGATTGTCGCCTCACGCTCACAGAGCGCTTTCAGGTCGGCATAGTGCTGATTTTTCTCTTTGAACTGCTGACGCCGCAGGATCAGCGTTTCATTGAGCTTACCCTGCTCAGCCTGCGCTTTCTGCACGCTTTCCGCATTATGGCGCAGCCGTTTTTGCAGCGGCTGATAGCGAGCGTGAAGCGCAGTCAGACGCTGGCGGAGCGCCCGTGATTGTGCCTGTTGCTCCATTGCCGTCGCGAGATCCTCAGCCGTCAGCGTCAGCGTACTCTCCGGCATCTCAGCCAGTTTCTGACGAAGCTCAGCCATACGCGCTGACTGGGCCACAAGCTGATTTTTATCGCGACTCAGTTGCGTAAAATGCGCCCGCCAGCCGGCAATTTCCTGCCCCCACTGACGGAAACGATCGTGTTCGGTTAGCCACTGCGTCAGTACCGTGTGTTCTGTCTGCAACTGTTCACGGTTGCGCAGCGCACCGTTGCGAATACGCGAGCGCTGCGCCGCTCTGTCGAGTAAGCGAGTATTTACTTCAACAATTCGCGCTGTTGTCTGCGCCAGGCGGGTGGTCTGCTCCTGCTGATACTCCCACAGCGGACGTAGCTGGGCGGCGGGCTGTGCCAGCTGGAGCTTCGCCAGTTGCGGCGCGGCGTCCGTCAGAGCCTGTTGCGCCTGCTGCTGCGAAGCGGCTGCGCGTTGCTGCTCACGTATCAGCTCGTCGTTACGCGTAAGCCACTGAAAATCTTTCTGTTGGCTCTGCTGCTGTGCCAGCAGGTTTTTTTCTTCGTCAGTAAGTGCCTGCAAACTTTGCTGCAAGTGCTGCTGCTGTTCCTCGCTCAGCAGCACAACGCCTGCGGCCTGCGCTTCGCACATCTCCAGCGCGTTGCGTGCCGCTTTGTGTTTTTCAAAAACCATGGCGGAAATCTGGCCGTAAATTTCCGTGCCGGTCAGTTCTTCCAGCAGCTCTGCCCGATCGCTCGGTTTAGCGTTCAGGAAGGCGGCAAACTGCCCCTGAGAGAGCAACATCGAGCGGGTAAAGCGACCATAGTCCAGCCCGGTGAGTGCGGCGGTTTGTTCCAGCTTATCCGTGACTTTATCGGCCAGAATTTTCCCGTCTTCGCAGCGGGCCAGCTCAACGCGCGGTGCCTGTAAGTTCCCGTCTGGCTGGTTGCGGGCGCGGTTCTGGCTCCAGAAAGCGCGATAAGCAACGCCTTTGACCTCAAATTCCACTTCAGCCAGGCATTCGGCGGTATCGCGCGTCATCAGGTCGTTTTGTGCCTGAGAGACCTTATTAAGACGCGGTGTTTCGTGGTAAAGCGCCAGGCAGATGGCATCCAGCAGCGTGGTTTTACCCGCGCCGGTTGCGCCGGTGATGGCAAATAGCCCATTGCTGGCGAAAGGCTCCGCGGTGAAATCGATTTTCCACTCACCCTTTAGCGAATTCAGATTTTTCAGACGCAGGCTCAGAATTTTCATGCGTTTTCGTCCTCGTCATTGAGGGAATGCAGGGTATGGGCAAACAGCTCGTTAAGCCTGGTGCGCCTGGCCTCGTCCACTTCTTCATGCGCAAGCCGCCGCGCGAACACCTCTTCAACCCGAAGTTCGCTAAGCGTTTCACGCTGGGCGTTCAGCAGAATTTTCTCGCGCTGCTCGCGGCTGCGACGTACCAGCAGCACCTCTACGGGAAGGTCTTCCGTCAGCGTCTGAATTTTACGCTGCATATCGTACAGGTAGTCGTCGGTGGCGATTTCGATATCGAGCCAGACGGGGGGATTAAGCACTGCGCCGCGCCACTGCTCAAGCTGAGCGGTAATGGCGGCCAGATCGCCTTTCAGCACTGCCAGCGGCTGGGTGACCGGCACCTCAAGCGTCTCAACGGCGCTAAGTTTGCCTTCGGTGAAGCTCACCAGATGCACGGATTTGGCTTTGCCCGTTTCGTCAAAACTGAGGGAAATGGGCGAGCCGCAGTAGCGAATATGCTCGCATCCCCCGACGATCTGGGCCCGGTGAATATGCCCGAGGGCAATGTAGTCGGCGGGAGGAAAGTTTTGCGCTGGAAACGCGTCCAACGTACCGATATAAATCTCGCGCACCGCGTCACTCTTACTGGCCCCGACGGTGGTGAGGTGCCCGGTGGCAACGATCGGAATGGCCTGTTCGCCGCGCAGGGCGCAGGCTTCCGTATGCTGCTGGTGATAATAGCGGGTGATGGCCTGCAGCAGATGCTGCTGTTTTTCGCTCCCGGACAGGCCTGCCTGGCTTTGCACGATATCGCGCGGGCGTAAAAACGGAATTGGGCATAGCACCGCGCCCGGCGTGCCATCACGTTTTTTTAGGATCTGCGGCGCGTGTCCGGCGCTGGCCACCACGGTGGTATTGAGGAACGCCAGAATATCGCGGGATTCATTCAGCGTCGCCACCGAGTCATGGTTTCCGGCGACAATCACCAGGTGACAACCGGTTTGCTGGAGGTTGACCACAAAACGGTTGTACAGCTCACGCGCATAGCTCGGCGGCGATCCGGTATCAAAAATGTCGCCCGCCACAATAATTGCGTCCACCTCGTGAGCCTGAGCCGTCTCCAGCAGCCAGTTCAGGAACGCTTCATGTTCCGCGGCGCGGCTTTTGCTGTAAAAATTTTGACCCAGGTGCCAGTCTGAGGTGTGAAGTATGCGCATAAGAGATCCGTGGCAATAATAAGAAAGCAGGATTATAAACGTTCGGGGAACGGAAAATAACCGCTGTAATAAAACAACAGTTTGCTATTTATCGTGGTAATGTTTTTCATAAATCTGTCATAAATCTGACGCATAATGACGCCGCATTACAGACTTGTAACTTAAATACGATAAGACAGGGCAAAGTATGGCGAGACGTATTCTGGTCGTAGAAGATGAAGCTCCGATCCGTGAAATGGTGTGCTTCGTGCTTGAACAAAATGGCTTCCAGCCGGTTGAAGCGGAAGATTATGACAGCGCGGTGAACCAGCTGAATGAACCCTGGCCCGATCTGATCCTGCTGGACTGGATGCTGCCTGGCGGTTCCGGATTGCAGTTTATCAAGCATATCAAACGCGAGGCGATGACCCGCGATATCCCGGTGGTGATGCTGACGGCGCGCGGTGAGGAAGAGGATCGCGTGCGCGGTCTGGAAACCGGCGCGGACGATTACATCACCAAGCCATTCTCTCCAAAAGAGCTGGTGGCGCGTATCAAAGCCGTGATGCGCCGTATTTCACCGATGGCGGTGGAAGAGGTGATTGAGATGCAGGGTCTGAGCCTGGATCCTACCTCACACCGGGTCATGACCGGTGAAAATCCCCTCGATATGGGCCCCACCGAATTTAAACTCCTGCACTTCTTTATGACACACCCGGAGCGCGTTTACAGCCGCGAACAGTTGCTGAATAACGTCTGGGGAACTAACGTCTATGTCGAAGACCGAACGGTTGACGTCCATATTCGCCGCCTGCGTAAAGCACTGGAACTGAGCGGCCACGATCGCATGGTACAGACGGTCCGCGGCACGGGTTATCGCTTCTCGACCCGTTTCTGAACAATGACAGGAGTGTGACGCGTGCTGGAACGTCTGTCATGGAAAAGGCTCGTCTTTGAACTGATCTTATGCTGTATTCCGGCCCTCATTCTGGGGGCTATTTTTGGCTATCTGCCGTGGTTTTTACTGGTGGCCGTGACGGGGTTGCTCGTCTGGCATTTCTGGAATTTACTGCGTCTTTCCTGGTGGCTGTGGGTCGACAGAAGTATGACACCCCCGCCGGGAAGCGGGAGCTGGGAACCGCTACTCTACGGCCTGCACCAGATGCAGATGCGTAATAAAAAGCGCCGTCGTGAGCTGGGAAGCCTGATAAAACGCTTTCGCAGCGGCGCGGAGTCGCTGCCGGACGCAGTGATCCTGACGACGGAAGAAGGGACCATCTTCTGGTGCAATGGCCTCGCACAGCAGCTGTTGGGCCTGCGCTGGCCGGATGATAACGGTCAGAACATCCTCAACCTTCTGCGCTATCCCGAGTTCACGCTGTATCTGAAAACGCGTGATTTTAGTCGTCCGCACAATCTGAAGCTCAATAACGGTCGCCATCTTGAAATTCGCGTGATGCCCTACAGCGATCGGCAGTGGCTGATGGTGGCGCGGGATGTCACCCAGATGCATCAGCTTGAGGGCGCAAGACGTAACTTCTTTGCCAACGTCAGCCACGAGCTGCGTACGCCGTTGACGGTGCTTCAGGGCTATCTGGAGATGATGCAGGAGCAAACGCTTGAGGGGGCGCCGCGTGAGAAAGCGCTGCATACCATGCGGGAACAGACGTTCCGCATGGAAGGGCTGGTCAAACAGCTACTAACGCTTTCAAAAATTGAGGCTGCCCCGTCGCTGGCGCTAAACGACATCATTGATGTGCCGATGATGCTGCGAGTGGTGGAGCGCGAAGCCCAAACGCTGAGCCATAATCAACACACCCTGAGTTTTGATGTTGATAACACGCTGAAAGTGCTCGGCAGTGAAGATGAGCTGCGAAGCGCTATCTCAAACCTGGTCTATAACGCCGTGAATCATACCCCGACAGGGACGCATATCGCGGTGCGGTGGCAGCATACTCCGGCAGGGGCTGAGTTTAGCGTCGAGGACAACGGGCCGGGGATTGGGCCTGAACACCTCCCGCGTCTCACCGAACGGTTCTACCGGGTGGATAAGGCGCGCTCGCGGCAGACTGGCGGGAGCGGACTGGGGCTGGCAATTGTGAAGCATGCCGTCAGCCACCACGAAAGCCGGCTCAATATCGAAAGCACCCTGGGTAAGGGCACGCGCTTTAGCTTCGTGCTCCCGGAACGATTAATTGCCAAAAAAAGTGCCTGACAGCGTATGTGTCAGGCTACCTTTCCACGGGCCAGCGATTGCTGGCCCGTTTGCTTTGCAGTCAAGCGAAACGCGAGTGAATATTATACGGCTGGTGCTTTTTTGTTCGCATGATTAGCCATGAGTTTTTCTTATACATGGCATATTATTTTGGTCTGATTTTTCATGCTGGCATATTGTTCTGGTTTTACGATCCCTTCTTGCCTTTAAACGTTATAAGCGTTTAAATTGCCCCCCATATACTGTCAGACCGACTGTATTTGCGTGGTAAATCGAAAAACTATTCTTCGCCACGCCTGGACGGGAGCATATCCCGCTGAAATTGAGCAAATTTTCCGCTGTATCGTCCCGTCAGGGATGGCGAAAATCTCAACGTATTCAACACCACATCCACAGGCAGTAAGGTTTTATGACCCATCACTTGAAATCGCGTGACATTATCGCGCTGGGCTTTATGACATTTGCGCTGTTCGTTGGCGCAGGTAACATCATTTTTCCTCCAATGGTTGGCTTACAGGCGGGTGAACACGTCTGGACGGCTGCGTTTGGCTTCCTGCTTACTGCCGTGGGCCTGCCGGTACTGACCGTTATCGCGCTGGCGAAAGTCGGTGGCGGTGTGGACAGCCTCAGCACCCCGATTGGCAAAGTGGCTGGCGTTCTGCTGGCAACCGTCTGCTATCTGGCTGTTGGCCCGCTGTTCGCGACCCCGCGTACGGCGACCGTCTCCTTTGAAGTGGGTATTGCCCCGCTGACCGGTGACGGCGCGATGCCGCTGTTTATTTACAGCCTCATTTACTTCGCCATCGTGATTCTGGTTTCTCTCTATCCGGGCAAACTGCTGGATACTGTGGGTAACTTCCTGGCACCGCTGAAAATTGTGGCGCTGATTGTGCTGGCGGTTGCGGCCATCGTCTGGCCTGCGGGGCCCATCAGCTCCGCGATGGACGCCTACCAGAACGCGGCGTTCTCAAACGGTTTCGTGAACGGCTATCTGACGATGGATACGCTTGGCGCGATGGTGTTTGGTATCGTTATCGTTAACGCCGCGCGTTCCCGCGGTGTGACCGAAGCGCGTCTGCTGACTCGCTACACCATCTGGGCTGGCCTGATGGCCGGTGTCGGCCTGACGCTGCTGTATCTGGCGCTGTTCCGCCTGGGTTCAGATAGCGCAACGCTGGTCGATCAGAGCGCAAACGGCGCGGCGATCCTGCATGCTTACGTGCAGCACACCTTTGGTGGTGCAGGCAGCATGCTGCTGGCGGCGCTGATTTTCCTGGCCTGTCTGGTGACGGCGGTGGGTCTGACCTGCGCCTGCGCGGAGTTCTTCGCTCAGTATCTGCCGCTTTCTTACCGCACGCTGGTGTTTATCCTCGGCATCTTCTCCATGGCGGTGTCAAACCTCGGTCTGAGCCACCTGATTCAGGTCTCAATTCCGGTGCTGACGGCGATCTATCCGCCATGTATCGTGCTGGTAGTGCTGAGCTTCACCCGTCCGTGGTGGCATAACTCCACGCGAATTATTGCGCCAGCCATGTTTATCAGCCTGATTTTTGGTATCCTTGACGGGATCAAAGCATCAGCATTTGCAGAAATCCTGCCAGCCTGGACACAGCGTCTGCCGCTGTCCGAGCAGGGCCTGGCCTGGCTGATGCCTTCCGTTGTAGCGCTGGTTCTGGCGATTATCTGGGACCGTGCGGCAGGGCGTCAGGTGACATCCAACGCCCATTAATCAACGGCAACAAATTGTTTAACCACGGGGCTTAAGGCCCCGTGGTTTTTTGTTTTTTTCGTGTTGAATGGCAAGATTTTAATGGAAAGCACTAACAAACTTAAACGTGGATTGAGCACCCGCCACATCCGCTTTATGGCGCTGGGCTCGGCTATCGGTACCGGTCTTTTTTATGGCTCGGCAGATGCCATCAAAATGGCCGGTCCAAGCGTTCTCCTGGCCTACATCATCGGCGGCGTGGCGGCGTATATCATCATGCGCGCCCTTGGCGAAATGTCGGTTCACAACCCCTCTGCCAGTTCCTTCTCCCGCTACGCGCAGGAAAATTTAGGCCCGCTGGCCGGGTTTATCACCGGCTGGACCTACTGCTTCGAAATCCTGATTGTTGCCATTGCCGATGTGACGGCGTTTGGTATCTATATGGGGGTCTGGTTCCCCGCCGTGCCGCACTGGATCTGGGTGCTGAGCGTGGTGCTGATTATCTGCGCCGTTAACCTGATGAGCGTGAAGGTGTTTGGCGAGCTGGAGTTCTGGTTCTCCTTCTTCAAGGTCGCGACCATTATCATCATGATCCTCGCCGGTTTCGGCATTATCATCTGGGGTATCGGCAACGGTGGACAGCCAACCGGCATTCACAACCTGTGGAGCAACGGCGGCTTCTTTAGCAACGGCTGGCTCGGGATGGTCATGTCGCTGCAGATGGTCATGTTCGCCTATGGCGGAATCGAGATTATCGGCATCACCGCCGGGGAAGCGAAAGATCCGGAGAAGTCTATTCCGCGTGCCATCAACTCGGTGCCGATGCGCATCCTGGTGTTCTACGTGGGCACGCTGTTTGTGATTATGTCCATCTACCCGTGGAACCAGGTGGGCACCAACGGCAGCCCGTTTGTCCTGACTTTCCAGCATATGGGCATTGCGTTTGCCGCCAGCATTCTCAACTTTGTGGTGCTGACCGCCTCGCTGTCGGCCATCAATAGTGACGTGTTCGGCGTGGGCCGTATGCTGCACGGCATGGCGGAGCAGGGCAGTGCGCCGAAGGTGTTTGCCAAAACGTCGCGTCGCGGTACCCCGTGGGTAACGGTGCTGGTCATGACCGTGGCGCTGCTGTTCTCGGTCTACCTGAACTACATTATGCCGGAGAACGTCTTCCTGGTGATTGCGTCGCTGGCGACCTTTGCGACGGTGTGGGTGTGGATCATGATCCTGCTGTCGCAGATTGCGTTCCGTCGCCGCCTGTCGCCAGAAGAGGCCAAAGCGCTGAAGTTTAAAGTGCCGGGCGGCGTGCCAACGACCATTGTCGGTCTCATCTTCCTGGTCTTCATCATTGGCCTGATTGGTTATCACCCGGATACCCGTATTTCCCTGTACGTGGGCTTCGCGTGGATCGTCCTGCTGCTGGTGGGCTGGATGTTTAAATGTCGCCGCGATCGTCAGCTGGCGGAAGCACAGTAACATTCTTTTCCCCTCTCCCCGTGGGCTGAGGGTTAGGGTGAGGGCATCAGGCCGCACTGATGCCTCCTCCCCCGTCCTCCTCCCCCAATAAATCCCATCATGGTGAGCTATCCTTAACAACCCTGTGGCAAGGTGACGTCAATTTCATCAAAGGGGATTCGTGATGTTAAACGCCTGGCACCTTCCGGTTGCCCCATTTGTTAAGCAAAACAAAGACAACCTTGTGATTACGCTCTGGCTGGCAGGGGAAAATCAGCCTGAACGTGTGACCCTGCGCGCCGAAGTGGATAACGAAGAGACATCGCTGAAAATGCACAAGGTGCGCAGCCAGCCTCAGCCGGGTATTACGGCGTGGCGGGCGAATATCGATTTGCGCAGCGGACAGCCGCGTCGCCGCTACGGCTTCAAGCTGCTGTGGAACAACCGCCAGCTGTGGTTTACCCCGCAGGGCTTCAGCCGTTTCCCTCCGGCCAGGCTGGAGCAGTTTGCCGTGGATCACCCGGATAACGGCCCGCAGTGGGTTAACGATCAGGTCTTTTACCAGATTTTCCCGGACCGCTTTGCGCGCAGTGAAAAGCGCACCGCCGACCAGGACAAGGTTTATTACCATCATGCGGTCGGTCACGACATCATTCTGAAAAAATGGGACGAGCCGCTGACCGCCCAGGCGGGGGGATCGACCTTTTACGGCGGCGATCTCGACGGTATCAGCGAAAAACTGCCGTACCTGAAAAAGCTCGGCGTGACGGCGCTGTACCTGAACCCGGTGTTTAAAGCGCCAAGCGTTCACAAATACGATACGCAGGACTACCGCCACGTTGACGAGCAGTTTGGCGGTGACGAGGCGCTGCTGCGGCTGCGCCACAACACGCAAAAAGAAGGTATGCGCCTGATCCTTGATGGCGTGTTCAATCACAGCGGTGATTCTCATGCGTGGTTCGACCGCCACAATCAGTCGATGGGCGGCGCATGCCATAATCCGGATTCCCCCCAGCGTGACTGGTACAGTTTTGACGAGAATGGCCGCGCCCTGGACTGGCTGGGCTACCCGAGTCTGCCGAAGCTCGATTTCCAGTCGTCAACGCTTGTGAATGAAATCTACGGCGGCGAAGACAGCATCGTGCGCCACTGGCTGAAAGCGCCGTGGAATATGGACGGCTGGCGGCTGGACGTGGTGCATATGCTGGGTGAAGCAGGCGGGGCGCGGAATAACCTTCAGCATGTCGCCGCCATTACCCGGTCGGCAAAAGCGGCCCGGTCGGAAGCATTCGTCTTCGGGGAGCACTTTGGCGACGCGCGTCAGTGGTTGCAGGCAGATGCAGAAGACGCGTCGATGAATTATCGCGGCTTCACCTTCCCGCTGTGGGGCTTCCTCGCTAACACCGATATCTCTTACGATCCGCAGCATATTGACGCCGAAACCTGCATGGCGTGGATGGAGAACTATCGCGCTGGCCTGTCTCATCAGCAGCAGCTTCGGATGTTTAACCAGCTCGACAGCCACGATACCGCGCGCTTTAAATCGCTGCTGGGTAAAGATGTGGCGCGTCTGCCGCTGGCGGTGACCTGGCTTTTCACCTGGCCGGGCGTGCCGTGCATCTATTACGGAGATGAAGTGGGGCTGGACGGTAACAACGATCCGTTCTGCCGCAAAACCTTCCCATGGGAGCCTGAAAAGCAGGATCAGGATCTGTTCAGCCTGTACCAGCGTATGGCGACACTACGCAAGCAGAGCCAGGCCCTGCGCTACGGGGGCTGTCAGGTGATGTACGCCCAAGATAATGTGGTGGTATTTGTCCGCGTCTACAACCAGCAGCGTGTGCTGGTGGCGATCAACCGGGGCGAGGCGTGTGAAGTGGTGCTGGAAGATTCACCGCTGCTGGCCGGTAAAACGTGGAAGAGCAAAGAGGGGAAAGCGACGTTACAGGAGAGCGTGCTCACGCTGCCGGCGATCTCCGCTACGGTCTGGTTCGGCAGCTAAGCGCAGGCAGCATGGTTTTCACCTTTTAGATGGCGCAAATGCAACTATTTGTGTCAATCTTAACGGATCTTTTACGGTGAAGGTGGAAACATGGACGAGCTTTACATCCTTGGCTGTTTGTTCCTGGTTTTTGCGCTGGTCGTGGCCCCCGTGCTTGCGGTGATAGGCTTTAATCGAAGCACGGCGGCGCGGCAGGAGATCGCCCGGCTTCGCCAGCGCATTGAGGCGCTTGAGCAGCATGGTGTAGCTGAGAAAGCGCCGGAGCCGGTGCAGACCGCCGCGCCAGTGGAGACACCAGCGCCGGTGCCAGAGGCCGTTAACGCACCTGTCGATCCCTGGCGTCCCGAACCGCCCGTCACTGAAGCAGAACCTGCGCCTGTCCCGGCGGCAAAACGGCCTTCCGCCTTTGGCGGCATCCTGTCCTCGCTGACGCGCTGGTTTATGCAGGGCAATCCGCTGGCAAAACTGGGGATTGTACTGCTCTTCCTCGGCCTCTCTTTCCTGCTGCGCTATACCGTTGAACATTCACTGTTTCCGCTTGAGCTGCGTCTTGCCGCCACGGCGCTGTTTGCCATGGGTCTGCTGGCCGTTGGATGGCGGCTGCGGCACAGGCAGCGGATCTACGCGCTGATCCTCCAGGGCGGGGCGACCGGCGTGCTTTACCTGACCGTCTTTGGCGCATTCCGGCTGTGGCAGATGCTGCCGATGACGCTGGCGTTTGCGCTGCTGGTGGTGATTTGCGCGGCGAGCGTCGGGCTGGCCGTGCTGCAAAAGGCGCTGAGCCTTGCCATGCTGGCGAGCCTGGGCGGATATCTTGCGCCGCTGCTCCTGTCTACCGGGGGCGGTAGCTTTGTGGCGCTGTTCTCCTTCTATCTTCTGCTCTCCATCGGCATTCTCGTCATCAGCATCTGGCAGCACTGGCGCGAGCTCAACCTGCTCGGGCTGCTCTTCACGTTTGGCGTTGGCGGAGTGTGGGGGCTGAGCGACTACCAGCCTGAAAACTATGTTATCTGTCAGCTGTTCCTGATTGCCAATACGCTTATTTTTGGCGTGTTTAGCGTAGCGCTGTCGCTGCGGGCGCAGGAAAAAGGCAAACAGATTATTGACGGCGTACTGCTGTTTGCCCCGCCGCTGATTGGTTTTGGGATGCAGTACGGCATGACGTCGCACTGGACGTACGGCCCGGCACTCAGCGCGCTGGGTTATGGTGCGTTTTATCTCTCACTGGCGTTCCTCGCGCTGCGACGTTACCCCTCCATTGGGCGACCACTGATTATGGCGGCGCTGGCGATTGGCGGCGGGTTTGCCACGCTTGCCATTCCGCTGGCGCTTTCGGCGCGCTGGACGGCGATGGCCTGGGCGCTGGAGGGGCTGGGTATCCTCTGGCTGGGCGTGCAACAGCAGCAGCGGCGTATGAGCTATAGCGGGACGGCGCTGCTGGTGCTGGCGCTCGGCAGCGCGATATGGGCGCAGATGGACGGCGTCACCTCGCTGAGCCTGCTGCTTATTTTCGCAGTGCTCAGTCTTTGCTGGCTGGCAGCGGCCTGGTTGTGGCGAAAAATCTCTCTGCCGGGTAGTTGGGCGCTGGTGGTCGGTGGGCTGCTGTTCTGGTTAGTGGCGCAACTGGGTGCGTCGCAACTGATCCTCAAGACAGAATTATCGGTTCTTGCGGGCGTGCTGGCGCTGACGGCGGTGTCGGCCTGGGGATGGCGGCAGGCTGCCGCTCGTCTGGCATGGCGGGAGCTGGATGCCAGCAAATGGCTGCTGTGGCCGGTGATGCTGCTGATGGTGCTTTATCAGGTCTGGCAACAGCAGATCCTGGCAGCCGGCTGGGCAAATCTGGCCTGGGCTATTGCGCTGCCTGCCGCCCTGATGATGCTGCGGCGCGACGAAGATAAACTTCTTCCGCGCATCGCAATGGGGCTGCATCTGTCGCTGTTGTGGATGATTTTACTCGCCATGGCCGCCGAGCTTTACTGGTTTGCCCGCTCCCTGCCATGGGGCATGGCGGCCTGGGGAAGCGGCATTGCGATGGCTGTCGGCGGTGGGGTGATTATGGCGCTCTCCGCGGCCGTACGGCGTCGCGGGTGGCCGTTCCGGGTATGGCCTGCGCTCTACGCCTGCCTTGCCATGATCCCTGTGGTTGTGGCGCTGGTGGTATTGCTGGTCGTGACTAATTTCCAGGACGGGGTGGTCTATCGACAGACCTGGCTACCGCTGGTGAACCCGCTTGAGGAAGGGGCGGCGTTCGCGCTGCTGGGGCTGGTGGTGTTTTATCGGGCAGTGGATCGCCACTATCCGGCATCGCTTGCTCAGTCCCGACCGTGGCCCGCCGTTGTGCTGATGGCGCTTGGCTTCTGGTGGCTAAACGGCGCGCTGCTGCGCGCGCTGGCGTGGTACGGCGAGGTGGCCTGGAATATGGAGTCGCTGTGGCATTCGCGGCTTATCCAGACCACCTTTGCCCTGTTCTGGATGTTCTGCGCGCTGGTGGTCATGATCCGCGCCACCCGTCAGGCCTCCCGTCAGCAGTGGCTTGCCGGTGCGGTGCTGCTGGGGGTGGTCATGCTCAAACTGATGCTGGTGGACAGCGCGGGCGGTGGCGGCCTGGCGCGTGCTGTCGCGTTTATTGGCGTGGCGATCCTGGTCCTGATTGTGGGCTATTTCTCGCCGCTACCGCCTAAAGCAGGAGAAGAAAAATGAAATGGATGAAATCGGTTGTTTGTGCGGCACTGCTAGCCGTGGCCGGTCCGGCATTCAGCGAGGGCGCGCCGGTGGAATCCCCGCGGGATTATGCCTATGGCCTGTCCCTTGATACCTCTGCCTCTTCGCCGTGGTATCGGGTCATGCTGCCGCTGGCGGTTTATCAGCAGAGCACATCGCCCGATCTGCGCGACGTGCGCGTGTTTAATCAGTCGGGCGAGCCGGTACCGTTCAGCCTGGTTACCACGACGCGTCCGCAGCCAGCACCGACCACCACGGCGCTGCGCCTCTTTGCGCTTAACGCCTCGACGGGCGGGGAAGAGGGCAGTGGCGATAAAATTATGTTACGTGCCAGAAACGGCGTGGAGATTGTGCTGGAAGGGCAACACGCGGCGGCTGCCGGACAGCATTATCTGCTGACCCTGCCGGAAAACGCGACGGAGGTTCCGCTCTCTCAGCTCCAGCTTTTCTGGGACACGCCGCAGGGCTCGTGGCAGGGGACGGCATCGGTCTATTACAGCGAGGATCTGAAAAACTGGTATACCCTGCGCGAAGAGATGCCCCTGCTGGACGTGATGAGTGGACAGGATCGCCTGAAGCTCGACCGCATCGATACCGATCTGGTGTTATCTCCTGAGGCGAATCGCTATCTGCTGCTGGTGCTGAACACGGGGCGTTCAGCCCTGACGTTAACCGGCGTCAACGCGATTAACGCTCCTGCGCAGCCGGAATCAGAGCACATTAGCCTGGCGGGAGAGGGGGAGCGGCTATCCGATAGCGAAGCCGTGTGGCGCTGGAAACATCCGCAGCCTCTGAGTGCGATCGGCTTCATGCTGAATGGCGACGGCGTTCTCCCGGCAGAAATAGCCTGGCGGGGGGCGGACAAGGATCGGTGGCATACGCTGAAAAAAGAGGTGATCTACCAGCTCGGCGGCAAAACGTCTGAACCTGTTCCGCTCCCGGGCGGGCTGGTCGAGGTGGTAAAAATCAAGACCTACAATGCCCGTTTGCCAGAGAACCTGCCGGGCGTGATCGGGCAACGCGTGCGCTATGATCTGGTGTTCAACGCGCAGGGGAAGGGGCCGTATCTGCTTGCGTGGGGGAACGGGGCTGCGAAACCGGCAAGCGTGGAGACGGATATGCTGATCCCGACCGAACTGCGTAAAACCTACGCTCTGGCAGCCCTGCCGATGGCGGATACGCTGGAACCTGTCCCGCTGGGCGGCGAGGCGCGTTTAACCGCGACGTCTGCGGCTGAGCAGGAAAGCAGAATGAAAACGCTGATGGTCTGGGGCGTACTGATCGTCGGGGTGATGGTGCTTGCGGGTATGGCATGGCGCATCTGGCGCGAGGTAAAAAAAGACGGCGCAGCATAAGCCATAAAAAAACCCGCGTAGTCGCGGGTTTTTTTCGTAAACCGTGCCGATTACAGGCTGGATACGTTCTCAGACAGGTATTTAGCTACGCCGTCTGGGGAAGCCGCCATACCTTCTTTACCTTTTTCCCACTGAGCCGGGCACACTTCACCGTGCTCTTCGTGGAACTGGAGCGCGTCAACCATGCGCAGCATTTCGTCAATGTTACGACCCAGCGGCAGATCGTTCACAACCTGGTGACGAACGATGCCGTTCGCGTCGATCAGGAAAGAACCACGCAGCGCAACGCCAGCGTCCGGATGTTCGATACCGTAAGCCTGCTGGATTTCACGTTTGATGTCCGCAACCATCGCGTATTTCACCGCACCGATGCCGCCGTTTTCGACAGGGGTGTTACGCCATGCGTTGTGTACAAATTCAGAGTCGAAGGAGACGCCAACCACTTCCACGCCACGCTTCTGGAATTCTTCGTAACGTTTGTCGAACGCGATCAGCTCAGACGGGCAAACGAAAGTGAAGTCCATTGGCCAGAAGAACAGAACGGTCGCTTTACCGTTGGTGTGCTGTTTGAAGTTGAAGTTTTCAACGATTTCACCGTTGCCCAGAACGGCGGCAGCTGTAAAATCCGGAGCCGGACGAGTTACCAGAACCATATGATTCTCCTGTAGATACTAAGGTTATTTGGAACGCAACGCGGGCCAGTATAGAGGCAGCGCGGGAATAAGACAAAGAGGTGGTAACAATCGTTCCACCAGCTTTTACCTATCAATCGAACCGGCATCACAGTTCTTTATTTTTCGCCTGCGCCATCATGCGCGGGTAGAACTGCCAGAAGCGCGTTTCCAGCGCGTCATAATGTTTGTCCAGGTCGTGCCAGGAGTCGCGCAGCGCGTCCAGACGCGGTCGACGGCTGGCCATGCCGTTGAGCACGTTCTGAATGAAATCCATCTCGCGGTAACGCTCCAGCCAGCGTTCAGACCACAGATAGTTATTCAGATTCACAAAGCGCGGTGGGGAGTCCGGCAAAATGATCGACACCTGCGCGTGGGCGTAGCGCACAAACTCAGGCAGCGACATATCAGGCGACAGCTGGGACCAGTGGCGCGACAGGAAATGATCCCACATGACGTCGAGCGTGATCGGCGCCACGCGTCGCGTTTCGGGGCGGAACCAGGCTTTGGCTTCCGTCACTTCCGGCAGGTTATCGGTCAGCACGTCGATGCGGCGGTGCATAAAAATCCCGTCGATAACCTCGGGGGAATAATCTTCCGCGGGGTTGCCGCGTACGAAATCGGCCAGCAAATTGCCGGAGAGGGAGCTGTCCGCGAGGTGAGCGAGATGCAGGTGAGCGAGAAAATTCATGCGTTTTATTCGTCCGGTGGCGGCTAGTTGTTGCAGCAAAAGGGTGTGAGCACTAGACTATGCCGCCTGTTTTTAAGTCACGAGTATACGTCATGCGCGTCGCCGATTTCTCCTTTGAACTACCTGAATCCCTGATTGCTCACTACCCCATGCCTGAGCGTAGCAGCTGTCGCTTGCTGTCACTGGACGGGCCAACGGGCGCGCTGACGCACGGTACTTTCACCGATCTGCTCGACAAGCTCAACCCTGGCGATCTGCTGGTCTTTAACAATACCCGCGTGATCCCAGCGCGTCTGTTTGGCCGTAAAGCCAGCGGCGGCAAGATTGAGGTGCTGGTCGAACGTATGCTCGATGATAAACGTATTCTGGCACATATTCGCGCATCCAAAGCGCCGAAGCCGGGCGCTGAACTGCTGCTGGGTGATGACGAGAGCATCAAAGCGACCATGACCGCGCGTCACGACGCGCTGTTCGAGGTGGAGTTCAACGACGAGCGCACGGTGCTTGATATCCTCAACGCCATCGGCCACATGCCGCTGCCGCCGTACATTGAACGCCCGGATGAAGAAGCCGACCGCGAGCTGTATCAGACCGTCTACAGCCAGAAGCCTGGCGCAGTGGCGGCGCCAACGGCGGGCCTGCACTTTGATGAACCGCTGCTGGAAAAGTTGCGCGCCAAGGGTATTGAGATGGCCTTCGTGACGCTGCACGTCGGCGCGGGGACGTTCCAGCCGGTGCGCGTGGACAGCATCGAAGACCACATCATGCACTCTGAGTATGCCGAAGTGCCGCAGGAGGTTGTGGATGCGGTGCTGGCGGCGAAAGCGCGCGGTAGCCGCGTCGTGGCTGTCGGTACAACGTCGGTACGTTCCCTTGAGAGCGCTGCGCAGGCCGCGAAAAAAGAGCTGATTGAGCCCTTCTTTGGCGATACGCAGATCTTTATCTACCCGGGCTATCAGTACAAAGTCATTGATGCGCTGGTGACCAACTTCCATCTGCCTGAATCGACGCTGATTATGCTGGTCTCCGCGTTTGCGGGGTATCAGCATACGATGAACGCCTACAAGTCTGCGGTAGAACAAAAATATCGCTTTTTTAGCTACGGTGACGCGATGTTTATCACGTACAATCCGCAGGCTTTGAATGAGCGTGTCGGGGAATAAGTCCGCGGCACCGTGTTACAACGTTGGACTGTTTTTCTGACGTCGGAGAAAAAATGAAATTTGAACTCGATACCACCGATGGCCGCGCGCGTCGCGGTCGCCTGGTGTTTGATCGCGGCGTGGTAGAAACCCCCGCGTTTATGCCTGTGGGCACGTACGGCACCGTAAAAGGAATGACGCCGGAAGAAGTTGAAGCCACTGGCGCACAGATTATTCTCGGCAACACCTTCCACCTGTGGCTGCGTCCAGGCCAGGAGATCATGAAGCTCCACGGCGATCTGCACGACTTCATGCAGTGGAAAGGCCCCATCCTCACCGACTCCGGCGGTTTCCAGGTCTTCAGCCTGGGCGATATCCGTAAGATCACCGAGCAGGGCGTACACTTCCGTAACCCGATCAACGGCGATCCAATCTTCCTCGATCCGGAAAAGTCTATGGAGATTCAGTACGATCTCGGCTCCGATATCGTGATGATCTTCGACGAATGTACGCCATACCCGGCGGACTGGGACTATGCCAAACGTTCCATGGAGATGTCCCTGCGTTGGGCGAAGCGTAGCCGCGACCGTTTTGACTCCCTGCAAAACAAAAATGCGCTGTTCGGCATTATCCAGGGCAGCGTTTACGAAGATTTACGCGATATCTCGGTTAAAGGTCTGGTAGAGATAGGCTTTGATGGCTACGCTGTCGGCGGTTTGGCTGTGGGTGAGCCGAAGGAAGATATGCACCGTATTCTGGAGCATGTCTGCCCGCAAATCCCGGCGGATAAACCACGATACCTGATGGGTGTGGGTAAACCAGAAGATCTGGTGGAAGGCGTACGTCGCGGCATTGATATGTTCGACTGCGTTATGCCAACCCGAAACGCACGTAACGGTCATCTGTTCGTTACCGATGGCGTGGTGAAAATCCGTAACGCGAAGCATAAGAGTGACACCAGCCCGCTCGATTCCGAGTGCGATTGCTATACCTGTCGCAATTATTCTCGCGCGTATCTGCATCATCTCGATCGTTGCAACGAGATTTTGGGGGCGCGTCTCAATACCATTCATAATCTTCGTTATTATCAGCGCTTAATGGCTGGTTTACGTAAGGCTATCGAAGAGGGTAAATTAGAGAGCTTCGTGACCGATTTCTACCAACGTCAGGGGCGGGATGTTCCACCGTTGAACGTTGATTAATTTTAATAATGAGGGAATTTGAATGAGCTTTTTTATTTCTGATGCGGTAGCAGCAACGGGTGCACCAGCGCAGGGCAGCCCGATGTCTCTGATTCTGATGCTGGTTGTGTTCGGTCTGATCTTCTACTTCATGATCCTGCGTCCACAGCAGAAGCGTACTAAAGAGCACAAAAACCTGATGAACTCCATCGCGAAGGGCGATGAAGTCCTGACCAATGGTGGCCTGGTGGGTCGCGTAACCAAAGTAGCGGAAAACGGCTACATTGCTATCGCCCTGAACGACACCACTGAAGTGGTTATCAAACGTGACTTCGTAGCTGCCGTTCTGCCGAAAGGCACCATGAAGGCGCTGTAATCCCAACTTTTCCCAAAGGGAACTGCCGTGTTAAACCGTTATCCTTTGTGGAAGTACATCATGCTGGTCGTCGTGATTATCGTCGGCCTGCTGTACGCGCTTCCCAACCTGTATGGTGAGGATCCGGCCGTTCAAATCACTGGCGCGCGCGGTGTCGCCGCCAGTGAGCAAACGCTGATCCAGGTCCAGAAAACGTTACAAGAAGAAAAAATTACCGCTAAGTCTGTGGCACTGGAAGAGGGCGCAATTCTTGCTCGCTTCGACACCACCGACACGCAGCTCCGCGCACGTGAAGCGCTGATGGGCGTGCTGGGTGATAAATATGTCGTGGCGCTTAACCTTGCTCCTGCAACCCCACGCTGGCTGGCTGCGCTGAACGCAGAGCCAATGAAACTGGGTCTTGACCTGCGTGGCGGCGTTCACTTCCTGATGGAAGTGGATATGGATACCGCGCTCGGCAAGCTACAGGAACAGAATATCGACAGCCTGCGCAGCGATCTGCGCGATAAAGGCATTCCGTACACCACCGTACGTAAAGAAGATAACTACGGCATGAGCATCACGTTCCGCGACAGCGCGGCACGCGATCAGGCTGTGACCTATCTGTCTCAACGTCACCGCGATCTGGTGATCACCACTCAGGGCAGCAACCAGCTGCGTGCGGTAATGACCGACGCGCGTCTGAGTGAAGCACGTGAGTACGCCGTTCAGCAGAACATTAACATTCTGCGTAACCGTGTAAACCAGCTGGGCGTGGCTGAGCCACTGGTACAGCGTCAGGGTGCTGACCGTATCGTGGTCGAACTGCCAGGTATCCAGGATACCGCCCGTGCGAAAGAGATTCTGGGCGCGACGGCGACTCTGGAGTTCCGTCTGGTTAACGCCAACGTTGACCAGGCTGCTGCGGCTTCAGGCCGTGTGCCGGGCGATTCCGAAGTGAAACAGACCCGCGAAGGCCAGCCGGTTGTGCTGTACAAACGCGTGATCCTGACCGGTGACCATATCACCGACTCCACTTCAAGCCAGGATGAGTACAACCAGCCGCAGGTTAACATCTCGCTGGACAGCGCAGGTGGCAACATCATGTCTAACTTCACCAAGGACAACATCGGCAAGCCGATGGCGACCCTGTTCGTGGAGTACAAAGACAGCGGTAAGAAAGACGCCAATGGCCGTGCCGTGCTGGTGAAAGAGGAAGAGGTGATTAACATCGCCAACATCCAGTCTCGTCTGGGTAACAGCTTCCGTATTACCGGTATCAGCAACCCGAACGAAGCGCGTCAGCTCTCTCTGCTGCTGCGTGCCGGTGCGCTGATTGCGCCAATTCAGATTGTTGAAGAGCGTACCATCGGTCCAACCCTGGGTATGCAGAACATCAAGCAGGGTCTGGAAGCGTGTCTGGCCGGTCTGGCGGTGTCCATCATCTTCATGATCTTCTTCTATAAGAAGTTCGGCCTGATTGCGACCTCCGCGCTGATTGCCAACCTGGTGCTGATCATCGGTATCATGTCCCTGCTGCCGGGGGCGACGCTAACCATGCCGGGTATCGCGGGTATCGTTCTAACCCTTGCGGTGGCGGTCGACGCCAACGTACTGATAAACGAACGTATCAAAGAAGAGCTGAGCAACGGTCGTTCTGTACAGCAGGCGATTGAAGAAGGCTACAAAGGGGCGTTCAGCTCCATCTTCGATGCGAACGTAACAACACTGATTAAGGTTCTTATCCTGTATGCAGTGGGTACTGGCGCGATCAAAGGCTTTGCGATTACTACCGGTATCGGTGTCGCAACGTCGATGTTTACCGCTATTGTCGGCACCCGTGCCATCGTGAACCTGCTGTACGGCGGCAAGCGCGTCAAAAAGCTGTCTATCTGAGGAGTGCGTTGTGGCACAGGAATATACTGTTGAACAATTGAACCACGGCCGTAAAGTCTGGGACTTTATGCGCTGGGACTACTGGGCCTTCGGCATTTCAGGTTTTCTGCTGATCTTGTCCATCGTCATTATGGGCGTGAAAGGCTTTAACTGGGGTCTGGATTTCACCGGTGGTACGGTGATCGAAATTACCCTGGAAAAACCGGTCGATATGGACCAGATGCGTGAGTCTCTGCAAAAAGCGGGCTTTGAAGAGCCGTTGCTACAGAACTTCGGCAGCAGCCGCGACATCATGGTGCGTATGCCGCCGGTACACGATGCCAACGGCAGCCAGGAGCTGGGCAGCAAGGTCGTTCAGGTTATTAACGAAACGACCAGCCAGGATGCAACGGTCAAGCGTATTGAGTTTGTCGGCCCGAGCGTTGGTGCTGACCTGGCGCAGACCGGTGCGATGGCGCTGCTGGTGGCGCTGATCTCGATTCTGATTTACGTCGGTTTCCGCTTTGAGTGGCGACTGGCGGCAGGCGTGGTTATCGCTCTGGCGCACGACGTGGTGATCACCATGGGCATACTGTCTCTCTTCCACATTGAGATTGACCTGACGATTGTGGCATCCCTGATGTCCGTTATCGGTTACTCACTGAACGACAGTATCGTGGTATCTGACCGTATTCGTGAAAACTTCCGTAAGATCCGTCGCGGCACGCCGTACGAAATCTTTAACGTGTCGTTGACCCAGACGCTGCACCGTACGTTGATCACCTCCGGCACCACCCTGATGGTGATCCTGATGCTGTTCCTGTTCGGTGGCCCGGTGCTGGAAGGCTTCTCGCTGACCATGCTGATCGGTGTGTCTATCGGTACGGCCTCGTCTATCTACGTCGCGTCCGCGCTGGCGCTGAAGCTGGGCATGAAGCGCGAGCATCTGATCCAGCAGAAAGTCGAGAAAGAAGGGGCGGATCAGCCGTCCATTCTGCCGTAAGAGTCTTATGCGGTATCGAAATCCCGGCCTGCTGGCCGGGATTTTTTTTGTCTACTCCTGACAGTATGCATACCGCTGCTTCCGGCTCGACAGGTGCCTCAATATTGTGCAGACGGAGAGACGCTTTAGCGAAAGTGCGGACAGAGCTCTGGCAGATTTTTTGCGGAAGGTGAAGCAGTAAAAAGCCGGGTGGCGTCTACGCCTTACCCGGCCTACATTCGGATCGTAGGCCCGGCAAGCGCAGCGCCACCGGGCGAAGTCCGCACAGGTTAGAAGTTGTAACCCACGACCAGGTAACCACCCCAACCGGTAGAGCGAACGCTGAAGTCGCCGTTGCCGAAGTTCAGGCTGGCGTCGTCGTTCCACTGGCCACCGTTGTGCCAGTAACGCGCAACAACAGAGTAGTGCCAGTGATCGTAGTTCAGCGCCAGAATGTGGCTGGAGGCGATGGAGTTACTGGTACGAGCATGCTTCCCGTTGTTGTCATAGAAGTTATCGTCGCCCAGGTCTGAACCCCAGTCAAAGTTGGTGAAGCCGATATAGCTCAGGTTACCGCCCCACAGTTGAGTGATTGGCACAAAGTATTTCACTTTGAAACGGTAGCCGTCCCACTCGTTCTCATTTGATGCGCCATAGTTCTGCCACTGGTATTTCGCATACACGTTCAGTGACAGGCTCATTGGCAGGCCGGTTTCGATGTCAGTACCCAGACCCATATACCAGGTGCTCTGTTCCTGAGAATCGTTGCGACCCATGTCATAGATGTAGTTGTTCGCGAAGTACCACTCTTTGAACGGACCAAACGCCAGGCTGGTGCCGGTCAGTTTGTCGATAGAGAAACGCGGTTCGATTTCCATGAACAGCGGGGAGCCATTGTTCCAGATACCTTTCGCATCGGAGTTACCGCCGAAGAATACCGGCAGATCGACGTAGCCGTAGAAATCAAACCAGTCTTTCTTGGCAAACGCTTCGTATTCCAGGTAGGTATCGTTGCGGATCTGCGGCCCGAAACGGGTGTGGTAGCTGCCTACCACGTTAACGCTCTGGTGCCACCAGTCGGAAAGATATTGTGGTTTGTCGTTTTCCGCTGCGTTAACAGTGAAAGAGGAGGACAGTGCCAGCACGGCGCCAGCTGCGAGTAATGTTTTTTTCATAATCATGCCACTGATTGAAATTCCCTTCCGGGAGTGAAAAATGCGCGAATTGCGTTTCTAAATATTTCGTGTTTCTGCGGAGCCTATTATAGGAATCCTTGCTCACAAAAATATGTGTTGTTTCACATATCTCTCACATACGTAATCGATTGCGTTCACGTTTGCGTACTTTAAACGGCCGGGATTGTAGCGGCAATCATTTATGTTGCCAATCCATACGAAATGTAAATGTTAGCGGAGTGACATTTCACTCCGCTAAAAGGGCGGGTTATTGCGCGGCAGGTTGAATGTCGTGAATGCGGATAAAGCCCAACTGTTCTGGCGTCAGTCCGCTCAGCTGGAGCGGGATATCAACATCGCTCGGTGCCAGCGTGCTGGCGGGGGCGGTGAAGAGCTGATTCTTCACATTCACCTCCTGATAGCTCTCCGTGGTGCCCTGAATCTGGCCCCACTCTACGGTGCCGCTGAAGGCGGGAAGCGGATCGTTGGATTCACCCTGAATGCGTAATGTTGCGCGCGTACCATCGGCATTCGCTGCAACATTCACCAGAGACATCTTTAGCGTGCCAATCTGGCTGTTCAGACGCGCGGGCGTGTTTGCGCCCGGCAATAAATAAACGCCATTGCTGGATTTGGCATTCAGCGCGTTCTGCTGGGTGATCTTCACGGTTTCTTTATTAAGTTTGTCCATCGCCACATTGAGCGTATTCACGCTTTGTTTCATCTCGCGAACTTCACTTTGCTGTGCGCAGGCGCTGAGCGTGAACAGGCTCCCAACCAGCACTATTTTCAGGTAACGTCTTGTCATTGCGTTTAATTCCTTGAAATCACACATTGCTGCAATGGTAGACAGGATAGTGGCGTCAGGCATAGATCCTTTGTCTCAAAAAGCTCTTCCTTTGTTGTCGGGCCAGTTCAGGGTAAAATAGAAATCAGTTAACCAGATAACAGGGACATCGTATGCATTGCCCATTTTGCTCCGCTGTGGATACCAAAGTCATCGACTCACGTCTTGTAGGCGAAGGGTCTTCCGTGCGTCGTCGTCGGCAGTGTCTGGTGTGCAACGAGCGTTTTACCACCTTCGAGGTGGCAGAGCTGGTAATGCCGCGCGTGGTAAAAAGTAACGATGTGCGCGAACCGTTCAATGAAGAAAAACTGCGTAGCGGGATGCTCAAGGCGCTGGAAAAACGGCCCGTCAGCTCCGATGACGTCGAAATGGCGTTAAATCATATTAAATCTTATCTGCGGGGGCTAGGTGAGCGCGAAGTGCCGAGCAAAATGATCGGTAACCTGGTGATGGAACAGCTAAAAAAGCTCGATAAAGTCGCCTATATTCGCTTCGCCTCCGTTTACCGCAGCTTCGAAGACATTAAAGAGTTTGGCGAAGAGATCGCCCGCTTACAGGATTAAGCCTATGCAGGACGAGATGTACATGGCGAGAGCCATGAAGCTGGCGCAGCGCGGTCGGTTTACCACTCACCCTAACCCTAATGTCGGGTGCGTCATTGTTAAAGATGGCGAGATCGTGGGTGAAGGTTTTCACTACCGCGCAGGCGAGCCGCACGCTGAAGTGCATGCCCTGCGCATGGCGGGGGAGAGGGCGCGTGGCGCGACGGCTTACGTGACGCTGGAGCCATGCAGTCATCACGGGCGCACGCCTCCGTGCTGCGAAGCACTGATTGCGGCGGGAGTCTCGCGCGTTGTCGCCGCCATGCAGGATCCTAACCCGCAGGTGGCGGGCCGCGGGCTGTATCGTCTGCAACAGGAAGGGATCGACGTCAGTCACGGCCTGATGATGCAGGATGCCGAAGCCATCAACAAAGGCTTCCTGAAGCGTATGCGCACCGGTTTCCCGTTTATCCAGCTTAAGCTTGGCGCGTCACTGGATGGCCGCACGGCGATGGCGAACGGCGAGAGCCAGTGGATCACCTCGCCACAGGCAAGGCGCGATGTGCAACGTCTGCGCGCACAAAGCCATGCTATTCTCACCAGCAGTGAAACGGTGCTGGCTGACGATCCGGTCCTGACCGTGCGCTGGGATGAGCTGAATGCCGATACCCAGGCGCTCTATCCGCAGGAGAACCTGCGTCAGCCGCTGCGCATTATTATTGATAGCCAGAACCGCGTGACGCCGGAACACCGTATCGTGCAGCAGCCGGGGGAAACCTGGATTGCCCGCACCAAAGAAGATACGCGCGAATGGCCGCAAGGCGTGCGCAGCATTATGGTACCGGAGCACAACGGGCATCTCGATCTGGTGGTGCTGATGATGCTGCTGGGTAAACAGCAGGTCAACAGCATCTGGGTTGAAGCCGGTCCGACGCTCGCCGGCGCGCTGCTCCAGGCAGGGCTGGTGGATGAGCTTCTGGTCTACGTTGCGCCTAAACTGTTAGGTAACGACGCGCGCGGCCTGTTTGTGCTGCCCGGCCTTGAAAAACTGGCCGATGCGCCGCAACTCTCATTCAGCGAGATTCGTCCGGTAGGCCCGGATGTCTGCCTCCATTTAACGACAGCGTAATTGCTCCTGAAATAGGGAAGCAGTGCGCAAAGTATTATGATAAAATCCGCCCCCCTGCGGGGCCAAATGAACCCGTAAAGGAAGAGTATGAACATTATTGAAGCTGCTGTAGCTACCCCGGACGCTCGCGTCGCCATCACCATTGCGCGTTTCAACAACTTCATCAACGACAGCCTGCTGGAAGGTGCGGTTGACGCCCTGAAACGTATCGGCCAGGTTAAAGATGACAACATTACCGTCGTTTGGGTACCAGGTGCTTACGAACTGCCACTGGCAGCGGGCGCGCTGGCGAAAACCGGTAAATACGACGCGGTGATTGCACTGGGTACTGTTATTCGTGGCGGCACTGCGCACTTCGAATACGTTGCGGGCGGTGCAAGCAATGGTCTGGCGCACGTTGCACAGGATGCTGAAATTCCTGTCGCGTTCGGCGTACTGACTACCGAAAGTATTGAACAAGCCATCGAACGTGCTGGCACCAAAGCCGGTAACAAAGGTGCAGAAGCTGCACTGACCGCGCTTGAAATGATCAATGTATTGAAAGCCATCAAGGCCTGATTTTTTTGTAAGGGGAATTCCGTGAAACCTGCTGCTCGTCGCCGCGCCCGTGAATGTGCCGTCCAGGCACTTTACTCCTGGCAGTTGTCCCAGAACGACATCGCTGATGTTGAATACCAGTTCCTGTCAGAACAGGACGTGAAAGACGTTGACGTTCTGTACTTCCGTGAACTGCTGTCGGGAGTGGCGACTAATAGCGCGTATCTCGATGGTCTGATGAAGCCATACCTGTCCCGTCTGCTCGAAGAGCTGGGCCAGGTCGAAAAAGCAGTGTTGCGTATCGCGCTGTTTGAGCTGTCTAAACGTGATGATGTGCCGTACAAAGTGGCCATCAACGAAGCGATCGAACTGGCAAAAACCTTCGGCGCTGAAGACAGCCACAAGTTTGTAAACGGCGTGCTGGATAAAGCCGCACCTGCGATCCGTCCCCACAAAAAGTGATCCGCAAACCGGAGTCTTGCATTGCCTTTTTGGCAGTGCGGCTCCGGTTTTTTCTTTTATTTGCTGAGGCATAACGTATGGCATGCGGCGAATTCTCCCTGATTGCCCGTTATTTCGACCGTGTCAGAACCTCTCGTCTTGATGTTGAAACCGGCATTGGCGATGACTGCGCACTTCTCAATATTCCCGAAAAACAGACGCTGGCAATCAGCACCGACACCTTAGTATGTGGGCGTCACTTCCTGCCCGATATCGATCCTGCCGACCTGGCGTATAAGGCGCTGGCGGTAAACGTTAGCGATCTGGCGGCAATGGGCGCCGACCCGGCCTGGCTGACGCTGGCTCTGACCCTGCCGGAGGTGGATGAAGCCTGGCTTGAAGCCTTCAGCGATGCCCTTTTTGAACAGCTGAATTATTACGATATGCAGCTGATTGGCGGTGATACCACCGCCGGGCCGCTGTCGATGACCCTGGCAATCCACGGCTATGTGCCAGCGGGGCGCGCGCTGAAGCGTTCGGGCGCAAAACCGGGCGACTGGATCTACGTGACCGGTACGCCGGGGGATAGCGCGGCCGGGCTGGCGATCCTTCAGAACCGTTTAGCAGTTGAAGATGCTGACGATGCGGCGTACCTGGTGAAGCGCCACCTGCGGCCCACGCCGCGTATTTTGCACGGTCAGGCGCTGCGCGAGCGGGCCAGTTCTGCTATCGATCTCTCTGACGGGCTGATCTCCGATCTCGGCCATATCCTGAAGGCCAGTGGCGTGGGCGCACGGATCGATCTGGATCTGTTCCCACTGTCAGAGCCGTTGCGTCGCCATGCCGAGCCTGAACAGGCGCTGCGCTGGGCACTATCCGGTGGGGAAGATTATGAGCTGTGCTTTACCGTTCCCGAGCTGAATCGCGGGACGCTGGATGTGGCGTTAGCGCATCTGGGGGCGAAATTTACCTGCATCGGGCAGGTTATGCCGGAAAGTGAAGGGCTGCTGTTTGTCCGCGACGGCGCCCCGGTTACGCTTGACTGGAAAGGGTACGATCACTTCGCGTAATTTTGTGCGCTCTGTATTACCGGGTGGCGCTGCGCTTACCCGGCCTACGGATTTTGTTCCCTGAATTGTTTATTTAAACCCTACCACCGGATGTTGCTGATACGGCGTCTCCAGCTCGGCAATCTGCTCCGGCGTCAACGATAAGTCCACCGCACTCAACAACTCGTCCAGCTGTTCTTCCCGCGATGTGCCCACAATCGGCGCGGCGACACCGCGCTTGCTCAGCAGCCACGCCAGCGCAACCTGTGCGCGCGTTGCACCGATATCGTCGGCGATCCCGGCTAATCGTTCGGCAATCAACGCATCGCTGGCTTCTGTATCGTCATACAGATTTTTACCTACTTCATCCGATACCAGCCGGGCGGTAGTTTCACCCCACGGACGGGTTAACCTTCCGCGCGCCAGCGGGCTCCACGGGATCACCGCCACGCCTTCCTGGTAGCAGAGCGGCAGCATCTCGCGTTCTTCTTCCCGGTAGATCAGGTTGTAGTGATCCTGCATAGTGACAAAGCGCGCCCAGCCATGCTGCGCCTGGAGATCGAGCGCCTGAGCAAACTGTGAGGCATGCATGGACGATGCGCCGATGTAGCGCGCTTTACCGGCTTTCACGACGTCGTTCAACGCTTCAAGCGTCTCTTCGATCGGCGTGTTGTAATCCCAGCGGTGAATTTGCAGCAGGTCGACGTAATCCATATTCAGGCGTCTGAGGCTGTCATCAATGGAGCGCAGGATCTGTGCGCGAGAAAGGCCTTCCGCCAGATCGCCTGACGGGTAATACACTTTGGTGGCGACCACAATCTCATCCCGACGGGCAAAATCTCGCAGGGCGCGGCCCACAATCTCTTCGCTGCTGCCGTCGGAGTAGCTGTTGGCGGTATCGAAGAAGTTGATGCCGCCGTCAATGGCGCGCTTAATGATAGGGCGGCTGCTCTCTTCAGGCAGCGTCCAGGCGTGATTTCCCCGGTCAGGCTCGCCAAACGTCATGCAGCCCAGGCAAAGCCGGGACACCTTGAGGTCTGTTTTTCCTAATGTCGTGTATTGCATGGTTCCGCTCCTGCTGTTTAAACAATACGTTTAAGCATAGCAGGAGCAGAAAAGGGGAGGGATCAGGCCAGCCAGGTGCGGATTTTAGCTTCGATACCGACGGCGTCCAGGCCAATGTCGGCGCGCGCCTCGTCCTGAGTGCCTTGCGGGATGAAGTGGTCCGGCAGGCCGAGATTAAGCACCGGAACGACTTTACGGTTCGCCATCAGCACTTCGTTCACGCCGCTACCCGCGCCACCCATGATGGCGTTCTCTTCCAGCGTGACCAGCACCTCATGGCTTTCCGCCATGCTCAGAATCAGAGATTCATCGAGCGGCTTCACAAATCGCATATCGACGAGCGTCGCATTCAGGGTTTCAGCGACTTTTGCCGCTTCCGGCATCAGCGTACCAAAGTTCAGGATCGCCACTTTTTCACCGCGACGTTTCACCAGACCTTTACCGATATCCAGTTTTTCCAGCGGCCGTAATTCAACGCCAAGGGCATTGCCGCGTGGATAACGTACCGCACAGGGACCGTCCTGATAGTGGTAACCGGTATACAGCATCTGACGACACTCGTTTTCGTCGCTTGGCGTCATGATCACCATGTCCGGGATGCAGCGCAGGAAGGAGAGGTCAAATGCGCCCTGGTGCGTCTGGCCGTCAGCCCCCACGATGCCCGCACGGTCGATAGCAAACAGCACCGGCAGCTTCTGGATGGCAACGTCATGGATCACCTGATCGTAGGCGCGTTGCAGGAAGGTAGAGTAAATCGCTACCACCGGCTTGTAGCCGCCAATCGCCAGGCCCGCTGCGAAGGTTACCGCGTGCTGCTCGGCAATGGCGACGTCGAAATACTGGTCCGGGTATTTTTTGGAAAACTCGACCATGCCGGAGCCTTCACGCATGGCAGGCGTCACCGCCATCAGCGTGTTGTCTTTCGCCGCCGTTTCGCACAGCCAGTCGCCAAAGATTTTTGAGTAGCTCGGCATTCCGCCGCTGCTTTTCGGCAGACAACCGCTGGTATGGTCGAACTTGGGCACCGCGTGGAAGGTGATCGGATCTTTTTCCGCCGGTTCGTAACCACGCCCTTTTTTGGTCATGATGTGCAGGAACTGCGGGCCTTTCAGGTCGCGCATATTTTTAAGCGTCGTCACCAGGCCCAGCACATCGTGGCCATCCACCGGGCCAATATAGTTAAAGCCCAGCTCTTCGAACAGCGTACCCGGCACGACCATGCCTTTGATATGTTCTTCGGTACGCTTAAGCAGCTCTTTGATCGGCGGTACGCCGGAGAAGACTTTTTTCCCGCCTTCGCGCAGTGAGGAGTAAAGCTTACCGGACAGCAGCTGCGCCAGATGGTTATTCAGCGCGCCGACGTTCTCGGAGATCGACATTTCGTTATCGTTGAGGATCACCAGCATGTCCGGTTTGATATCGCCCGCGTGGTTCATGGCCTCAAAAGCCATCCCGGCGGTGATCGCCCCGTCACCAATCACGCAGACGGTACGGCGTTGCTTATTCTCTTTTTCGGCGGCAACGGCAATACCAATGCCCGCAGAAATGGAGGTGGAAGAGTGGCCGACGCTTAACACGTCAAACTCGCTCTCGCCGCGCCACGGGAACGGATGCAGGCCGCCTTTCTGGCGAATGGTGCCAATCTTATCGCGACGTCCGGTCAGAATTTTGTGCGGATAGGCCTGGTGGCCAACATCCCAGATCAGCTGATCGAACGGCGTGTTATAGACGTAATGCAACGCCACGGTCAGCTCAACCGTGCCAAGTCCGGAGGCGAAGTGGCCGCTGGAGCGGCTAACGCTGTCGAGCAGGTAGCGACGCAGCTCGTCACACAGCTTCGGCAGACTCTCTTTCGGCAACAGACGTAACTCCTGAGTGGAGTCAACTAACGCCAGTGTCGGGTATTTGGCAATATCAAAACTCATCAAAGGCTCATCGAGATATATAGTTTATTTATTACGCTGGATTATGTAGTCCGCTAGCGCTTCCAGTGCCGAGGTATCCAGCGATTGCGCGGCCAGCTCATTCAGTGACCGGCGGGCATCGTCTATCAGATCCCGGGCTTTACGTTGGGCATGCTCAAGGCCCAACAGGGCGGGGTAGGTACTTTTGCCAAGCTGCTGATCCGCACCCTGGCGTTTTCCCAATGTTGCAGTATCGCCCACCACATCCAGAATGTCATCCTGAACCTGGAATGCCAGACCGATACTTTCTGCGTATCTGTCCAGAACCGGCAGGGCTTTACGCCCGCGTTCACCCGCGCTCAACGCGCCCAGACGAACGGCTGCCCGAATCAGGGCGCCCGTTTTGTGACGGTGGATGCGTTCCAGCTGTTCCAGAGTCACCTGACGACCTTCAGCCTCTAAATCCAGCGCCTGGCCGCCGCACATCCCGGCGACGCCGCTGGCCATTGCCAGTTCGGACACCATTGCCAGACGATCGCGATCGCTCACTTCAACCATCGGCGCATCGCTCAGAATGGAGAACGCCAGGGTTTGCAGCGCATCACCCGCCAGAATGGCATTCGCTTCGCCGAACTTAATGTGGCAGGTCGGCTGACCGCGACGCAGATCGTCATCGTCCATGGCCGGCAAATCATCGTGGATCAGCGAATAGGCGTGGATACACTCCACGGCGGCTGCCGGGGCGTCCAGCGTGTTATCGCTGATACCGAACATGTTGCCCGTGGCATACACCAGGAACGGACGCAGGCGTTTACCCCCCAAGAGTGCGCCATAGTGCATGGCTTCAACCAGAGGAGTGTTCTGAAAAGGCTGCGGCTCAATGAAACGGCGCAGCGCGTCGTTGGCGCGGATGACGCGCGCCTGAAGCGCGTTGGAAAAATCCATTTACTCGGCGTCCGGTGTGAATGGCGTGGTTTTAGCGTCTTCGCTGTCGGAAAGCAGGATCTGCACACGCTGCTCGGCCTGCTGGAGTTTTACCTGCCCCTGGCGCGCGAGCTGCACGCCGCGTTCAAATTCGTTGAGCGCGTCTTCCAGCGGGAGATCGCCGCTCTCAAGACGGGTAACGATCTGCTCCAGTTCACTCAGCGCAGTTTCGAAACTGGCCGGTGCGTCGTTTTTCTTCGGCATAGTGAATTGACTCTTAAATTTTTCGCCCTGACATGGTAACGGACTCGGGGCAATTATCAAATAACGCGAGTGGCGCGATGGTGGTATACTTGCGCGCCTGGATGCAGCCACGGGTGTGGGCTGCTGTATCATTTTCCACTACAAGCCTTTATAAGCTTGCCTAAGAAACATTGCCGCCATGAAGTTTATCATTAAATTGTTCCCTGAAATCACCATCAAAAGCCAATCCGTGCGTTTGCGCTTTATTAAAATTCTCACCGGGAACATTCGTAACGTATTAAAACACTACGACGAAACGCTCGCCGTGGTGCGTCACTGGGACCACGTTGAAGTCCGCGCGAAAGACGAAAACAAACGTCTTGATATTCGCGACGCGCTGACCCGTATCCCGGGTATTCACCATATTCTGGAAGTGGAAGACGTTCCCTTCACCGATATGCACGATATCTTCGAAAAGGCGCTGGTACAGTACCGCGATCAGATCGAAGGGAAAACGTTCTGCGTACGCGTGAAGCGCCGTGGTAAGCATGAGTTTAGCTCCATTGACGTTGAGCGCTATGTCGGCGGCGGTCTGAACCAGCACGTTGAGACGGCGCGCGTGCGCCTGACTAATCCGGACGTTACCGTTAATCTTGAGATCGAAAACGATCGCCTGCTGCTGGTTAAGGGCCGTTATGAAGGTATTGGCGGCTTCCCGATCGGCACGCAAGAAGATGTGCTGTCGCTGATCTCCGGCGGGTTCGACTCCGGCGTTTCCAGCTATATGCTGATGCGTCGCGGCTGCCGCGTGCACTACTGCTTCTTTAACCTGGGCGGCGCGGCGCACGAAATCGGCGTACGTCAGGTGGCGCATTACCTGTGGAACCGCTTCGGCAGCTCTCACCGCGTGCGTTTCGTGGCGATCAACTTTGAGCCAGTGGTTGGCGAAATTCTTGAGAAAGTGGATGACGGCCAGATGGGCGTGGTCCTGAAACGTATGATGGTGCGTGCGGCGTCCAAAGTGGCTGAGCGCTACGGCGTGCAAGCGCTGGTCACCGGTGAAGCACTGGGGCAGGTCTCCAGCCAGACGCTGACCAACCTGCGCCTTATCGACAACGTGTCTGATACGCTGATCCTGCGTCCGCTGATCTCTCACGATAAAGAGCACATCATCGATCTGGCGCGTAAAATCGGTACTGAAGATTTTGCCCGCACCATGCCGGAATATTGCGGCGTGATCTCAAAAAGTCCAACCATTAAAGCGGTGAAGGCGAAGATCGAAGCGGAAGAAGAGAACTTCGATTTCAGCATCCTGGAAAAAGTGGTGGCGGAAGCGTCGAACATCGATATCCGTGAGATCGCCCAGCAGACCGAGCAGGACGTGGTTGAGGTGGAGACGGTCAGCGGCTTCGGTGCTAACGATACGATTCTGGATATCCGCTCGATTGACGAGCAGGATGACAAGCCGTTGCAGGTGGAAGGCGTGGAGGTGGTTTCGCTGCCGTTCTACAAGCTGAGCACCCAGTTTGGCGATCTCGACCAGAGCAAAACGTATCTGCTGTGGTGCGAACGTGGGGTCATGAGCCGTTTACAGGCGCTGTACCTGCGCGAGCAGGGCTTCGCGAACGTGAAGGTGTATCGCCCGTAGCCTATTGCCCGGTGGCGCTTTGCTTACCGGGCCTACGGTACCGTACACTTGTAGGCCGGGTAAGGCGTAGCCGCCGCCCGGCTTTTTTTACTCGTAGTAGTTATAAATCCCTGCCGCCATCACCAGCGATGACGCCACTTCGTACGCTTTTTCGCGCCCGACCAGCAGGTCAATAATCTTCAGGCCAAAATCAATGGCGGTACCCGGCCCCTGGCTGGTGAGCAGGTTAACGCGCGGATCCCAGACCACGCGTTTATCCACCCACTGGTCTTCCGGAATCGTATCCTTCAGGCCTGGGAAGCCGGTCATATTGCCGATGGGGAAAATGTCGTGCGGAACCAGTACCGTGCCTACGGCCGCACAGATTGCCGCGACGATACGCCCGGAAAGATGAAACTGACGAACGGTTTCAACCAGCAGCGGGCTGTCGCGGAAACACTCCGCGCCCTTCAGACCGCCCGGCAGCACGATAATGTCGTAATCACCGTCCGCCACCTGTACAAGCGGTGCATCTGCCAGGATCTTGACCCCACGCGAGCAGGTAATCGCCAGACTTCCGTCGCTGGCGACGCTGGCGGTGGTAACCTTAATACCACCACGTACCATCAAATCAATGGTGGTGACCGCTTCTGTCTCTTCGCTACCAGGGGCGAGGCATACCAGTGCCGATGCGCTCATACTCACTCTCCTTTCGTTTAACTAACTCAAACAGACGGCTGTTTTCCGCAACGGTAATGCCGTGAGCCCGGGCGCGTTTTAACAGATAACCGGTAATGTAATCAATTTCGGTATGCCGCATCGCCCGGACATCCTGCAACATTGAAGAGATATTTTCTGCCGTACTCTCAATGACCTGGTCGACATAATAACGTAAATCAGACTCTGAGGTGTGGTAGCCTTCGCGTTCAATAACGGCGGCAACTTCCCGGCAAATCAGCGCTAACCGATCGGGATGCTGGCGCAGATCACCGTTAGGGCAATCCAGCAGGGCAGTCAGCGGATTGATCGCGCAGTTGACCGCCAGTTTGCGCCACAGTTCTGCGCGAATGTTATTGTGCCAGGCGACGTCAGGCAGCGTGCTTTGCAGGGTATCCGCAAGATAGCTGTAATCGCCGGGCTGTTCACGCGCCGGGCCGATATGGGTGATGCCACTGGCAACATGAATAATGACGTTACCGTCGCGGCGTGCCGCGTGGGTGGTTGTTCCCATCAGCAGCGGTTGCCGGACAGACTTTAGCTCTTCAATGGTACCCATACCGTTGTGAATCAGCAGGACTGGCGTGCTTTCAGGTAATTGGGCGGCCAGGCTTTTCACCGCATCGGAGACCTGCCAGGCCTTCAGCGTGACCAGCAGCAGATCGCTGCTCGCGAGAAATTCCGGATCGTTTGCCGTCAAAGACTCGTTAAAAATTGAACCGTCTGTACCCATCACATTCACACTGCAATAGGGTTGGGGAATTCGCAGCCAGCCCTGAACGTCGTGTCCCTGTTTGCATAGCGCGCTAAGCCAGAGTTGACCAAGGGCGCCGCATCCAAGCACTGTTACTTTCATTGTTCCTCCTCACCTGCAACTGCGCCAGGTGCTAAGACGCTAAGTATAGCGCCATCAGCTAAGCTTCTCGTTATGCCTCGTTGCAGGTATTATGCAACGCAACAAAAATGAAGGGAGAAGAAAAGATGCCATCTTTCGATATTGTTTCTGAAGTTGATCTGCAGGAAGCGCGTAACGGCGTAGATAATGCTATTCGTGAAGTGGAGTCACGTTTCGATTTTCGTGGCGTTGAGGCGACCATTGAACTGAACGACGCGAACAAGACAATCAAAGTCCTGAGTGAGTCTGATTTCCAGGTCAACCAACTGCTGGATATCCTGCGCGCCAAGCTGCTCAAGCGCGGCATTGAAGGGACCTCACTTGATGTACCGGAAGATTTTGTTCACAGCGGCAAAACCTGGTTTGTAGAAGCGAAGCTGAAGCAGGGGATTGAAAGCGCGGTACAGAAAAAAATCGTTAAGCTTATCAAAGACAGTAAGCTGAAAGTGCAGGCGCAGATCCAGGGGGAAGAGATCCGCGTGACCGGAAAATCCCGTGATGACCTGCAATCCGTGATGGCGCTGGTGCGTGGTGGCGATCTCGGTCAGCCATTCCAGTTTAAAAACTTCCGCGATTAAGACAATTATGCCCGGCTAAACCGGGCATTTTTTCAGGCCTTTAGCGCCTGCTCTACCTCAAAGCGGTTAGTCACTTTGCTGTCAATTTTGACATACGCACTGCGCTCTTCCGGGACAATCAGCACTTCGCTCACGCCCTCTGTCGCTTCCAGACGCTGTTGTAACGCGTCACCGATTGCCACGTCATCGGGAATTTCTACCCGCAGGCTACTCACATAGCGCGGCTCTTTCATGGTGCTGGCAACAAACAGCCAGAGCATCGCCAGTAGCGCACCGGCGAGGAACACGGTCTGAGAATCAAAAAGACCGTCCACCCAGCCGCCGAGGGACCCGCCGATCGCCACGCCGAGAAACTGGCTGGTGGAGTAAATGCCCATCGCGGTGCCTTTGTATCCTGCCGGAGACTCTTTGCTGATAAGCGACGGCAGCAGGGCTTCCATCAGATTAAACGCCAGGAAGAACAGCTGTACGCCTGCGATCAGCTCCCAGAAATGTGGGCCGGCGCCCCACAGCACAATCTCGGCAATCAACAGTAACGCCACGCAGCCCACGAAGACGCGTTTCATTTTGCGCTTCACTTCGGCGTAAATAATGAAGGGCACAACGGAGACAAACGAGATCAGCATTGTGACCAGATAAATTTTCCAGTGCTCTGCCGCCGGGAAACCTGCTGCGGCAAGTTGACCGGGCAGGGCGACAAAGGTGGACATCAGCAGAATGTGCAGACACATAATGCCGAAGTTCAGCTTAAGCAGGCGCGGCTCGGCGATGACTTTGCTGAAGCAGCCTTTGACCATCCCGGATTCACGGTTCAGGACATGGTTTTTACTGTCCGGCACAACCCACAGCGTGAGTGCGATCCCGATGGTTGCCAGCACGGCTATCATCCAGAACAGGGCGTGCAGGCCGAGTGAATGGGTAATAATCGGCCCCAGCACCATGGCAATGGCAAACGTGACGCCGAAGCTGACGCCAATAAACGCCATGGCTTTGGTGCGGTTTTGCTCGCGGGTTAAGTCTGACAGCAGCGCCATCACGGCGGCTGCAATCGCCCCGGAACCTTGCAGGGCGCGGCCAAGAATAATTCCCCAGATGGAGTGGGAGAGGGCGGCGATGATGCTGCCAAGTACAAACACCAGCAGCCCGCCGACAATCAGCGGTTTGCGACCCACGCGGTCGGAGAGCAGGCCAAAGGGGATCTGGAATATCGCCTGCGCCAGGCCGTAGATACCGATAGCCAGACCAATCAGCGCTTCGCTGGCACCCTGTAACGCCATGCCATATGTGGTCAGAACGGGCAGGACCATAAACATGCCAAGCATCCGCAGCGAGAAAACAGTCCCTAAACCCCAGGTCGCACGCAGTTCACCTGGCGTCATTTTATAATCGTTCATTACCACCTCTACCAAAAAGCAGGCCATAGTTTAGGCGGGGTGATAAGTGCGGTAAATAGGTGTTTGTTTAAGAGATATTACGAGGGTGTGATAAAAGCACCCCCGGATAAAAAATTACGCCTCGACGCGCAACCCGTAGCTTTTAAATTTCTCAAGAACAATGGCAATTTCATCGTCACTGAGTACCGGAACGGGATCCACGATCGCCAGCGTGGCCAGGTAGAGTTTTGCCAGCACCTCTACCTCCTGCGCCAGCCACAGTGCCTTCTCAAGATTTTCTTCGCAGGTGATCAGGCCGTGGTGCTGTAATAGCGTCGCTTTGCGATCGCGTAACGCGACCGCGACATGCTCTGACAGCGCGCGCGTCCCGAAGGTCGCGTAAGGCGCGCAGGGAATGGAGTTTCCCCCGGCGGCGGCAATCATATAGTGAATAGCAGGAATGGGGCGGTTGAGTATCGAGACGGCGGTACAGTTAACCGCATGGTTATGGACGACGGCGTTAGCATCCGGGCGGGTCTGATACACAACCTGATGAAAACGCCATTCGCTGGAGGGCAGTTTATCCTCTTCGTGTCGCCCCTGTGCATCGACATAGACGATACTCTCTTCGGTCAGATGCTCGTAGGGAATTCCGGTCGGCGTAATCAGCATACCGTCGCGATAGCGAACGCTGATATTCCCGGCGGTGCCCTGATTTAATCCCATGCGGGTCATCTCAAGGCAGGTGTCGATAATGTCTCTGGCTAATCGGGCTCGTTCCATTTTTTATTCTCCGGGTACAGTTTTATTTTTACTGGCGGGAACGTTTGACCAGCTTCATATCGACTTTCGCCGTCTCGTTGACCGCTTCGCCGTCGATGGCTCGCTGCATCAGTTCAAACGCTTTTTCCGCCCAGGTATCTTCATCCTGCTGCATGGACCAGACGCTGTTAGGCAGGAACCCCAGCATGGGGTGCTCATCGAAGGTGCCAATATTGATGTGTTGAGGCACGGTACCGGTACGCGTCCGCAGGGCTTCGATTGCCCCTTCCAGGACGGGTAACGATGAGGCGATGAACGCCTGCGGAACACCCTGGCTGTCGATAAGCGAATCCATCAGGGCATATCCCCCCTCCGGCGTATTGTCCGGCCCTTCGATGACCCACTCGCGATGGTGAATACCGGCTGTTTTCAGGGCCTGCAAATAGCCGTTCAGACGGTCCGTAATGCTGGGCAGTGCGGTATCGCCCACAAGGAACCAGAGCGGCGTTTTGCACTCTTCCAGCATATTGCGGGCCAGTTCATCCCCCCCAGCCTCGTTATGACTCTCTACCAGCGCGTTGTCAGTAAAGCCAAAATCCCGGTCAAGGAGCACCAGTGGCTTTTGGATCTGCCGCAAATGATGCTGCTGATTTTCCAGCGTCGAGGGAACGATAAATAAGCCGTCCACGTTGCGCGCCATCAGAGCTTTTACCAGCTTGTTTTCGTAATCCACATCGTTGTAAGTACAGCTGATCATCAGCTGGTAACCCGAACGGCGGCAGCGCAGTTCGAGTTTCTCGGCGAGCGTTGCAAAGAACACGTTTGAGATGTTGGGCACGATGAGCCCCAGCGTCTCGGTTTTGTTTAACTTCAGACTGCGCGCCGAATGGTTGAGGGTATAGCCGAAGCGCTCGACGTGTTCATTAATTCGGGACTGTGTTTTCACACTGATCCGATACTGTTCGGCTTTCCCGCTCAGTACCAGCCGCACGGTGGTGACGGATAAATTCAGATCCTTCGCTATCTGTTCAACTGTTTTGGCCATCGCTACGCCTCAATCCTTAACGTACGTAAAAACTGCTGATAAAGCATACGCATCCTGCCATTACATTTCCTGCTGCATCAGGAGATTAAGCGCCTGTTGCTGGGTCCACAGCATCAGGTACGCCTCATATTTTTGCCGGTGGAAGGCCGCGGTTTCCGGCCGACAGGTGATGATATCGCCGGCTTTGACCATTTCCCGGGTGGCGTCGGTAAGCGTTGCCCATGCACCGCTCGCCACAGCGCCGCAAATGGCCGCGCCGAGAGTGACCGCATCTTCTTCGGCTAAAAGGTGAATATCGCAGTCTGTGGCATCGGCATACTCCCGCAGCCAGAGCCGGTTATGAGTAGCTCCACCACAAATGACAATGCGCGACAAGGTGTGCCCATGATGTTTCAGAGTATCCATAATGTGTCGTGTGCCATAGGCTATGGCCTGTAGCGTGGCCAGGTAGAGCCTCGCCAGCGCACGTTCACCGGTTTCTAATGTCAGACCGACCACGCTGCCCCGGGCATCAGGACGCGAACGCGGCGAGCGGTTGCCGTGGTGATCGGCCAGAATGTGCAGGTTGCGGGTGGGATATTTTTCTTCCTGTTCAAGCGCGGCTACCCAGTCGTTGAGTAATGCCACCGGATGGCATTGCGCCGCTTCTGCTTTTGCAAACAGCTCTGCGCTGACTCCGTGCTCGCGCAACGTCCAGTCGACCAGCGCCCCGGCAGCACTTTGCCCGCCTTCCGTCAGCCAGTAGCCCGGCAGCATGGCGCTCCAGTAAGGTCCCCAGACGCCGGGCGTATGGATCTCCGTCTGACTGGCAAGCATATGGCAGTTCGAGGTTCCGCTGATGAGCGCCAGCGTGCCTTCCGGGTGTGAGCCCGTCAGCGCCACGCCACCCGCGTGGGCATCGATCATGCCGCTTGCCACAATCACCTCTTCGGGCAACCCCAGAGCTTGCGCTGCCTGTGGGCTGAGTTTCCCGACGCATTCAGCGACGTCCAGAATAGTATCGGGAATTTTTGTCAGTAAGGTCTCCAGCCCCACCTCCCTGAGCAGCGATTCGCTGAACTGCGCCTCATGCGCAAGGTAGTTCCATTTGCAGGTGAGGGTGCACAGGCTGGCGGCGTCCTGGCCCGTCGCTTTCCAGACCAGAAAATCGGCAAGGTCGAAAAAGCGCCAGGCCTGATTCCATGTTTCAGGATGATGCCGCTGCAACCACAGCAGTTTTGGCAGTTCCATTTCAATACTCACCTCGCCGCCCACGTAGCACAAGGCCGGATCGCGTGTGGCATTGATGTGAACGGTTTCTTCGTGAGCACGATGATCCATCCACATAATGATGTCCTGCGATGCCGGACTGTCCGGGGAGACGCTCAGGCCGTTACCGTCAGCATCCAGCGCGACCAGCGAGCACGTGGCGTCGAAGCCAATCGAACGAATGGCGTCAGGTGAAATCCCAGAGGAGTCGACGGCTTCCCGCACCACCGCACAAACCTGCTGCCAGATTTCCACAGAGGATTGTTCCACGCGCGCGTTGCTGGCGTGAAACTGCGAAATCGGACGGGTCGCGAAGCTCAAACGCTCGCCTTGCGCAGAGTAAAGCCCTGCACGAACGCTGGCTGAACCTACATCTACCCCGAGGAAATAGCCGTCACTCATCATGAACTTCCTTATTTTTTACCAAACGGATGCAGCAGTTTATCAATTTCAGGCGTGTTGATATTCTGCGCATTGACATATTTCACTGGAATATCAATTTCTTTGGCCACCGTCTGTCCGGAAATCACCGCGTTCAGCGCTTTTATGCCCTGATAACCAATCTGATAGGCGTCCTGCACCACGAAGCCCTGAATCACACCGTTTTTAAGGAAGTTAATGATGGCTTCGGTGCTGTCAAAACCGATGACTTTTACTTTGCCCTTCAGATTCTGGCTGTCGATAGCGTTCGCAACGCCCAGGGTTGAGCCTTCGTTGGTGGCATAAATACCGGCGATATCCGGGTTGGCCTGAACCATATCAATGGTTTTATCCATCGCTTTTTGCGGGTCGCCATCGCTGTATTGCACCGGCAGTACCTGAATATTCGGGTACTTCTCTTTCATCCGCTCGCTGAACCCTTCAGAGCGCTCAATGGCGGACGTCGTCCCGGCTACGTGAGCGATAATACCCACTTTCCCCTTCTGGCCTACCTGCTCCGCCAGCGCATCCGCAGCCTGTGCGCCCGCCTTACGGTTATTGGTGGCGACAAAGCTGGCCGGGATATCCGAGTTCACGCCCGAGTCGAAGGTCACCACTTTGATCCCCCGGCTGTTGGCGGTTTCGACCAGCGGGGCAAGGGCGTTTGCATCAAGTGCGGCCAGCAACAGGCCGTTTGGCTTTTGTGCCATGGTGTTTTCGACTAACTGGATCTGTTCGGCAATTTGCGTTTCATCGGCAGGGCCAACGTAGCTGGTTTTGTCACCCAACTCTTTTGCGGCAGCTTCCGTTCCCATTTTGACCGTCTGCCAGAATTCGTGCTGGTAACCTTTACTGACCACCGGCAGGTTTAAATCTTTTGCCAGCGCGCTGCTGGACAGGATGGCTACGAGCGACAGGGCGCTCAGGATATGGCTGGTTTTCATTATTTTGCTCCGTTGTAGGGTTGGCAGGGCTTGTTGTATCGAGAACCTAACGCATTCTTTTACGTAACGTGTCCAGGTAGACGGCGGCAACGACGACCACGCCCATCGCCACCATCTGCCAGAACTGGGACACGCCCATGAGATTGAGGCCGTTTTTCAGCACGCTCATAATGAACGCGCCTATGATGGTGCCGCCAATCGTACCCACGCCGCCCATCAGACTGGTACCGCCGATCACTACCGCCGCGATGGCTTCCAGCTCATAACCCACGCCCACGGTTGGCTGGCCTGAGTTGAGACGAGAGGCGAGGATCACCCCGGCCACGCCGGTTAACAGGCCGCAGAAGGCGTAAACGAAAATTTTCACTCGCTGGACTTTGATCCCGGAAAGGTGTGCCGCCGTTTCATTGCTGCCGACAGCGTAGATATAGCGGCCCATCACCGTTTTCTTCAGGATCCACATGGCGATCAGTGCCACGATGACCAGGTAGAACACCGGATAAGGCAGAACGTCGAACAGGCGACCCTGTGCTAGCAGCTTGAACTGCGGGTAGTCAGAAAAATAAATCGCGCGGCCATCGGTCATCACCATATTGATGCCGCGTACCGACATCATTAAGCCGAGGGTGGCAATAAACGGTGGTATGGTCATTTTGGTGACCAGAAACGCGTTCACATAGCCGCAAAGTCCGCCTGCGAGCACGCCTGCCAGAATACAGACCGGCAACGGCATACCAAACCCGGCGGCGATGCCCACCGCAACCCCTGAGAACGCCACAACCGATCCAAGCGACAGGTCGATCCCGGCGGTAATAATCACAAAGGTCACGCCAATGGCCATGATGCCAATCACCGCCGTTTGCAGGGCGATAGTCATGATATTTTCAGTATTAAAGAAGAACGGTGAGCTGAAGCTGAAAAACAGAACCAGCAATACCAGGCTAAAAAGAGGCGCCAGACGCATCAGGAGCGCTTTATTTATTTTCATCGTATGACTTCCGCTTTGCGGCGATGGAACGGTAACGGACATGATTAATCCTCCAGCGTGGCGTATTGCATGATTTTTTCCTGGGTGGCGTGCTCAGCCGCTATTTCGCCGGCAATGCGGCCGCTGCGCATCACGAGTATGCGGTCGCACATTCCTAATACTTCCGGCAGTTCGGATGAAATCATGATGATCGATTTACCTTTAGCGACAAGGCGATTCATTAATTCGTAGATTTCCAGCTTGGCGCCAACGTCAATTCCCCGGGTTGGCTCATCAAAAATTAAAATATCGGTGTCTTTGCAGACCCAGCGGGCAATAATAATCTTCTGTTGATTACCGCCGCTTAAATTCAGTGCCGCCTGTTCCAGATGTGGCGTTTTTATTCGCAGCGTATCCACCAGTTTCTGGCTGGACTCCCGGCAGCGTTTTTCATCAACATTACCCGCGGCGCCAGCGTAGTCCGGGTAATTGCCGAGCATAATGTTCATCTCAACAGAAAGGCCGAGGGCGAGTCCCTCTTTTTTGCGGTCTTCTGTTAAATAGCTGATGCCTTTCTCAATGGCGTCAGCCACGTCTTTAATACGTGTGGGGGTGCCGTTCAGCGTCAGGGTGCCAGCGTCGATCGCATCGGCGCCAAACAGGGCCCGGCCCAGTTCAGTTCGGCCTGCGCCCATTAAGCCAGCGAGACCGAGGATCTCACCGCGCCAGAGGGTAAAGTTGATGTCATGCAGTACACCATTACGCGTCAGGCCGTTCACCTCCAGCACTTTTTCTCTGCGCTGATGCGGCGGGCGTTTTGGGTAGATGTTATCGAGATTGCGGCCAACCATCATGGCGATAAGCTCGCCGATCTGAACCGTTTCATAATCTACGGTGGCGATGTATTGTCCGTCGCGCATGACGGTCGCGCGATCGGCGATCAGCGCCAGCTCTTCCAGACGGTGCGAGATGTAGACAATCCCCGTGCCCTGAGCCTTGAGCATCCGCGTGACGTCAAACAAACTCTCGATTTCACTTTCGGTCAGCGCGGCGGTGGGTTCATCCATGATTAGCACTTTGGCATTGACCGAAATCGCTTTGGCAATTTCCACCATCTGCTGCTGGGCTACGGTTAATTCACTGACGCGGGCGTCCGGGGCGATTTTTAAATTCAGCGTGTGCAGTATTTTCTCAACCGCCTGTCGCTGGGCGCGTTTATCTAACTGCCAGCGACTATTTTTGCAGAATTCACGGCCAATAAAGATATTCTCTTCCACGGTTAAATCGGGGAAGAGATTAAATTCCTGATGGATAATCGTAATACCTGCATGCTGAGCACTTAGCGGATCGCTGAATGATACGGATTGCCCTTCATAGCGAATTTCACCGGCATCAGGTTGGTAAACACCGGATAATATTTTCATCAGCGTCGATTTGCCGGCACCGTTTTCACCTAAGAGGGCATGAACTTCGCCGCAGCGTAAATCGAAATCAACCTGATTCAGCGCCAGCACGCCGGGAAAGCGTTTGGTAATGCACGTCATCTGAATAAGAGTCTCTGACATTGCAAAATTCCTGTGTTGGAAAGGCAATGAATCACAAGCCACAGTGATTTAGTTAATAAGCTAACTCGACTTAGCTTTCGTCCTTAAAAGCTATTTTAGGGTTATAATTTAGCCAAATCATTTGTATTCAAATTGTGACGTCGTGCAAAGGTATTTTGTTATTTAATTGAATTTAAACGATATGTTTAGTTTTTGCTGAATCGTAATACCTGACGCTGATCGAATTTTGACCTCTCATCGTGAAACTGCTCACAGATCCTGCACATTTATCTTGTCTCATTTTTAGTATGAACCCTAAGCTAATTCGAGTTAGCAAATTCACCACTTTCCGTTCACGGCGCTGCCTGGGCGCTTTTTCACGGCTATGCCCCTGAGACGGATAGGTTAACCAACGTGAGGAAGGGCTATGAAAACGATAAAAGCGTTACCCCGTATTGGCATTCGACCTGTTATTGATGGCCGCCGAATGGGCGTACGCGAGTCTCTGGAAGAGCAGACCATGAACATGGCGAAAGCCACGGCGGCGCTACTCAGTGAAAAATTACGCCACCCCTGCGGTACGCCCGTTGAGTGCGTGATTGCCGATAGCTGCATTGCCGGAATGGCGGAGTCCGCCGCTTGCGAAGAGAAGTTCAGCACGTGCCACGTTGGTCTGACGATCACCGTCACCCCCTGCTGGTGTTACGGGAGTGAAACCATTGATATGGATCCGCTGCGTCCGAAAGCGATCTGGGGCTTTAACGGCACCGAGCGTCCGGGGGCAGTATATCTCGCGGCGGCACTGGCGGCGCATAACCAGAAAGGGATCCCGGCGTTTTCCATATATGGCCACGATGTACAGGATGCGGGCGACGAGACCATCCCGGTAGACGTCGAAGAAAAATTGTTGCGCTTCGCCCGCGCGGGCCTGGCGGTCGCCAGCATGAAGGGGAAAAGTTATCTGTCGGTGGGCGGCGTCTCGATGGGGATTGCGGGCTCGATTGTCGATCACAACTTCTTTGAATCCTGGCTGGGGATGAAGGTGCAGGCGGTGGATATGACCGAACTGCGTCGCCGCATCGATCATAAGATTTACGACGAGCAAGAACTTGAGCTGGCCCTGGACTGGGCGCAAGCACATTTCCGTTTCGGCGAGGATAAAAACGCGGAGCAGTATCGTCGCAATGAACAGGAGAATGCCGCGATCCTGCGGGAGAGTCTGCTCATGGCGATGTGCATCCGCGACATGATGCAGGGTAACCCAAAACTCGCTGCGATGGGCCGCGTGGAGGAATCTCTGGGCTATAACGCCATCGCGTCCGGGTTCCAGGGACAGCGCCACTGGACGGATCAGTATCCAAATGGCGATACCGCAGAGGCGCTGCTGAACAGCTCCTTTGACTGGAACGGTATTCGCCAGCCGTTGGTGGTGGCGACGGAAAATGACAGCCTGAACGGGGTAGCAATGCTGTTTGGACATCTGATGACCGGTACAGCGCAAATCTTTGCCGACGTGCGCACCTACTGGTCGCCAGAGTCGGTTGAGCGTGTTACCGGCCAGAAACTCACTGGACGGGCTGAGCACGGCATTATTCATCTGATCAACTCCGGCTCGGCGGCACTGGACGGTACAGCGGAGCAGAAAGACGCCGAGGGGAAACCGACCCTGAAACCACACTGGGACATTACTGAGCAGGAAGCCAACGCGTGCCTGGCCGCAACCCACTGGTGTCCGGCGGTGCATGAATACTTTCGCGGGGGCGGTTTCTCATCAAACTTCCTCACCCGAGGTGGCGTGCCATTTACCATGACCCGCGTAAACCTCATCAAGGGGGTGGGCCCGGTATTACAGATAGCGGAAGGCTGGAGTGTTGAGCTGCCGGAACAAGTACATGACATTCTGAATAAGCGCACCGATTCAACCTGGCCCACCACCTGGTTTGCCCCACGTCTGACCGGTAAAGGCCCGTTCAGCGACGTCTATTCAGTGATGGCGAACTGGGGCGCTAACCACGGAGTATTAACCGTCGGGCACGTCGGTGCTGATTTCATCACCCTGGCGTCCATGCTGCGCATTCCCGTGTGCATGCATAACGTACCGGAGGCGCTGATTTATCGGCCGACGGCCTGGGGCGCTCACGGTATGGATCCGGAAGGGCAGGATTACCGCGCCTGTGAAAATTACGGACCGTTATACAAACAATAAGCCGGTTTGCCAGCCTGCTCCGGCGGACTGGCAGCCTGTGGGGACCGCGATGAAAAAATGTTTTCTGGTTCTCGATTGTGGCGCGACGAACGTGCGCGCCATTGCGCTGGATCCTGAAGGGAATATTGTGGCGCGAGCCTCGGTGGCGAACGAAAGCGAAAGTGCCGCTGAAAATCCGGCCTGGCACCAGTGGTCGCTCGACGCCATCATGCAACGTTTTGCCGTCTGTTGTCAGAAAATCAGCGCAGTGCTGAGCAAGCATCAACTGTGCGGAATGAGTGTGACGACCTTTGGCGTGGATGGCGCGCTGGTAGATGAGCGCGGAGAACTGCTTTACCCGATCATCAGCTGGAAATGTCCACGAACCGTGCCGGTGATGGAAGCGGTTGCCCGTTTATGCTCCCCGGCTGAACTACAGCAGATCACCGGCGTTGGGCAGTTTAGTTTTAACACGTTGTATAAGCTAGGCTGGCTTCAGGACAAACATCCCGATCTGTTACAGCGTGCTCACGCCTGGCTTTTTATCTCCTCGCTAATCAACCATCGCCTGACCGGAAAAATGACGACCGATCTCACGATGGCCGGTACCAGTCAGATGTTCGATCTGCATCAGCGGTGCTTCAGCGAAACGATCTTAAGCAAGATCGGCGTGCCTCATTCCCTTTTCCCGCCGCTGGTTTCCCCCGGAGAGATGATGGGTGAACTGCAGCCCGACGCTGCATCCAGACTCGGATTGCCTTGCGGTGTGCCGGTGATCTCCGCCGGGCACGATACGCAGTTTGCCCTTTTTGGCGCCGGTGCGGGAATTAATGAGCCGGTTCTCTCTTCGGGAACCTGGGAGATTTTAATGGCGCGCACCTCGCAGGTTGATACCGCTTTACTGGGGCAATACCCGGGCGCGACGTGCGAACTGGATAGCCGGACGGGGCTCTATAATCCGGGAATGCAATATCTGGCGTCTGGCGTACTGGAGTGGATCCGCGCGCTGTTCTGGTCGCCTGATGTCAACTGGGACACTATTCTGGCTCAGGCGGCGGCAATTCCGTACGGGGCGGATGGCGTCACGATGAATACCCAGTTGCTCGATTCTCCGCTCGCTGGCTGGCAGGGCGTTACGCTCACCACCACGCCAGCCCATTTTTACCGCGCAGCCCTGGAAGGACTCACGGTGCATCTGCAAGAAAAACTCCAGGCGCTGGAGGCGATCGCGCAGTTTAAGGCGCGTGAACTCCTGCTGGTGGGGGGAGGTAGCCGCAATATGCTGTGGAATCAGCTCAAGTCCAATGCGCTTGGGATCCCGGTGAAGGTTCTTGAAGATGCAGATACGACCGTGCTGGGGGCGTCTTTGTACGGATGGTGGGGCGTCGGTGAAACGGCCAGCGCTGAGGCTGCTCGCGATCGGGTCCACTATCGTTACCGTTATTTCTATCCTGAGGAGCAAAGCCGTGCTTAAAACGATATCCCCACTGATTTCACCCGAGCTGCTGAAAACGCTGGCAGAGATGGGCCATGGTGACGAGATTATTTTTGCAGACGCTCACTTTCCCGCGCACAGCCTGGGGCCAAAGACGATCCGCGCAGATGGCCTGCTCATCAGCGATTTGCTGGCCGCGGTGATACCGCTGTTTGAACTCGACAGCTATGCGCCACCGCTGGTGATGATGGCCCCTGTCGACGGGGATACGCTCGATATACAGGTAGAAGCACGCTATCGCAACGCACTCTTTGGTGAGGCGGAAGGGGAGGGGATTATGCGTATTGACCGTTATGCGTTTTATGCGCGGGCACAGAAAGCGTACGCCATTGTGGTGACAGGCGAGACAGCGAAATACGGCAATATACTGTTAAAGAAAGGGGTTACGCCGTACCAATAAAAAACGCCGGGTTAAACCCGGCGTTTTCACTTCAGTCTTCTTACCAGACGTACGTCAGCAGGCTTTGTGAATCTGGCACCATGAAGTCTACGGACATCATCACGGACAGGGAGGTGATGGCGACAATCGAGAACACAAACAGCTTGCGTGCCCAGACCTTGTCATCTTCCACTTTGTAACCGCGCAGAGCCATGCCGAGCCACCAGACGCTCACCGCAGCGGCCACCACCAGATATTTATATCCGGCGTAACCGCCCAGAGAGAGCATCAGCGTTGCCACGGCAAAAGCGATGATGTACAGCGTGATGTGGTTTTTGGCAACTGAGATGCCTTTCACGACCGGCAGAACCGGAATGTTTGCTGCCTGATAATCCTTAAAGCGGAAAATCGCGATGGCGTAGGAGTGCGGCATCTGCCACAGGCTAAAGATAGCCAGCAGGATCAGCGCACCGCTGTCGAACTCGTTCGTGACGGCGCAGTAGCCAATCACCGGCGGCGCAGCGCCGGAGAGAGAACCAATCAGCGTGCCGTAGACGGAGTGGCGTTTCATATACAGGCTGTAGACGCCTACATACACCACGAACCCCATCACCCCCAGCCAGCAGGCCAGCGGGTTAGCACCAAACCACAGCAGCATAAAGCCAGCAATACCCAGCAAGGTGGCGTACACCAGCGAGACGGAAGGAGCAATCAGACCTTTAACCAGCACCCGATTTTTGGTCCTTTCCATCTTCTTGTCGATATCCATGTCGATGTAGTTGTTAAATACACAACCGGACGCAACCACCAGTGACACACCGACCAGCGTGTAAATAAAGAGGGTGTAATCAATGCTGCCTTTAGAGGCCAGCAGGAACCCTCCGATTACGGAGATCAGGTTGCCAAAGATGATGCCTGGTTTCGTGACTTGCAGGTATTGCTTAAACATACTCGCCGCTCTTAGTGAACCATCATGTTGTAGTTAAGGTTCCACATAATCCAGATGGAACCGACTACCAGGATAGCGATGATAATCACGGTAAAGATAAAGGCCGTCATGTTCCAGCCTTCATCGGACTTGGTGTTCATGTGCAGGAAGCAAACCAGATGCACCAGAATCTGAATCACCGCGGTCACCAGGATTGCGCCCAGGATAACCGGCTTAGATGCAGAACCGTTCATCACCATCCAGAACGGGATCACCGTCAGGATGATCGACAGGATGAAACCTGTCATGTAGGTTTTTACGCTGCCGTGGGAAGCGCCATGATCGTTAGAATGACTCATTACATCGCCCCCATCAGATAGACAACAGAGAACACACAGATCCATACCACGTCCAGGAAGTGCCAGAACAGGCTCAGGCACATGATACGGGTACGGTTAGTACTGGTCAGGCCGCGACGGGAGATCTGGAACATCAGCACTGCCATCCAGATCAGACCCGAGGTCACGTGCAGACCGTGGGTGCCGACCAGCGCGAAGAACGCTGACAGGAAGCCACTGCGATCCGGACCAAAGCCTTCCGCAATCAGGTGATGGAATTCATAGATTTCCATCCCGATAAAGCCAGCACCAAATAACCAGGTCAACGCCAGCCAGGAAACAACCTGGCTTTTGTTGTTTTTGTACATGGCGATAGCCGCCATGCCGTAGGTGATGGAGCTGAATAACAGCAGTGCGGTTTCAACCAGAACGAACGGCAGTTCAAAGATGTCCTTACCGGTCGGGCCGCCCGCTGTGCCGTTCACCAGAACGGCATAGGTTGCGAACAGACAGCAGAACAGGATGCAGTCGCTCATCAGGTAGATCCAGAAACCGAAGACTTTCGTCGGTCCTGTATCATGGTGCGCATGTTCATGCGCGTGGGCAGTCGAGTGCGCCAGAGTATCAGTTGCCATTTTTCAGCCCCGCTTTAGAAATCTCGTCAAAATGCTGGTTTTCCAGCTTTTCAACTTCACGGACTGGTACGTAGTAGTCCACGTCCTCGTCAAAGCTCTTCACAATCCAGCTGATTACGATGCCAGCGAAGCCAACAATCGCCATCCACCAGATGTGCCAGATCATTGCGAAACCAAATACCGTTGCGAAGGCGGCAATCACGATGCCCGCACCGCTGTTTTTCGGCATATGGATCTCTTCGTAATGTTCAGGTTGCTTGTACGCTTCACCTTTTTCTTTCATTTCCCAGAATGCGTCACGCTCATGAATGTGCGGCACTACGGCAAAGTTATAGAACGGAGGTGGAGAAGAGGTAGACCACTCCAGCGTACGGCCACCCCACGGGTCACCGGTCAGGTCGCGGTTCAGGTTACGGTCACGGATAGACACGTAGTACTGAATCAGCTGGCACAGGATACCGCAGGCAATCAGCGCGGCGCCGCCCGCTGCAATCATCAGCATCGGATGGAACTGCGGATCGATCTGCTGGCTCAGACGACGGGTCATCCCCATGAAGCCCAGCACGTACAGCGGCATAAACGCCACGAAGAAGCCGATGATCCAGAACCAGAATGCGCGTTTGCCCCATTTTTCGTTCAGGGTGAAACCGAACGCTTTTGGCCACCAGTAGGTCACACCTGCGAAGCAGCCGAAGACGACGCCGCCGATGATAACGTTATGGAAGTGCGCAATCAGGAACAGACTGTTGTGCAGGACAAAGTCAGCGCCCGGAACCGCCAGCAGCACGCCGGTCATCCCACCTACGGAGAAGGTCACGATGAAGCCGATGGTCCACAGCATCGCTGAGTGGAACTGGATACGGCCCTGGTACATGGTGAACAGCCAGTTGAAGATCTTAACCCCGGTCGGGATCGCGATAATCATAGTGGTAATACCGAAGAAGGCGTTTACGTTGGCGCCCGCACCCATGGTGAAGAAGTGGTGCAGCCAGACGATGAACGACAGGACGGTAATACACACGGTTGCCCACACCAGAGAGGTGTAACCAAACAGACGTTTACGCGAGAAGGTTGCCGCGATTTCGGAGAACACACCGAACACCGGCAGAACCAGGATGTACACTTCCGGGTGACCCCAGGCCCAAATCAGGTTGATGTACATCATCATGTTGCCACCCATATCATTCGTGAAGAAATGGGTACCCAGATAGCGATCCAGGGTCAGCAGCGCGATGGTGACGGTCAGAATTGGGAACGACGCGATAATCAGGACGTTGGCGCACAGAGATGCCCAGGTAAATACTGGCATCTTGAACATCGTCATACCTGGTGCACGCATCTTCAGGATGGTCACGAAGAAGTTAATACCGGTCAGGGTGGTACCGACACCGGAGAGCTGAAGCGCCCAAATCCAGTAGTCAACGCCCACGCCCGGACTGTACTCAATTCCCGAAAGTGGCGGGTAGGCCAGCCAGCCGGTCTGAGCAAATTCGCCCACACCCAGTGACAGGTTAACCAGGATAACGCCGACAACGGTGAACCAGAAGCTCAGGTTGTTCAGGAACGGGAACGCAACGTCGCGCGCGCCGATTTGCAGCGGAACGACAACGTTCATCAGACCGATTACCAGCGGCATCGCCACGAAGAAGATCATGATAACGCCGTGAGCGGTAAAGATCTGATCGTAGTGGTGCGGTGGCAGGAATCCGGCTTCGCCCGCAGACGCAAGCGCCTGCTGGCTACGCATCATGATTGCATCCGCAAAGCCACGAATTAACATGACGATACCGACGATGCAGTACATGATGCCGAGTTTTTTGTGGTCAACCGAAGTCAGCCACTCGTTCCACAGGTAGCTCCACTTACCGAAGTAAGTGATCAGGCCAACTAAGGCCGCGCCACCAATGATAATTGCAGCAATCGTAACCATGATAATGGGTTCATGGTACGGCACCGCATCCAATGTCAATTTTCCGAACATTTTCTTCCTCGGCCCCTTAGTGAGCGGTTTCCGCGTGGCTCATGTCCATGCCTTCCATACCCTGGTGCGTGTTGTGCTCGCCTTCAGGCTGGGTCATGTCCATGCTCATGCCGTGATCCATAAATTTGCCAATAACATCTTTGAACAGATTCGGTTTCACGTTAGAGAAGTACTCCACCTTGTTGTATTCGCTAGGTGCAGCCACTTTTTCGAACGCCGCCATGTCAGACATGGTGTTTGGAGACTGCTTCGCTTTTGCAACCCACTGGTCAAAAGTCGCGCGGTCTGGCGTAGCGATAGCTTTGAACTTCATACCCGAGAAGCCCGGGCCACTATAGCTGGCGGAGATACCGTCGTAGGTGCCTGCTTCATTCGCAATCAGATGCAGGTTAGTCTGCATACCGGCCATCGCGTAAATCTGGCTGCCCAGACGTGGGATGAAGAAGGAGTTCATTACGGAGTTGGAGGTCACTTTGAACTGAACCGGAGTGTTCGCCGGGAAGGCGATTTCATTCACGGTAGCAATGCCCTGTTCTGGATAGATGAAGAACCATTTCCAGTCCATGGAGACCACTTCAATGGTAATGGGTTTTTCATCGTGAACCAGCGGTTTGCTCGGCTCAAGTGCGTGAGTGGTTTTCCAGGTCAGTACAGCAAGGAACAGGATGATCAGAATAGGTACCGTCCAGACCACAGCTTCCACTTTATTGGAGTGTGACCAGTTAGGGCTATACTTCGCATCTTTATTGCTCGCACGATACTTCCAGGCGAAACCAACAGCCATCAAGATGGCAGGAATAACCACAATCAACATCAGGCCAAAAGCCGTCAGTATCAATGAACGTTGTTCCAGTCCAATCTGTCCTTTGGGGTCTAGTAGTGCAGAATCGCAGCCACTGAGTAATACAGTGCCTGCGAATAATGACAACCATCCCAAACTTTTATTGTATTTCCTGAGTCTCATTTAACGACCTCAATTCCACGGGAGTCTGGTGGCGTTTAAAGTGTGGGGGCATTTTACGGGAAGGTTACATTACTGTAAACATCATTAGCCCTGTGTCAGGAAGGTGTTACCGGGTTCTGCCGCACATGTCACAAGTGTTGCAAATTATGTCGCGTTTCCAGACGGAAGCCGCACGGAGTGGGCGTTATAACGAAAGGGTGTCCCAGCATACCGCAAAAGGGACAATTGGTATAACCATTGCGAAAAACACACAATTAGTTAACAATTAATTATCAATAAAAAGACAACTAAAAAACGAAAATTCAATGTTTCGAATGCTGAATCGTTTAATGAAAAATAGCGTAGCGAAATAAGCTCCAATAATTTCCGAATGCTATCCCGCACAAAACAACAAATATTTTTTTTGTCGATGGCGGTTATTTCACCGTTATAATTTCGGGCTGTTATTACAACGGGAAATAACCTTTCGCTTTTTACTTCATGTCATCTGCGTCTTTCGTAATGACATGAAATCCAGCATCCCACCCGTCAGGATCCCCGCCAGGGCGAAAAACACACCTGCATCAAGCAGAAGGGTTTCAAAAGGAAGTGACAAGTCGGTAGTCGCATTCATGATGAGCACCGTGAGCCACCCTACCAGGGCAAAACAACCTGCCATTAGCAGACGCAGGGCAAACCGATAGGCAGCGTGATATTCCGTGCGCGGCATGAAGTGTTCCGTCCGCTGGGTATATTCCAGCGTCTGGCGACAGACCAGCAGCAATAAAATCCCCGGCACGGCCGCCACCACCGAGAAGAGATAAAAGGTCGGCCAACCGTAGGCTTCAACAAACCAGCCCGCGACGGGGCCAACGTATACGCGCCCGACGGCGGAAAGGGCAGAGAGCAGCGCAAACTGGGTAGCGGAAAATGACTTATTGCACAGCGTCATCAGCAGGGCGACAAATGCCGCAGTGCCCATACCGCCGCACAGGTTCTCAAAGAATACCGCCGTCCCCATACTGATCATATTCTTGTCGGTGATCGACAGCAGCCAGTAACCGGCATTCGATGCGCCCTGAAGGATGCCAAATATCAGCAGAGCGCGGAACAGCGTCAGGCGCTGCATCAATACGCCGCCGTACAGCGCGCCGACAATCGTGGCAAACAGCCCCAGGGTTTTGTTCACCACGCCGACCTCGCCCGCATCAAACCCGACGCCGCGGATCAGGAAGGTAGTGGTCAGACTCATGGCGAAAGCGTCGCCAAGCTTATAAAGGACAATAAGCAGCAGGATCAGCCAGGCATTATTGCGACCAAAGAAGTCGCGCAGCGGTGCGGCGACGGCCTGCTCCAGCGAGCGTGGAACCGGGATCACATCGCTCGGTTCAGGCGCGAACAAGGTGGCAATAATGCAGGGGATCAGCAGTGCGGCCATCAGCCAGTACATGCCCTGCCAGCCGAGATAGCGGTCAGCAAGCCACAGTGCGAGTCCGCCGGAAACCAGCATACCCAGGCGGTAGCCGAGCACGCTGATTGCCGCACCGGCGCCACGCTCTTCCGCTGGCAGGACGTCCGTTTTCCAGGCGTCAAAAACAATGTCCTGCGAGGCGGAGCAGAAGGCGATGACCACCGCAAGCGCGGCCATCCAGCGCAGCTGCGTTGACGGTTCAAGGAAACCCATTGCGGCAATGGCCAGCAACAGCAGCACCTGCGTCATCACTAACCAGCCGCGACGGCGCCCGAGGAACGGTGGGGTATAGCGATCCATCACTGGCGACCACAGGAACTTAAAGACGTAAGCCTGGCCGACGAGTGAGAAGAAACCAATGGTTTTAAGATCGATGTTCTCAACCGTCATCCACGCCTGTAACGTGCCGGAGGTGAGCGCAAGGGGTAAACCGGAGGCGAAACCCAGGATCAGCAGAATAGCTGATTTCGGTTGCTGGAAAATGCGTAAGTAGTGACTGGACATGTTCTTATGAACTGACCCGGTGAAGCACCGGGTCAGTCAGCAGGATTAACGTGCGTTCTGCTTGATGAAGTCGTGAATGCTGGTGTCCTGTGCCATGTCGGCAATGGTGTCAGTCAGCACGCTGTTAACCGCGTTAGCGATATTTTTGTTGGAGGCCTGGAATGCGCCTTCAACGGAATAGCTTGCACGGTAGTTTTTGTTCATCTTGTTGCCGTTCTTCGCGGTAGCGATGATGGAGATATCGGCTTTGGTCGCAATGTTGTAGCGAACGTTACCCTGGGAGACGTCAGCGTACAGGTTGTTCACGATGATTTGCAGATCAACCGCGCCGCTTGGGCCAATCATGTAGCCACGGGAGGTCATCTGTTTTTCCAGTACTTCCTGCAACAGGAAGCGCAGGTCGCGGGAAGCGGTCAGCGTAACCTGCTGGTTGTCGCGAGTCACTTTCGCCAGCGCCTGGTCCTGACGCTGATCGGCACCATTAATGCTGACCGTCACGCCCATCAGGCTTGGATCCTGCTGAGGCAGGGTAATTTTTGGTGAAACGTCAATGGTCGTCGGCGGGGTTGCGCAACCGGCGAGCATAAAGAGTGCTACCAACGGAAAGAAGATTTTTTTTAACATTTTCGGGTTCTCAACGAATCGTAAGCAAAGAGAGAAAAATTGCCGCCATCATAACATCGCCAACGGCCAGGGGAAGTGGTCAACGCATGTAAATTCATCGCCTTGTCCGAAAACTGACCACCTTTCCGCTTTTCTCTGCCTGTAAGTGACAAAACGTATGAACCTCATAGTGAACTTCATCCGTTTGGATGAGAAAATCAGACGAAAGCTAAATATTTGTTGTCACGGTGTAATGGAACCGGTAAAAGCGGCTAATATTTAAAGGGATGGGTGACATCTTAGCGTTGTCGGAGGAGTGATTTCATGATGATACGTGAACAGATAGAAGAAAAATTAAGGGCAGCGTTCAACCCTGTGTTTCTCGAAGTTGTCGACGAAAGCTATCGTCATAACGTGCCGGCAGGTTCTGAAAGCCACTTCAAAGTGGTTCTGGTCAGCGATCGCTTCACGGGAGAACGTTTCCTGAACCGACACCGCTTGATCTACAGCACCTTGACGGAAGAACTCTCCACAACCGTACATGCGCTGGCGCTGCATACCTACACCATTAAGGAATGGGAAGGGCTGCAGGATACGGTATTCGCATCACCGCCTTGTCGGGGTGCAGGCACCATCGCCTGATAAATCGGATTTGCAACCGCCGGAGTTTTTCCAGTATGTTGCTTACAGATTTCGTCAAAACGGCCTTCGGGCCGTTTTGTTTTGTCTGAGTTTTGAGCGGATGGCGCGTTTTTAAGGCTAAAAATAGCCTTAAAGTGTGAAAAAAGCCGCAGCAACATGCTCCAACCGTTCTCGACTCACCTAAGTGATGCCGCTATAATGCCGCGTCTTATTGAATGTCTTCGGGATGATTCTGGCGACAGGGAATGTGAATCTGCACATAAGAGAGCATCCCGGTATAACAGACAGATTCAGAGTTGACCGAGCACTGTGATTTTTTTGAGGTAACAAGATGCAAGTTTCAGTTGAAACCACTCAAGGCCTTGGCCGCCGTGTAACGATTACTATCGCTGCTGACAGCATCGAAACTGCTGTGAAAAGCGAGCTGGTCAACGTAGCAAAAAAAGTACGTATTGACGGCTTCCGCAAGGGCAAAGTACCAATGAATGTTGTTGCTCAGCGTTATGGCGCTTCCGTGCGTCAGGATGTGCTGGGTGAACTGATGAGCCGCAACTTTATCGACGCGATCATCAAAGAAAAAATCAATCCAGCCGGCGCGCCAAACTACGTTCCAGGTGAATACAAGCAGGGCGAAGACTTCACCTATTCCGTAGAGTTCGAAGTGTACCCGGAAGTTGAGCTGAAAGGTCTGGAATCAATCGAAGTTGAAAAACCGATCGTTTCCGTGACTGACGAAGACGTTGACGGCATGCTGGATACCCTGCGTAAGCAGCAGGCGAACTGGAAAGAGAAAGAAGGCGCTGTTGACGCGGAAGACCGCGTAACCATCGACTTCACCGGTTCAGTAGACGGCGAAGAGTTCGAAGGCGGTAAAGCGTCTGATTTCGTACTGGCGATGGGCCAGGGTCGTATGATCCCAGGCTTCGAAGACGGTATCAAAGGCCACAAAGCAGGCGAAGAGTTCACCATCGACGTGACCTTCCCTGAAGAATACCACGCTGAAAACCTGAAAGGTAAAGCAGCGAAGTTCGTCATCAACCTGAAGAAAGTTGAAGAGCGCGAACTGCCAGAACTGACTGAAGAATTCATCAAGCGTTTCGGCGTGGAAGATGGTTCTGTTGCGGGTCTGCGTGCTGAAGTGCGTAAAAACATGGAGCGCGAGCTGAACGGCGCTGTACGTAACCGCGTGAAGTCTCAGGCGATTGAAGGTCTGGTGAAAGCGAACGACATCGACGTTCCTGCTGCCCTGATCGACAGCGAAATCGACGTTCTGCGCCGTCAGGCTGCACAGCGCTTCGGTGGCAACCAGCAGCAAGCGATGGAACTGCCACGCGAGCTGTTCGAAGAGCAAGCGAAACGTCGCGTTGTTGTTGGCCTGCTGCTGGGCGAAGTGATTCGTACCCACGAGCTGAAAGCTGACGAAGAGCGTGTGAAAGGCCTGATCGAAGAGATGGCTTCTGCATACGAAGATCCATCAGAAGTGATCGAGTTCTACGGTAAGAACAAAGAGCTGATGGACAACATGCGCAACGTTGCACTGGAAGAGCAGGCTGTTGAAGCGGTACTGGCGAAAGCGAAAGTAACCGAAAAAGAGACCTCTTTCACCGAACTGATGAACCAGCAGGCGTAATTTCGCCCCAACGGTTTAAAGTTTGAACAAAAAACCCGTTGCCCTCCGGCGACGGGTTTTTTTTATCACAGCTTTAGTCCTGGAAGGGTGCTAAAACGCCCTTTCAGTGTTAGCGTTACAACAAAACGTTGTTATGCTTGAAATAGGGCATGGCGACCCCCATTAGTATGTAATCACGATGATTGAGACTGGCTGATAATCCGTCCATAAGGTTACAATCAGTACAGCAGGTGTTTTCAATTTTGAACCAGGAGACGGAAATGTCATACAGTGGCGAACGAGATAACTTTGCACCCCATATGGCGCTGGTGCCAATGGTTATTGAACAGACCTCACGCGGTGAGCGATCTTTCGATATCTATTCCCGTCTGCTCAAGGAACGCGTTATCTTTCTGACCGGCCAGGTGGAAGACCATATGGCTAACCTGATCGTGGCGCAGATGCTGTTCCTGGAAGCGGAAAACCCGGAAAAAGACATTTACCTGTACATCAACTCGCCGGGCGGTGTGATTACGGCGGGCATGTCTATTTATGACACCATGCAATTCATCAAGCCGGATGTCAGCACCATCTGTATGGGACAGGCGGCGTCCATGGGGGCTTTCCTGTTAACCGCAGGGGCGAAAGGTAAGCGTTTCTGCCTGCCTAACTCCCGCGTGATGATTCACCAGCCGCTGGGTGGTTACCAGGGCCAGGCGACGGATATTGAAATCCACGCCCGAGAAATTCTGAAAGTAAAAGCGCGCATGAATGAACTTATGGCGCAGCATACGGGTCAACCACTCGAGCAGATCGAGCGCGATACCGAGCGCGATCGCTTCCTGTCTGCACCTGAGGCAGTTGAGTACGGCTTAGTCGACTCCATTTTGACCCATCGTAATTGATGCCCGCGACGCGAGTGTGCCGCTATACTAATTTAGGGCGGCACGTTGCCTGTAAGCAGCTTGCGTCTGAGTATGGCATTTGCGTCGTCATGTGCGGCACATAGAACTTAAAAAGAGGTTTGGACTCATGACAGATAAACGCAAAGATGGTTCGGGCAAACTGCTGTACTGCTCTTTTTGCGGCAAAAGCCAGCATGAAGTGCGTAAACTGATTGCCGGGCCGTCCGTGTATATCTGCGACGAATGCGTCGATTTATGTAACGACATCATTCGCGAAGAGATTAAAGAAGTCGCGCCGCACCGTGAGCGCAGCGCGTTACCAACGCCACACGAGATTCGCCACCACCTGGACGACTATGTCATTGGTCAGGAGCAGGCGAAAAAAGTGCTGGCGGTGGCGGTATACAACCACTACAAGCGTCTGCGTAACGGCGATACCAGCAATGGCGTGGAACTGGGCAAAAGTAACATTCTGCTGATCGGGCCTACGGGTTCCGGTAAAACGTTGCTGGCGGAAACGCTGGCGCGCCTGCTGGATGTTCCGTTCACCATGGCGGATGCCACCACCCTGACCGAAGCCGGTTATGTGGGCGAAGACGTTGAAAATATTATCCAGAAGCTGCTCCAGAAGTGCGATTACGACGTACAGAAAGCCCAGCGCGGGATCGTCTATATCGATGAGATTGACAAAATCTCCCGTAAATCAGACAACCCATCCATCACCCGTGACGTCTCGGGCGAAGGCGTGCAGCAGGCGCTCCTGAAGCTGATTGAAGGTACGGTTGCGGCTGTTCCACCGCAGGGTGGGCGTAAACATCCGCAGCAGGAATTCTTGCAGGTTGATACCTCCAAGATCCTGTTTATCTGTGGTGGTGCGTTTGCAGGCCTGGATAAAGTGATCTCTCACCGTGTGGAAACCGGCTCCGGCATTGGTTTTGGCGCAACGGTGAAAGCTACGTCTGAAAAACCAAACGAAGGCCAGCTGCTGGCGCAGGTTGAACCGGAGGATCTGATCAAATTTGGTTTGATTCCGGAATTTATCGGCCGTCTGCCGGTTGTGGCGACCCTGAACGAACTGAGCGAAGACGCGCTGATTCAGATCCTGAAAGAGCCGAAAAACGCGCTGACCAAGCAGTATCAGGCGCTGTTTAATCTGGAAGGCGTTGAGCTGGAATTCCGTGACGAAGCACTGGACGCGATTGCCAAGAAAGCGATGGCGCGTAAAACCGGTGCCCGTGGCCTGCGTTCTATCGTGGAAGCAGCATTGCTCGACACGATGTACGATCTCCCTTCTATGGAAGATGTCGAAAAAGTCGTGATCGACGAGTCCGTCATTGGTGGCCAGACCAAGCCGTTACTGATTTACGGTAAACCGGAAGCGCAGCAGGCATCTGGCGAATAATTCACCATTTCATACAATCAGTTAATCAAAAAGGGGGGATTTTATCTCCCCTTTACTTTTTCCGTATTCATGGCGTTGAATGTATGGGAAACATCCCCATATACTGGATTACATGTTAATGGTTGTGTGAAGCACAGTTACATGACCAGTTTACCTGGCGGACACTAAACTAAGAGAGAGCTCTATGAATCCTGAGCGTTCTGAACGCATTGAAATCCCCGTATTGCCGTTGCGCGATGTGGTGGTTTATCCGCACATGGTCATACCCTTATTTGTAGGGCGGGAAAAATCTATCCGTTGCCTCGAAGCCGCCATGGATCATGATAAAAAAATCATGTTGGTTGCGCAGAAGGAAGCATCAACGGATGAGCCGGGTGTAAACGATCTTTTCACCGTCGGGACCGTGGCCTCTATTTTGCAGATGCTGAAGCTGCCAGATGGCACCGTGAAGGTGCTGGTGGAAGGCTTACAGCGCGCGCGTATTACCACTCTGTCAGACGATGGCGAGCACTTCTCTGCGAAGGCAGAGTACCTTGATTCACCGGAACTTGATGAGCGCGAGCAGGAAGTGCTGGTACGCACCGCGATCAGCCAGTTTGAAGGCTACATCAAGCTGAACAAGAAAATCCCACCTGAAGTGCTGACGTCGCTGAACAGCATCGACGATCCTGCACGTCTGGCGGATACCATCGCTGCGCACATGCCGCTGAAGCTGGCTGACAAACAGTCCGTGCTGGAAATGTCCGACGTTAACGAACGTCTGGAATACCTGATGGCGATGATGGAGTCTGAGATCGATCTGCTTCAGGTTGAGAAGCGCATTCGCAACCGCGTCAAAAAGCAGATGGAAAAATCGCAGCGTGAGTACTATCTGAACGAGCAAATGAAAGCCATTCAGAAAGAGCTCGGCGAGATGGACGATGCGCCGGATGAAAACGAAGCGCTGAAGCGTAAGATCGACGCGGCGAAGATGCCGAAAGAGGCGAAAGAGAAAGCCGAAGCTGAGTTGCAGAAGCTGAAAATGATGTCTCCGATGTCGGCGGAAGCGACCGTTGTACGCGGCTACATTGAGTGGATGGTTCAGGTTCCATGGAATGCCCGCAGCAAGGTCAAAAAAGACCTGCGTCAGGCACAGGAAATCCTCGATACCGACCACTATGGCCTGGAACGTGTGAAAGACCGCATTCTTGAGTACCTCGCGGTACAGAGCCGTGTGAACAAAATCAAAGGTCCAATCTTGTGCCTGGTAGGGCCTCCAGGGGTGGGTAAAACCTCTCTGGGCCAGTCCATCGCCAAAGCGACCGGACGTAAGTACATCCGTATGGCGCTGGGCGGCGTGCGTGATGAAGCGGAAATCCGCGGTCACCGCCGTACCTATATCGGTTCTATGCCGGGCAAGCTGATCCAGAAGATGGCGAAAGTGGGCGTCAAAAACCCGCTGTTCCTCCTCGACGAGATCGACAAAATGTCTTCGGACATGCGTGGCGATCCGGCGTCGGCGCTGCTTGAAGTGCTTGATCCAGAGCAGAACGTGGCGTTCAGCGATCACTATCTGGAAGTCGACTACGACCTGAGCGATGTGATGTTCGTGGCGACGTCGAATTCCATGAACATTCCGGCACCGCTGCTGGACCGTATGGAAGTGATCCGTCTGTCCGGTTATACCGAAGACGAGAAGCTGAACATTGCTAAGCAGCACCTGCTGCCGAAGCAGATTGAACGTAACGCGCTGAAAGCTAACGAGCTGACCGTTGAGGACAGCGCTATTGTCGGCATTATTCGTTACTACACCCGTGAAGCGGGCGTGCGTAGCCTTGAGCGTGAGATCTCTAAACTGTGCCGTAAGGCGGTTAAGCAGCTGCTGCTGGATAAGAGCCTGAAGCACATCGTGATTAACGGCGACAATCTGCATGCTTACCTCGGCGTTCAGCGCTTCGACTATGGCCGTGCGGACAACGAAAACCGCGTTGGTCAGGTGACTGGACTGGCGTGGACGGAAGTGGGTGGCGATCTGCTGACCATTGAAACCGCCTGTGTACCGGGTAAAGGCAAGCTGACCTACACTGGCTCGCTCGGTGAAGTGATGCAGGAGTCCATCCAGGCAGCGTTGACCGTGGTGCGTGCGCGCGCGGAAAAACTGGGTATCAACCCGGATTTCTACGAAAAACGCGACATTCACGTTCACGTTCCGGAAGGGGCGACGCCGAAAGATGGCCCAAGCGCGGGTATTGCTATGTGTACGGCGCTGGTTTCCTGCCTGACGGGGAACCCGGTCCGTGCTGATGTGGCCATGACTGGTGAAATTACGCTGCGTGGTCAGGTACTGCCCATCGGCGGGTTAAAAGAAAAACTGCTGGCGGCACACCGTGGTGGGATCAAAACCGTATTGATTCCTTACGAGAATAAACGCGATCTGGAAGAGATTCCGGACAACGTTATTGCCGATTTGCAGATCCATCCGGTGAAACGCATTGAGGAAGTTCTGACTCTCGCACTGCAAAATGAACCGTCCGGAATGCAGGTTGTAACCGCAAAATAGTGACCTCGCGCAAAGAGCGCTAATAAAAACAAGGCTGGTAAGTCATTTCGTACTTGCCAGCCTTTTTTTGTATAGCTAATTTAGATTGCTGATTGGGTTAGCCATCAACAACGGGTGTTGTAAGGTCATAGCAGGACTGATATAACTGCTGCGCGGTCGCGCTGTGAAGGATTCAGGTGCGATATAAATTATAAAGAGAGGAAGAGAACAGTGAATAAATCTCAACTGATTGACAAAATTGCTGCGGGTGCTGATATTTCTAAAGCTGCAGCTGGACGTGCTTTAGATGCTTTAATTGCTTCTGTTACTGAATCTCTGCAAGCTGGGGACGACGTTGCACTGGTAGGCTTCGGTACTTTTGCGGTTAAAGAGCGTGCTGCCCGTACTGGCCGCAACCCGCAGACCGGTAAAGAGATCACCATTGCTGCCGCTAAAGTGCCGGGTTTCCGTGCAGGTAAGGCGCTGAAAGACGCAGTAAATTGATTGCTTTCCCGCTCCAGGGAAGCTGAAAAGTACAAGGGCGCATCGTTTGATGTGCCTTTTTTGTTTGTCCAGACCTGATTTGTGCGAGTTTATGCGAGTTGTGGGCTGACAATTGCCCTGTTTTCTTGTCACAATACGCCTTTACGCGCGACGGTCAGGATTTTCCGTCAGCGTCAGGTAACCAGTCACCTACAGCGGAGTGTTGTTACACCATGATGGACAGCTTACGCACGGCTGCTAACAGTCTCGTGCTCAAGATTATTTTCGGTATCATTATCGTGTCGTTCATATTGACCGGTGTGAGTAGTTACCTCATCGGCGGTGGCGCGAACTACGCCGCAAAAGTGAATGGCCAGGAAATTAGCCGTGGGCAGTTCGAGAACGCTTTTGCTGGTGAACGTAACCGCATGCAGCAACAGCTGGGCGACCAATACTCTGAACTTGCAGCCAACGAAGGCTATATGAAAAACCTGCGTCAGCAGACGCTGAACCGCCTTATCGACGAAGCGCTGCTGGACCAGTACGCGAAAAGCCTCGGTCTGGGCATCAGCGATGAGCAGGTTAAAAAAGCCATCTTCTCGACGCAGGCTTTCCAGTCTAATGGGAAGTTCGACAACGCGCGTTACAACAGCATTGTTAACCAGATGGGGATGACGGCTGACCAGTACGCACAGGCGCTGCGTAACCAGTTGACCACGCAACAGCTGATCAACGCGGTGGTGGGCACCGATTTCATGCTGAAAGGCGAAACTGAAGCGCTGGCGGCACTGGTGGCGCAGCAACGCGTGGTGCGTGAAGCGACGATTGATGTCAATGCACTGGCGGCGAAACAGCAGGTTAGCGACGCTGAAGTTAATGCTTACTATGAGCAAAACAAGAACAACTTCATCTCTCCTGAACAGTTCCGCGTAAGCTATATCAAGCTGGATGCAGCTGCGATGCAGAAAAACGCGACTGACGCCGAGATCCAGTCTTATTACGACCAGCATCAGGATCAGTTCACTCAGCCGCAGCGTAACCGTTACAGCGTGATCCAGACCAAAACGGAAGCAGAAGCAAAAGCCGTGCTGGACGAGCTGAACAAAGGCGCTGATTTCGCGACCGTGGCGAAAGCAAAATCCACCGACATTATTTCTGCCAAAAACGGCGGTGATATGGGCTGGCTGGAAGATTCCACTACCCCGGACGAGCTGAAAAATGCGGGTCTTAAAGAGAAAGGCCAACTGTCTGGTGTAATCAAATCCTCCGTTGGCTTCCTGGTGGCGCGTCTGGACGATGTCGTGGCGGCGAAAACCAAGCCGCTGGCTGACGTTCGTGATGATATCGCTGCGAAAGTGAAGCAGGAGAAAGCGCTGGACGCCTTCTATGCTCTGCAACAGAAAGTGAGCGATGCCGCAAGCAACGACAACGAATCACTGGCGGGCGCTGAGCAGGCTGCTGGCGTGAAAGCGGTTGAGACGGGCTGGTTCAGCCATGAAAATCTGCCGGAAGAACTGAACTTCAAACCGGTTTCAGATGCCATTTTCAATGGTGGTCTGGTAGGTGAGAACGGTACGCCGGGCAGCAACTCAGACATCATTACCGTTGACGGTGACCGTGCGTTCGTACTGCGCGTCAGCGAGCACAAAGCCGAGGCAGTGAAGCCCCTGGCGGAAGTGAAAGATCAGGTGGTGGCGCTGGTCAAACACAACAAAGCGGCACAGCAGGCAAAACTGGATGCAGAGAAAATTCTGGCCGATCTGAAAGCCGGTAAGAACGATGCACTGAAAGCGGCTGGCCTGAGCTTTGGCGAAGCCAAAACGCTGAGCCGTACCGGTCAGGATCCTGTCAGCCAGGCGGCGTTTGGTCTGAGCCTGCCGGCGAAAGACAAACCTGTCTTTGGCACCACGACCGATATGCAGGGTAACGTGGTGATTCTGGCTCTGGATGAAGTCAAAGCCGGCACGCTGCCAGACGCGCAGAAGAAGGCCATGGTTCAGGGAATTACCCAGAATAATGCCCAGATTGCTTTCGAAGCGATGATGAGCAACCTGCGTAAAGAAGCCAAAATCAAGCTGGGTGATGTGGTGACCCAGGAGCAATAATTACGTACCTGCTCGCAGATTTTCGTAACGCTCTGCAAAAACTAAAGGCCGCTTTCGCGGCCTTTTCCATTTCTGCAATCTGCTGTTTGTCCCTGTTTTCTCGTACGGCTATCGTGGCGTGGCTGTCAACAAACAAGGAGAAAACAGCATGAAATGTGGAATCAAAGCACTGTTAATTACACTGGCTATTGCCACTTCCGGGATGAGTGCGGGAGCGCTGGCGGCGTCGCCCTCGGCTAAAGCGCAGGCTGCACAGACCAAAACAGACTCAGCTGCGCAGGCTTATACGCAATCAAAAGCGACTGATGCCGGTAAAAGTGCAGAGGATGACGGTACGCGAGTCAGCATCAATTCGGCATCGGCAGAAGAGCTCGCGCGCGTGATGAACGGTGTGGGACTTAAAAAAGCCCAGGCCATTGTTAGCTACCGCGAGGAGTACGGTCCTTTCAAAACCCTTGACGATCTCAAGCAGGTGCCGGGTATGGGCAGCGCGCTGGTTGAGCGCAATCTCGCACACCTGACGCTGTAATCGCGTAATCACTTGCACTGCGGCAAAAATTTGCCAGGATAAAGAGGTCATACCAGTTATGACCTCTGAACCTATAACAACGAAAGGCTATTGCGCTATGCAGACACAAATCAAAGTTCGTGGTTATCACCTCGATGTTTACCAGCACGTCAATAACGCCCGCTACCTTGAATTTCTTGAAGAGGCGCGCTGGGATGGCCTGGAGAACAGCGAAAGCTTCCAGTGGCTGACCGCACACAACATCGCGTTTGTGGTCGTCAACATCAACATTAACTACCGCCGCCCGGCTGTGCTGGGGGATGTGCTCACCGTGACCAGTGAGGTCCAACAACTGAATGGCAAAAGTGGTGTATTGAGCCAGGTCGTCACGCTTGAGCCAGAAGGGCAGGTGGTGGCCGATGCGCTGATCACCTTTGTCTGTATCGATCTCAAAACCCAGAAAGCGTTGCCGCTGGAAGGGGAGTTGCGCGAAAAGCTGGAGCTGATGATCGCATAAGTAATATTCAGGAATGCCCGCGCTGTCGACTCCTGTTGTACGACAGCGCGGACAGTTAGCCCTTATTGCAGACCGGTCTTTTTCTGCATCGCGGCCATCACGCCCGCTTTATCCGCAAGATAATGATTCAGACCGTTCGCGCGCAGGTTACAGGCGGCACACTGCCCGCAGCCGTCCCCTTTAATGCCGTTGTAGCAGGTCAGGGTCTCGTTGCGAACGACATCCAGCTTGCCCCAGTAGTCGGCCAGCGCCCAGGTTTCGGCTTTATCCAGCCACATCAGCGGCGTTTCGAAGCGGGTCTCTTTTGCCATTCCCAGATCCACGGCGTGATTGAGCGCTTTCACGAATTCATCCCGGCAGTCCGGGTAGCCAGAGAAGTCGGTCTCACACACGCCCGTGATCACCGCTTCGGCTTTCACCTGGTAGGCATAGATTGCCGTCAGGGTCAGGAAGAGAATATTACGCCCAGGTACGAAGGTATTCGGAATGCCGCTGGCATCCGGTTCGTAATCAGGCACCGGAATGCTGTCGCGAGTGAGACTGCTGACGGCCAGTTCATTTAACAGCGTCACGTCCAGCACTTTATGAGCGCGGGCGCCCAGTTTGAGGGCCAGTTCACGAGCGACATCGATTTCAGCGCGATGACGCTGACCATAATCAAAAGTGACGCAGTGCACTTCATCATACTGGTGAAGTGCCTGAATCAGGCAGGTTGTGGAATCTTGTCCTCCGCTGAACACGACGACGGCACGTTTCATAGATCATCTCGACAGTTACGGTAAAAGCGTCATGTTAACGCCTGGCTAAAGCGGCGACCAGCTTCTTCACGCGTTTGGTGGAGGAAGCCAGGCTTCGGTGAAGTCAAACCAGCCGCGAGTGTTAAGGCGTATGCCGTTGACGCCCGGAGGAGCGCTGATTTGATACTGGTAGTTAAAGAGCGGTGTCAGGACGGCTGTCTCCATTAATCGGCTGAAGATAGCCTGAAGTCCTGCGTGTCGGTCACGTTCGTCGGCCTGCGTCTGCACCGCATCCAGCGTGGCCTGCAAATGGGCGTATGCCGGTGCGCTCAGCAGATGCGGCCAGAGCGCATCGCAGCGGAGCCATTGCTCAAGGGTGTACGCTGGCGCTTCGCCAATCAGTCTGTCTCCCATCATGATGTCTGCATCGGCAAGCTGCTGGCAACCGTCCCACGTCTTGGCGTCGTGAAAGATGACGGTCAGTTCACACCCCTGCCGCGCAAGGTATGCTTTTAACTGACTGGCCATGGTGTGAAGCTCAACCGGCAGGTGGTAGACAAGCGTCAATGCCTCTGGCAGCACAACGTCGGTTAAATCAGTCCACTGGGGGATCGCCCAGCCGGGAAGCAGTTCCTCGGTAGGAGTGATGAGCCCTTCGTTCAGGGGAAGCGTGTGCAGCAGCGTTGAGAGATGAATGATATTAATCAGCCGCTTTGCCTGAAGTTCGCTCAGACGCGGACTTTGTTTCAGCGTGAGGTAGCAGAAGCCCAGACTGGTGCTGTTACTCACCAGCCGCAGGCTGGCCAGCTCGTCGGCCTCGCCAATGGCGATTTGCACCGGGTGGCGACAGCTGGTGCCCAGACTGTAGTCAAAAAGCTGGGGCGTGATCCAGTACTCGATAGCCTTAAGTAACGGATGACCAAGGTGATACTGCTCGTGGCTTTCCAGACGCACCAGTTCAGGCTCAAAAACGCTCAGCCGAAAGGGACCACTGCCCACCACGGGGTAATCAGGATGCGCCAGACGGCTACAGTAGGTTGCCAGCCTGTGCGCCAGCCAATAGTCAGGTTGATGGAGAATAAACGTCAGGCTTTGCGGATGCGTGGTTTCGATACGTAAGACGCTGCGGAAAAGCGTGTCCATGCCGGGCTGCGATAGCAGCGCCGTCAGGCTTTGCCTGAGCTGTGCCGTCTCTATTTTATCGCCGTTATGCCAGTGCAGGGTGGAGCGTATGTAGAAATGCCAACGCAGGCCGTCAGCAGAGACTTCCCAGTGATGCGCCAGATCGCCCGTGGGTTCACTGCTGTTACCATTAAAACGCGTCAAACCAGAGAATACCTGTCCCGCCAGATGCTGCTCCGCCCGGCCAGGGAGAAACCCCGGCTGAAGCGGCTCCAGCGAGCGATAGTAGGGAATACGCAGCGTCGGCGTATCGTTCTGCCATTGCCCGCCCATAAACGGATGCAGCAGCGATCGCAAATCTTCAGGCGCGAGCTGGGCCAGCTCCAGCGCGTTGTGCTGCTGTCCACTTTTCAGGGCCTCTTCCATCATCGTATTACGCAACGAATCCGGGGTGACGTGAAAGCGTAATTCCCCACGCTTTCCTCGTCCGGAGCGGGCGTGCCAGCTTAGCCAGCCCGCCTCCTGCGCCTGGCGCAGCAGGGTGCGTACATGTCGCTCGCTGCAAAAGCAGCGGCTGGCAAGTTCACTGATGGTCACCTGCTGCGTTGCGCCGGCGGAGGGGTGCCACAGACGCTGATACTGGTTAAGACGGTTAAGCTGGCGCATGAAAAACCCGGAACAATAATTATCATCTATTCACTATTACTTCCGTATATCTCACGTAATACTGATGCACAAGTTAACCGCATCACATTTCGGGAGTAATTATGGCTCGGCTCGCTGCATTTGATATGGACGGCACGCTGTTAATGCCGGATCACCGTTTAGGGGAGAAAACCCTGAACACACTTAAGCGCCTGCGCGAGCGTGAAGTCACCCTGACGTTTGCCACTGGTCGTCATGTGCTGGAGATGCGCCATCTGCTGGGAACATTTGCCCTCGATGCGTTCCTGATCACCGGCAACGGGACGCGCATTCACTCCGTCGAGGGCGATGTGCTGCACCGTCAGGATCTGGATCCGGAAGTGGCGGACATCGTCCTGCACAGCACCTGGGATACGCAGGCCAGCGTGCATGTTTTTAACGATGAAGGCTGGTTTACCGGGCGTGAGATCCCGGCCTTGCTGCACGCTCACGTTTACAGCGGCTTTAAATATCAGCTCATCGATTTGCGCCGCATTCCGGCACACAAGGTAACCAAGATCTGCTTCTGCGGCGATCACGACGATCTCTGCCGCCTGCGTATTCAGCTTAACGAGGCGCTGGGCGACCGGGCGCACCTGACCTTCTCGGCGGTGGACTGTCTTGAAGTGCTGCCGGTGGGCTGTAACAAAGGATCTGCGCTGGCGGTGCTGAGCGATCGTCTGGGGCTGACGATGCAGGACTGTATGGCCTTTGGTGACGCCATGAACGACCACGAGATGCTGAGCAGCGTAGGCCGTGGTCTGATTATGGGGAACGCGATGCCGCAACTTATCGCCGCGCTCCCGCATTTACCGGTTATCGGACACTGTCGTAACGAAGCGGTGTCCCATTTTTTGACGCATTGGCTGGACAAAAATAACCTCCCATATTCCCCCGAATAGCGAGATCCTTCCAGCAAGCCAGGCTAAAGCCTGGCTTTTTTTTATTTCACCAGATGCAAAATCTGCGCTTTCCACGGTTCAACATCGCCAATATTGGCCTGTACCCATTCTGCGTTGTAATAGGTGTCCAGGTAGCGTTCCCCGCTGTCGCACAGCAGCGTGACGACAGAGCCGCTAAGGCCTTCTTCACGCATTCTCGCGGCCAGTTGTAGCGCCCCCCACATATTGGTGCCGGTAGAGGCTCCGACCTTACGGCCAAGCTGTGTCTCCAGCCAGTGCGCCGTCGCGACGCTGGCGGCGTCCGGCACGCGGAGCATCTCATCCACAACGTCCGGAATGAACGAGGGTTCGACGCGCGGGCGACCAATTCCTTCGATCTTGCTCCCCACAGGGCTGCGCAGGCTGGCATCGCGAGATTGCCAGTAATCAAGGAACACCGAGTTCTGAGGGTCAACCACCATCAGCTGCGTATCATAACCCTGACAGCGGATATAACGTCCGATGGTGGCGGAGGTTCCGCCCGTGCCCGCGCTCATGACAATGTAAGAGGGGACGGGATGTGGCTCGTGGGTCATCTGGCGGAAAATGCTGTCCGCAATGTTATTATTGCCGCGCCAGTCGGTGGCGCGCTCGGCGAAGGTGAACTGGTCCATATAGTGACCATTTAGTTCGCGGGCCAGCATTTCGGAGGCCGCATAGATTTCGCAGGCGCTTTCCACAAAGTGGCAGCGTCCGCCGTAAAATTCGATCTGTTCAACTTTACGTTTCGCCGTGCAGGAGGGCATCACAGCGATAAACGGCAGGCCCAGCAGGCGGGCAAAGTAGGCCTCTGAGACGGCAGTTGATCCGGACGACGATTCAATAATCGTGGTGCCTTCTTTAATCCAGCCGTTACATAAACCGTATAAAAAGAGTGAACGCGCCAGGCGATGCTTCAGGCTGCCGGTAGGATGGGTACTTTCATCCTTCAGGTAAAGCTGAATGCCGGGAAATCCAGGCAAAGGCAGGCGGATCAAATGGGTATCTGCCGAGCGCTGATAGTCGGCATTTATTTCGCTGATGGCATGTTTAACCCAGGTGCTATTCATCGTAGTTATCCGTTTGTCATTTTGTGCCCAGCATAGCGAAAAGCACAGAAAAAATTGTTGCTATCTGGCCTTTAAAATAGAATGTAAGGAGAATAATTTTCTCTGGGAGGTGGATATGCTAGATAAAATTGACCGCAAGCTGCTTTCTTTGCTGCAAAGCGACTGCACCCTCTCTTTGCAGGCGCTGGCAGATGCCGTTAATCTGACCACCACACCGTGCTGGAAGCGCCTCAAGAAGCTGGAAGACGATGGCATTCTGTTGGGACGTGTGGCGCTGCTGGACCCCGAAAAACTGGGGCTTGGACTGACCGCCTTCGTCCTGATAAAAACGCAGCATCACAGCAGCGAATGGTACAGCCGCTTCGTCACCCAGGTTTCCGACATGCCCGAGGTGCTCGGCTTCTGGCGCATGGCGGGGGAATACGACTATCTGATGCGCGTTCAGGTGGCAGACATGAAGCGCTACGATGATTTTTACAAGCGGCTGGTCAATAGCGTACCGGGCTTGTCCGATGTCACCTCCAGTTTCGCCATGGAACAGATTAAATACACCACAGCGTTACCCATTGAATAACTTCATAAAATATCTTCAGGAAAAGACCGCGTGCGATTATTTGCCCAATTAAGCTGGTACTTTCGTCGGGAGTGGCAACGCTACCTCGGCGCGGTGGCCCTGCTTATTATCATTGCCATTTTGCAACTGATCCCGCCCAAAGTGGTGGGATACGTCGTGGATGGTGTTACGGAACAACATTACACCGCCGCACGGGTGATGATGTGGGTCGGTACGCTGGTGTTGACGGCCGTGGTGGTTTACCTGCTGCGTTATGTCTGGCGCGTGCTGCTGTTCGGCGCGTCCTATCAGCTTGCCGTTGAGCTGCGCGAGGACTTTTACCGCCAGCTGAGCCGCCAGCACCCTGAGTTTTATCTGCGTCACCGTACCGGGGATCTCATCGCCCGCGCCACTAACGATGTGGACCGTGTGGTGTTTGCCGCCGGTGAAGGGGTGTTAACGCTGGTGGATTCCCTGGTGATGGGCTGTGCGGTACTGATTGTGATGTCTACGCAAATTAGCTGGGAGCTCACGCTGCTGGCGCTGCTGCCGATGCCGCTGATGGCGCTGGCGATTAACCGCTACGGCGAGCAGCTCCATGAACGCTTTAAGCTGGCGCAGGCGGCGTTCTCGTCGTTAAACGATCGCACCCAGGAGAGCATGACCAGCATCCGCATGATCAAAGCGTTTGGTCTGGAAGACAGGCAGTCCGCGCTGTTTGCGGCCGACGCCGCCGATACCGGTGCGAAAAACATGCGCGTGGCGCGTATAGACGCCCGCTTTGATCCGACAATTTATATTGCGATTGGCATGGCGAACCTGCTGGCGGTGGGCGGCGGCAGCTGGATGGTGGTGCGAGGCACCATGACCCTCGGGCAGTTAACCAGCTTTGCGATGTACCTCGGGCTGATGATTTGGCCGATGCTGGCGCTGGCCTGGATGTTTAACATCGTTGAACGTGGGAGCGCCGCCTACAGCCGTATCCGCGCCATGCTGGCGGAAGTGCCGGTAGTGAACGATGGCAGCGAGCCGGTACCGGAAGGTCCGGGTGTTCTGAAGGCTGATATCCGCGTCTTTATCTACCCGCAAACGGAACATCCGGTGCTTGAAAACGTCAGTTTCACGCTGCGTCCTGGTCAGATGCTGGGCATCTGCGGCCCGACGGGCTCCGGTAAAAGCACCATTCTGTCACTGATTCAGCGCCATTTTGACGTGAGCGAAGGCGATATCCGTTTCCATGACGTCTCCCTGCCACGTCTGCTGCTGGATGACTGGCGCAGCCGCCTGGCGGTCGTCAGCCAGACGCCGTTTTTGTTTTCAGACACCATAGCCAACAATATCGCGCTCGGGTGCCCGACGGCGACACAGGACCAGATCGAGCATGTGGCGCGCTTAGCCAGCGTCCATGAGGATATTCTGCGCCTGCCGCAGGGCTACGACACAGAAGTGGGTGAGCGGGGCGTTATGCTCTCCGGTGGACAAAAACAGCGTATCTCTATTGCCCGCGCGCTGCTGCTGGACGCTGAGATCCTGATTCTGGATGATGCGCTGTCCGCGGTTGACGGGCGTACCGAGCATCAAATTCTGCATAACCTTCGCCAATGGGGGGAGGGGCGCACGGTCATCATCAGCGCGCACCGTCTGTCGGCCCTTACCGAAGCCAGTGAAATTCTGGTGCTTCAGCACGGGCATATTGCCCAACGTGGTCAACATGAACAGCTCGCCGGGCAGGCCGGCTGGTATCGGGATATGTACCGCTATCAACAGCTTGAAGCTGCGCTGGATGAGGAGGTCACCGATGCGTAAGTTTGGACAGATGTGGCCGACGTTAAAACGGCTGCTCGCCTATGGCTCACCGTGGCGCAAACCGCTTTCCATCGCCGTGTTGTTACTGTGGATCGCCGCGATTGCGGAGGTGACCGGTCCGCTGCTTATCAGCTATTTTATCGATAACATGGTGGCGAAAAGCTATCTGCCGCTGGGGCTGGTGGCGGGGCTGGGTGTGGCGTATGTCGGGCTACAGCTGACGGCGGCGGGGCTGCACTATGCGCAGTCGCTGCTGTTTAACCGGGCCGCCGTGGGCGTGGTCCAGCAGCTACGCACGGATGTGATGGATGCCGCGCTGCGTCAGCCGCTGAGCGAGTTTGATACCCAGCCGGTCGGGCAGGTTATTTCGCGCGTCACCAATGACACCGAGGTGATCCGCGACCTTTATGTGACCGTTGTCGCAACGGTTCTGCGCAGTGCCGCATTGATTGGCGCGATGCTGGTGGCGATGTTCAGTCTGGACTGGCGGATGGCGCTGGTGGCGATCGCTATTTTCCCGGCGGTGCTGATTGTGATGGTGATTTACCAGCGCTACAGCACGCCGATTGTTCGTCGCGTGCGCGCTTACCTTGCAGACATCAATGATGGCTTCAACGAAGTGATCAACGGCATGAGCGTTATCCAGCAGTTTCGCCAGCAGGCGCGTTTTGGCGAGCGAATGGGAGAAGCCAGCCGCTCGCACTATATGGCGCGGATGCAGACGTTACGTCTGGACGGCTTCCTGTTACGCCCGCTGCTGAGCCTCTTCTCTGCGCTGGTGCTGTGCGGGATGTTGATGCTGTTTGGCCTGACGACGCGCGGAACCATTGAGGTGGGAGTGCTGTACGCGTTTATCAGTTACCTTGGCCGTCTTAACGAACCGCTGATTGAACTCACTACGCAGCAATCGATGCTGCAACAGGCGGTAGTCGCGGGTGAGCGTGTGTTTGAGCTGATGGACAGGCCGCGTCAGACCTATGGCGATGATGAACGTCCGCTGGAAAGTGGATCCATAGCGTTTGATCATGTCTCGTTTGCCTACCGCGACGATCAGCTTGTCTTGCAGGATATCAACCTCGAGGTACCGTCGCGCGGTTTTGTCGCCCTGGTTGGGCATACCGGCAGCGGCAAAAGCACGCTCGCCAGTTTGCTGATGGGCTACTATCCGTTGACGCAGGGGGAGATCCGTCTGGATGGACGGCCTCTTTCCGCGCTTAGCCACAACGCGTTGCGTAAAGGCGTCGCGATGGTGCAGCAGGATCCGGTAGTGCTGGCGGATACCTTTTATGCCAACGTGACGCTGGGACGATCTTTCACGCCTGAGCAGGTATGGGAGGTGCTGGAAACGGTGCAGCTGGCAGATCTGGCGCGCGGGTTAAGCGAGGGGATCAATACCCGGCTGGGCGAGCAAGGCAATAACCTCTCTGTCGGGCAAAAGCAGCTCCTGGCGCTGGCGCGCGTGCTGATTGAGACGCCGCAGGTGTTGATTCTGGATGAAGCGACCGCAAGCATCGACTCCGGTACCGAACAGGCGATCCAGCTGGCGCTGGCTGCCGTGCGGGATCGCACTACGCTGGTGGTGATCGCTCACCGCCTCTCAACGATCGTCGATGCCGATACCATTCTGGTGCTGCACCGTGGCCAGGCCGTTGAACGGGGTACGCACAAAGCGCTGCTCGAGGCGAAAGGACGCTACTGGCAGATGTATCAGTTGCAGCTGGCAGGCGACGAGCTGGCCGCCAGCGTGCGCGAGGAGGAGTCGCTCAGCGCCTGATGCACCATAACAAGGCAATGCGCTAACAGTCTTAACCGTTGGTGCAAAACTGAAACGCACCCTGCACTGCCATGGTGCGTTTTTTTTCACCCCTTCGCGGCGCATGCGCGCCGCGGCGCTTTCCTCCTCACATTTCACTTCTGGCACACCCTTTGCAATATACCTCTCGTGTTAGCTGCGGCCATTACCGAATTCTGACTGGAGGGGATATATGAAGCTGGTTACGGTGGTAATCAAACCATTCAAACTCGAAGACGTGCGTGAAGCGCTGTCTTCCATGGGTATTCAGGGACTGACTGTCACCGAAGTGAAAGGCTTTGGGCGTCAGAAAGGTCATGCCGAGCTTTATCGCGGGGCGGAATACAGCGTTAACTTCCTGCCAAAAGTGAAGATTGATGTGGCGATTGCCGACGATCAGCTTGATGAGGTGATTGATGTCGTCAGCAAAGCGGCCTACACCGGAAAAATTGGCGACGGCAAAATTTTCGTTGCCGAACTACAGCGCGTCATTCGCATCCGTACCGGCGAATCTGACGAAGCGGCGTTGTAAGTAACTCCTGGCACACAGTGATAGGGATCGAGAAAATGATGAAAGCAACAATGAAAACAGGTCTGGGTTCGCTGGCACTGCTGCCGGGCCTGGCAATGGCTGCACCTGCTGTGGCAGACAAAGCCGATAATGCCTTTATGATGATTTGCACCGCGCTGGTGCTGTTCATGACGATTCCGGGGATCGCGCTGTTTTACGGCGGCCTGATCCGCGGCAAGAACGTACTCTCCATGCTGACGCAGGTTGCCGTCACGTTCGCGCTGGTGTGCGTGCTGTGGGTGGTTTACGGTTACTCGCTGGCCTTCGGGGAGGGCAACGCCTTCTTCGGCAACGTTAACTGGGCGATGCTGAAAAATATCGAACTGACCGCGGTAATGGGCAGCTTCTATCAGTATATTCATGTCGCGTTCCAGGGCTCATTCGCGTGCATCACCGTGGGGCTGATTGTGGGCGCGCTGGCTGAGCGTATCCGCTTCTCTGCGGTACTGATTTTCGTGGTGGTCTGGCTGACGCTCTCCTATGTCCCGATTGCGCATATGGTCTGGGGCGGTGGTCTGTTGGCTTCCCATGGCGCTCTGGACTTTGCGGGCGGCACCGTTGTTCACATCAACGCCGCCGTAGCCGGCCTGGTAGGCGCATACCTGATTGGCAAGCGCGTGGGCTTTGGGAAAGAAGCATTTAAGCCGCACAACCTGCCGATGGTCTTTACCGGCACCGCCATCCTCTACTTTGGCTGGTTCGGCTTCAACGCAGGTTCAGCCAGCGCCGCTAACGAAATCGCCGCGCTGGCCTTCGTGAATACCGTGGTGGCAACTGCCGGGGCCATCCTCTCATGGGTATTTGGCGAGTGGGCCGTTCGCGGCAAGCCATCCCTGCTGGGTGCCTGTTCTGGGGCGATTGCCGGTCTGGTAGGTATTACGCCAGCATGCGGTTACGTGGGCGTGGGCGGCGCATTGCTGATCGGTATCGTCGCGGGTCTGGCGGGGCTGTGGGGCGTTACCGCACTGAAACGTATTCTGCGCGTTGACGATCCGTGTGATGTATTCGGCGTACACGGTGTGTGCGGCATTATCGGTTGTATCATGACCGGCATCTTTGCTGCACAATCTTTGGGCGGCGTGGGTTATGCTGAAGGCGTGACCATGATGCATCAGGTGCTGGTCCAGCTTGAAAGTATCGCGATTACGGTTGTCTGGTCGGGCGTTGTGGCCTTTATCGGCTACAAGCTGGCCGATATGACCGTGGGGCTGCGCGTACCGGAAGAGCAGGAGCGCGAAGGTCTGGACGTCAACAGCCACGGCGAGAATGCGTACAACGCATAATTTGAGTGCCTTGCCGGGTGGTGGCTTCGCCTTACCCGGCCTGAAAAAGTGAAATTTGCAGGCCCGGTAAGCGTAGCGACCGGGCTTTTTACCTCACCCGCGATTACGCATCACACCTTCCTGCACGGTAGAAGCCACCAGCACACCATCCTGGGTGTAAAACTCCCCGCGAACAAAACCGCGTGCGCTGGACGCAGAGGTACTTTCTACGCTGTAAAGCAGCCACTCGTTCATATCGAAAGGACGATGGAACCACATGGAATGGTCAATCGTGGCGACCTGCATCCCTTTTTCCAGGAATCCCACGCCGTGCGGCTGTAGCGCAACCGGCAGGAAGTTGAAATCCGACGCATAACCCAGCAGATACTGATGCACGCGCAAGTCTGCCGGTACGCTGCCGTTGGCGCGGATCCACACCTGGCGGGTGGGCTCAGCAGTATGCCCCTTCATTGGGTTATGAAATTCGACCGGGCGGATCTCCAGCGGTTTATCGCACAGAAACTTCTCTTTTACCTGCGGCGGCAGCAGATGTGCGAGTGCGCGGGCAATTTCGGTTTCCGATTTCAGATCGTCCGGCGATGGGGCAGACGGCATCTGTTTTTGATGCTCATAGCCCGGCTCTGGCGCCTGGAAGGAGGCGGTCATGTAGAAGATGGGTTTCCCATGCTGGATGGCCGCCACACGGCGAGCGCTGAAGCTTTGGCCGTCACGCAGAACTTCCACGTCGTACACAATCGGTTTAGCGCTGTCACCGGGGCGTAAAAAGTAGCTGTGGAATGAGTGCACCAGACGGTCTGCCGGAACGGTCTCCTTAGCGGCATATAGCGCTTGCCCCACGACCTGGCCCCCAAAAACCTGGCGTAAGCCTAAATCTTCGCTTTGTCCGCGAAAAAGCCCTTCTTCTATTTTTTCCAGGTTCAGCAATGTCAGCAGATTGTTCAGTGCCTGACTCATAGTGGTCCTCAATAAACGCCGTGGCGAAAGATACGCTGAGTATAACGCAGAAACGATAGTGGTCCGATGGGTAGAATTATCTTAATACCTGGGCAAAATTAGGCATAAATCCGTGATTTGTGCCACACTTGTTTACGTTATGTGAATAAAACGACATCGGATGGGATCGATCCCGCCGGTGCATTGATGATAAGGAGACTTCAATGAAACTCGTGCCTATGTTAAGCGGTGTTGCAATGGCGGTGGCGTTGTCCGCCTGTGCGGATAAGAGTGCCGATGTAGCGGTACCAACGGCGACCCCAAACGGGATTAACACCCTTTCACAGCAAGCTATTCGACAGCCTAACGTGTCCGGTACCATCTGGATCAAACAGAAAGTCGCTCTGCCGCCGGACGCGGTTTTAACGGTCACGTTATCCGATGCGTCTCTGGCGGATGCACCGTCTAAAGTCCTTGCACAGCGTGCAGTTCGTACAGAGGGTAAACAGGCGCCGTTCAGCTTCGTGCTGCCGTACAACCCGTCTGACGTTCAGCCTAACGCGCGTATCCTCCTGAGCGCGGCGGTAACGATCAACGATAAGCTGGTCTTTATCACCGATACCGTGCAGGAAGCGGTCAACAAAGGGGGCACCAAAATCGACCTGACCCTGGTCCCGGTGCAGCAGACTGAAGTGCCTGTGGCAACGCAGACCAATCAGCCGACCTTGCCTACACCGCCAACACAGTTGTAACTTTCTTTCGCCCTCTTCATCTTGACGGGAGAGGGCGTCAGTATTCCCAGCGATACTTCTGCATATCTATCTGTCCCGTCCCGGACACCTGTACCCCTTCTGAGAGTAATGCCTGACGCTGGCGCTGCAAGTCTGGCCCGGTGAGGGAAATGGCACCATGGCGATTAACGACCCGGTGCCATGGTAACGTACTTCCCTCCGGAAGCCTTCTTAGCACGCCGCCAACCTGACGCGCTGCGCGCGGAGAGCCCGCCAGTCGGGCGACTTCCCCATAGGTCGTAACACAGCCTTCTGGAATCGAGGCCACGATTTGCCACACTCGCTGTGGGAAAGAGTCGTGTTCGTCCATTGTTTCTCCAGCGGGAAATCAGCGAAGGGTAATGTTATACGAAGATAAAGAAGATTGTCGGTTCAGTTTGCGCAATAATCCAGCATCCAGTTGCCAGCGGCTTGCAATTGAGGTGCTCCACAGGGATAATGCGCCAGCGCGTTGGTTATCAACGCTCTCAATGGGGGCTCTGTTGGTTCTCCCGCAACGCTACTCTGTTCACCAGGTCAGGTCCGGAAGGAAGCAGCCAGGGCAGACGACGTGGGTGCCGGGATGTAGCTGGCAGGGCCCCCACCCATTTGTGTTCTTCTCTGAAGTTTCCCCCCTATATAAACCTTCTCAATTATGTGCCTATTTTGTTCGTGCAATATATCCTTCATTGAACTGAAATAATAATGTCATAAACCTGTAATAATAGACTGTCATTTTATTATCGGGCGTCTTTTTGTTGTCATAAGCAAAAAAATATATATCTGGATAACAAACTTATCTTCGTGTATTAAATTAAACACGTGTTCCGAAAGGATGTGACAATCATGGTAACTGCGGTTTTAAACGTTAAAATTGATGAAGCGCTAAAAGAAAGACTCCGCCACTATGCGGAAGACAATAATGAGAATTTAAGCGTGACCACAGAGAAACTGCTGCTGCTGGCATTTGAAGCAGTAGAAGAGGCGGGAGTATCGGAAGAGGATGTTGATAATCAGCATACGGAAGAAGAGAGTGTAAATCCATTTACTCCTAAAGAAATCAAAGCACTACGTAAACTTCTGAAGAAGAGAAAATGAAACAACAACTATCGACTGCCAGCGATTACAACGAGGCCTGCAATCTGTTACGTTCGGGCTATGTGAAACATGTTCGTCTTGGCTGGAATGTAGGAAGTGATGAGTTCTTTCGAATTGCGTCTGACTGGTGTGATACCGGTGCGAAAATAAAGAAAGAAGGTGAAAATTTCATTATTTCGCTGAAAGGCTTCCCGATTCCTCCTCAACATTAAGTTGTTCTTCATGAAAACAGCTGACTGCATGCGTTACAGTCAGCTGTTTTTATTGTTTCTGGCGAATAATTTACACCAGGCTCCGTTTTACTGGCGGTGTACTTTTATTTAAGGCAAGCCACAGCGGTTTGATACGCAGTAATGCCTCTTCAAGTTCTGGCGAATTGAGTGAGAAGGGCATACGCAGGTAGCGGTCAAACGCGCCTGAAAGCCCAAAGCGCGTGCCGGTGCCCATAATGATGCCTGTCGTTTCCGCACGTGCCGCCAGTTGAGTCGCCAGCATGCCGGGTAGTTCAATCCAGTATGAAAGTCCTCCCTCCGCTTCCTGAAACCGCCATTCGGGGAAATGCTCCCGTAACATCTGGCCGCAGCGGTCACGCCGTTCTGCCAGCATTTCCCGCCGGGCAGGCAGGAAGGTTTCACTGTTTTCGATAAGCCACAGCGTGGCCAGCTGTTCCAGCACCGGAGAGCCCAGATCCAGCGTATCGCGCGTCTGTGCGAGCGTGGCGATAGTACGGGACGAGGCGCGGATCCAGCCGAGACGAAGCCCACCCCAGAAGCTTTTGCCTGCGGAACCCAGCGTAATCACCGCGGCCTCCGGGTTAAAGGCGGCCAGCGGCGGCGGCGGGGGAGCATCGAACCAGAGATCGACCATGGTTTCATCCACCACCAGCGTGGTGCGGGTTTGCGCGGCGATGTCGGTTATGGTCTGACGCGTCGCGGCATCCATGCAGCGCCCGGTCGGATTATGAAAATCCGGCATTAGATAGGCCAGACGCGGGGCTGTCTGGGCAAGCGTTGCGGCAAAACCATCGGTATCCCAGCCCGTTTCTGGCAGCGAGACGCCCACGGGCCGGCATTGCGCCCCCTGAATCGCGGCTATCGCCAGCGGGTAGGTGGGATGATCCACCACCACGCGATCCCCGGGCCCGGTCATCATTCTTAAGATCAGGGCGAAGCCGCTGACGGCACCGTTCACCACCATCACTTCGTCTGCCCGGGTGGGCAGACCGCGTGCGGTGTAGCGGGCGGCGATAGCTTCACGCAGCGCTGGAAGCCCAAGCTGATCGTACCCGGTCAGCGCCAGATTCGGCGTAATGGTCGTCAGCGCGTGGGTGTAGGCCTGATGGATCTCTGGCCCTGCGTTGAGCGCGGCGGTTGAGAGATCCAGCGCCGCGCTGGCAGTGGAAAGCGTGGGCACGGCCCGGCTGTCTGGCAGGATCGCCCGGGAACCGCTGCCGTGACGGCTCTCCAGAAAACCCTCTTCACGCAGATGCGCCAGCGCGCTGCTGATGGTGGTGCGGCTGACGTCCAGTGCGGCGGCCAGTTCCCGCTCTCCGGGCAGGCGAGTGTTTAGCGCCAGCCTGCCATCCAGAATTAACAGGCGTAACGCGTCAGCCAGCTGGCGCCACCGCGGGGTGCGGGAAGAGGTTTGTTGCCAGTGCCCTAACAGGCGAACCAGAGACTGGCTTCCAAAACGACGTGATGACATGTGCAGTCCACTATTTGAAAACTGGACATTAATCATAGTGCCATTTTCAGCGAAGATGGAAGCTGGTTCTTCGGAGAAGAGAAAATGGTGCGTCGTCTGGTACAACTTTATGTCGGTTTAGCCCTTTACGGACTTTCAACCGCGATGTTTATTCGTTCGGATCTGGGTGTTGATCCCTGGAATGTTTTTCACCTTGGCGTCGCCATCCAGGCCGGAATGAGCATCGGCACGGTGATGATTTTAACCGGGGCTGCGGTGCTGCTGCTATGGATCCCGCTGCGTCAGCTTCCGGGGCTGGGTACGGTCAGTAACGTGATTTGTATTGGCCTGGCGGCAGATGCATCAATGGCATTGATCCCGGAACTCACCTCGCTGCCCGTGCGCATCACCCTGCTGGTTTCCGGCATTGTGGTTAACGCCCTTGCCACCGGAATGTATATCGGCGCGGGTTTTGGCGCAGGCCCGCGCGACGGTCTGATGACCGGCATACACGCCCGGCTGGGCTGGTCGATCCGCAGCGTGCGTACCGCAATCGAGGTGACCGTGTTGATCGTCGGCTATCTCCTCGGGGGAGCGTTTGGCGTCGGAACCGTGCTGTATGCGTTAACCATCGGCCCGCTGATCCAGCTTTGTTTGCCGTGGTTTCGCCAGAGACCGCGCATGCAGAAAGCCGCGCAGCCGGAGCGGATTGCTTAATTTTGCGAAGCGCTCACAGGCTATAATGGCGTAACTGTGTCAGAATAGTGACTACCTTTTACGACGCCAGAATCTATGAAAGCGATCACTCTTTATGACGTTGCCCGCGTGGCGGGCGTTTCTTATCAGACCGTTTCCCGGGTGATTAACGACGCGGAACACGTTTCTGCCCGTACGCGGGAAAAGGTCCGACAGGCCATGGCGGCGCTACACTATGTACCTAACCGTGGCGCGCAGCAGCTGGCCGGAAAACGCACCCGCACGCTGGGGCTGATGACCAGCGATCTGGCGCTGCATGCGCCGTCGCAAATCGCCTCAGCTGTAAAATCCCGGGCAGTGGAGCAGGGGGCTGGCGTGCTCATCTCTATGGTGGAGCAGCCCGCGCAGTGTCAGGCTGCTTTGCAGGAGTTACTGGCGCAGCGCGTGGAGGCGCTGCTGGTGAACGTTCCGCTGGAAGATGCTCAGGCAGAAATGCTTCAGGAAATGGCCTCGCCGACCCCGGTTCTTTTTCTTGATGTTTCCCCCACAGCTCGGGTTAACAGCCTCGTTTTCAATGCTGAACAGGGCGCTGCCCTGGGGACGGAGCATCTGCTTTCGCTGGGGCACCGGCGAATTGCGCTGCTCGCCGGGCCGGAAAGTTCTGTCTCTGCCCGGGCTCGTCTGGCGGGATGGAAAACTACGCTGGCTCAGGCTGGCGTTGAGGCGTTTGCGGTGGCGCAGGGCGACTGGAGCGCGGCCTCGGGCTACGAGAAAGGGCATCAGCTTCTGGCGGGCGCACAGCTGCCGGAAGCGATCCTTGTGGCGAACGATCAGATGGCGCTTGGCGTTTTACGCGCCTGTGCGGAAAAAGGCGTTGCGGTACCGGGGCAGATCTCGGTTGTCGGGTTTGATGATACGGCTGACAGCGCGTGGTTTTCCCCTCCGCTGACCACCGTTCGGCAGGCGTTCCGCGAGGCCGGTGAACGCAGCGTGGAGTGGCTCCTGGCAACAGCCCGTCACGCCGAACCCTGGCAACAACAACTTCCCGTTACGTTGATCGTTCGTCATTCCACCGCGCCGCGCGCCGTACAACAGGCCGATCGTGAAGAGCTGGCGCAACAGCTAAGAACGCTGGCGCTGCTGGCGGAGAAACTGGCGCGCAGCTAGCGCTTTTGTGATCGTGCTCGCCTGGTGACGATCAAAGTCTTTACCGCCACCGTTTACCATGGCATGTTGACTAAAATTGTGAGCGCTTCGCAAAGAGGTTGATATGTCTTCCACATTGCCGCTGACCCTCAGCGCAATTCTGGCTCGTCGTGACTGGGAAAACCCGGGCGTGACGCAGTGGAATCGTCTGGCCGCACACGCGCCTTTTCATAGCTGGCGCGATGAAACCCTCGCCCGGGAGGATAAGCCTTCGCTGAGCGAGCGTCTGCTTAACGGCATCTGGCGATTCAGCTTTTTCCCGGCACCAGAGCAGGTGCCCGAGGCATGGGTAACGGACGATCTGTCTGATGCCGTTGAGATGCCCGTGCCGTCGAACTGGCAGATGGAGGGATTCGATACCCCCATCTACACCAACGTCACCTATCCAATAAATGTGAACCCGCCCTATGTTCCGGCTGAAAACCCAACCGGTTGTTACTCGCTCACATTTGAGATGGATGATGCCTGGCTGCTCAGCGGGCAAACCCGCATTATCTTTGATGGGGTGAATTCAGCTTTTCATCTGTGGTGTAACGGCCAGTGGATAGGCTATTCCCAGGACAGCCGTCTGCCTGCGGAGTTCGACCTCAGCGCGGTGCTGCGACCGGGGCAGAACCGCCTGGCGGTGATGGTGTTACGCTGGTGCGACGGAAGCTACCTGGAAGATCAGGACATGTGGCGGATGAGCGGCATTTTCCGTGACGTCTCGCTGCTGCACAAGCCGGAAACGCAGATTGCCGATTATCAGATCGTGACCGATCTGAATGCCGAATGCGATCGGGCGCTGCTCCGGGTTGACGTTGCGCTGGAAGGCTTACGCTATGCCGAATGCGAGGTGGCGTTTACCCTGTGGCGTAACGGCGAAGCCTGCGCGCAAATCACGCAACAGCCCGGATCGGCCATCGTGGACGAACGCGGCAGTTGGGCGGAGCGGCTCACGGTGGCGATACCCGTGAACAATCCCGCGCTGTGGAGCGCTGAAACACCGGAACGCTATCGTTTGACCATGTCGCTTCGGGATGTGCAGGGCAACATGCTGGAGACTGAAGCTTGCGATGTCGGTTTCAGACGCGTCGAAATCAGCAACGGCCTGCTGAAGCTTAACGGCAAACCGCTGCTGATCCGCGGCGTGAACCGTCATGAACATCATCCTGAGAAGGGGCAGGTGATGGATGAGGCGACCATGCGCCGCGACATCGAACTGATGAAGCAGCATAACTTCAATGCCGTGCGCTGCTCGCATTATCCGAATCACCCTCTGTGGTACACGCTTTGCGATCGCTACGGCCTGTACGTGGTCGATGAGGCGAATATTGAAACCCATGGCATGGTGCCGATGAGCCGCCTGGCGGACGATCCGCGCTGGCTGCCTGCCATGAGCGAACGTGTAACGCGTATGGTGCAGCGGGACCGGAATCATCCGTCCATCATCATCTGGTCCCTGGGGAATGAGTCCGGGCATGGGGCGAATCACGATGCGCTGTACCGCTGGCTGAAAACCACCGATCCCACGCGGCCGGTGCAGTACGAAGGCGGGGGGGCCAGTACGGCGGCAACTGATATTATTTGCCCGATGTATGCCCGCGTCGATCAGGATCAGCCGTTCCCGGCGGTGCCAAAGTGGTCGATTAAAAAGTGGATTGGTATGCCGGACGAAACCCGTCCGCTGATCCTGTGCGAGTATGCCCACGCGATGGGTAACAGCTTTGGCGGCTTTGCCAGCTACTGGCAGGCATTCCGCAGCCATCCCCGGTTGCAGGGCGGCTTTGTCTGGGACTGGGTCGATCAGGCGCTGACGAAAAAAGCGGAAGACGGCACGGCATTCTGGGCCTACGGCGGCGATTTTGGCGATAAGCCCAACGATCGTCAGTTCTGCCTCAACGGGCTGGTGTTTCCCGATCGCACCCCGCATCCCGCCCTTTACGAGGCACAGCGTGCCCAGCAGTTCTTTACCTTTACGCTGGTGAGCACCGCTCCGCTGGTCGTCGTTATCCAGAGCGATTATCTGTTCCGTCATACTGACAACGAGAGTCTGCGATGGTCGGTGGCGCGTGACGGTGCGGTGTTGGCTTCCGGCGAAATAACCCTTTCTGTTGCGCCCCAGGGAACACAGCGCGTTGAGATCCCGCAGACTGAATTCGGCGCTGAACCGGGCGAGGTCTGGCTCAACGTGGAGATCGTTCAGCCGCAGGCCACGCCGTGGTCGCCGTCCGGCCACCGTTGTGCCTGGGATCAGTGGCCGCTCCCGGCTCCGCTGTACCTTACGCCACCGAAAGCAGACGGAACCCCACCACAGTTAACGGTGCAGGAAGAGGTGCTGGACATCACTCATCAGCAGCAGCGCTGGCAGTTTAGCCGTCTCACCGGCAACCTGACCCAGTGGTGGAACGCGGGCGCTGAAACGCTCCGTTCCCCGCTAACGGATAACTTTACCCGCGCGCCGCTGGATAATGACATTGGCATCAGCGAGGCGACCCGCATCGATCCGAACGCGTGGGTGGAACGCTGGAAAGCGGCAGGGATGTATGAGATATCCTCGCGCCTTATCCAGTGTGAAGCGGAACAGCATGCCCGTGAGGTGGTGGTGACCACGCAGCACGTCTGGGAGCATCAGGGTAAAGCGCTGTTTATCAGCTACAAGGTCTGGCGGATTGATGACCACGGGTTACTGCACGGTGATGTGCAGGTGACGGTGGCGTCTGACATTCCTGAACCCGCTCGCGTGGGCCTGAGCGTTATGCTGGCGGATATCCCGCAAACGGTGCGCTGGCTGGGGCTGGGCCCGCTGGAGAATTATCCGGACAGAAAACTGGCGGCGCAGCAGGGGCGCTGGGCGTTACCGCTGGACGCCATGCAGACGCCGTATATCTTCCCGACGGAGAACGGTTTACGCTGCGACACCCGTGAGCTGACGTTTGGCTCACATCACTTCCAGGGACAGTTCCATTTCTCCCTGAGCCGTTACAGCCAGCAGCAACTGCATACGACAACGCATCAGCACTTGCTGCGGGAAGAGGCTGGCTGCTGGTTGAATCTTGATGCCTTCCACATGGGCGTGGGGGGGGACGACTCATGGAGCCCGAGCGTAGCTCCCGCCTTCATTCTGCAAAACCGTCGGCTGCGCTACACGTTTTGCTGGCAGCAGAACGGCTGAGCCGATACGTGCGGCCACTGCCGTGGCCGCACGTAACACCGCGCAATGGGTTTATTTCCTGAGGTTGTGCTCGGCCCAGCGAATGAAATCTTCTTTAGGCAGCGCCTTGCTGAAATACCAGCCCTGTCCGTACTGCACGCCGTGGCGATGCAACCATTCGAGCTGCCCTTCAGTTTCAATGCCTTCTGCGACCATCGCCAGCTTAAGCGATTTGGCCATTTCGATGATGTGGGGAGTCACGTTCTTATACTCCAGCGCGTCCACAAAGGATTTATCAATCTTCAGGGTATCGACATCAAGATCCTGCAAATAGCTCAGGCTGGAGTAACCCGTACCAAAATCATCAATGTAGATGGCATGCCCGGAGCGCCGAAACGCAGCGATGGCAGGGGCGCTGACGGCAGGATCGGCAAAGCCGCGCTCGGTCAATTCAAGGGCGATCTGGCGCGGGTGGACGCCCCATTTGTTGAGCAATTGACTCAGCAGGCGAGGCAGCTCGGGGGACGTTAAATCGGATGGTGCAAGGTTGACAGAAATGTGCAGTTCCGGGTGATGATGCAGCCAGGCACCTAAATCCTCAAACACCTTATTCACCACCAGCTGTGTCAGCGTTGAAATAAGCCCCGTCTGCTCCGCCAGGGGAACAAAGAGATTAGGCGACAGGTCACTGCCATCTGGCTGCGGCCAGCGCATCAGCGCTTCTGCACCCACCAGTTTTCCACTGCATAGCGCCACAATGGGCTGATAGTAAACCTCGATCTCCCGGTTGTTGATCGCGTCGATCAGCCGGTTACGCGGGGAAAGCAAACGGCGGAGGATGCGAAGCACAATAAGGGCTGCAACCAGGCTTATCAGTATGCCTGCCGGTAGCCAGATGATCAGCTGCTGATGCCAGGATGCCGCGAGCGGTTTTAACGATGCCCAGGCAATAACCGTAAGCCCCAGTTCTGGCACCGGTTTCAACACGTACATCGAGCCGTTGTATTGCACGCGCTTAACGTCCTGCTGCTCCTTAACGACAGAAAGAATATACGGGTCGAGAATATTGCTTCTGGCAAATATCCGATGGGTTTCGCTTCCCACCAGGGCGGCATCCATCGAAATGTCACCGAACGGGACAACATCCACAAGCGACGCCGGATCGACCATTACCAGATAATGTCCTTTCCCCAGAACGGCCATATAACGGTGAATGCCGAGGTCGTTTTGCGAGGTGAGCCACGCGCTATATCCGTCTGCGGTGATCCGCATCGGGGGCGGTAAGATCGCCGTATTACTGGATTGTTCCAGAGAGGAGCAGAGCGGCTTCTGGTTATCGATATACATCACTTCCTGAATATAGCGCCATGAGAACGCGACACGACGCATTTCGCGTAAGTGCGGAGGAGTGCAGGGCGGGGCGTTGAACAACTGTAGGTGCGTGAGCGCCTGTTTTGCCTGCGCAACGACTCTGTCGGTACGGATCAGGACGCGCGAGGCATATCTGTCCAGTGCATCCACAAATTTCGCCTCTGCCTGACGATGCGCCAGCCAGATACTGAGGCACACAGGGACCAGCACAGAGAAGATCAGTACGCCTGTCACCAGGCTGACCAGATGTCGGGTTCGCATGCTGCTGTATCCTTTCCATATGCCCGACCAGGGCATGGAGTTTGCGCGCCAGATGAAAAATTTTTTATCGCTAAATGATATAGTTATAGCATGTAACAGTCTCTGGCAGTATTTGAAAAAACCTTTCAAAAACAGGCTGTGCGTCACAGGGGTTGTTTTTGCAGCAAAGCTCAGATAGTATTTTGTTATGTTATAACAATGCATGAAGGCCAGAGATGAAACCGAATATCCATCCAACCTATCGCACCGTTGTGTTTCACGACACCACGGCTAATGAATATTTTAAAGTTGGCTCAACGATTAAGACAGACCGTGAAATTGAGCTTGAGGGGAAAACGTATCCCTACGTTACTCTTGATGTCTCCTCTAAATCACATCCGTTTTATACCGGGAAGCAGAAGACCTTCTCGACGGATGGCAGCGCGGCACGCTTCCGCAAGCGTTTTGGTGGCTTTCTTGATGCGAAGCGAGGCTAATCATGCAGGTGCTTAACTCATTGCGCAGTGCAAAACAGCGTCACCCGGATTGCCAGATAGTCAAACGCAAGGGACGCTTATACGTGATTTGCAAATCTAACCCGCGCTTTAAGGCGGTGCAGGGGCGTAAAAAAAGACGCTAGACGCGCATTTCTCGCCAGCTTTCCAGGGATCTTTTCTGTTTGCCATCGACGGTAAAATTGTCGGTGGCAAGCCAGCTTTCAAACGCGCTCGCCAGCGCTGACCACTCTTTGTCGAGAATTGAAAACCAGTCGGTGTCCCGGTTTCGGCCTTTAATGACCAGCGCCTGGCGAAAACGCCCTTCAAACTGAAACCCAAGACGCAGGGCCGCTTTGCGAGAGGGTTCGTTCAGGCTGTTGCACTTCCATTCATAACGTCGGTAGCCCAGGGTATCGAACACGTACCGCATCAGCAGATACTGCGCTTCTGTCGACATGGGCGTGCGGCTTAACAGTGACGAGAAGTGAACATGTCCCACTTCTACAACGCCGTTTTTAGGATCGATCCGCATAAGGGACAGCGTCCCGACAGGAGATTGGGTCTGGTTATCGATAACGCTAAAGTGGATGGGATCGGATAATTTGCTTACGCTCGCCACCCATTCGGCAAACTCCTCTGCGGTGGCATCGGGTTCACGCAGCAGCCACGTCCAGCTTCGGGTATCTCCGGCCAGGGAATACGCAGCGAACAACGCGTGGGCATGCTCCACGCGCAGCGGCTCAAGCCGACAATAGCGACCCTGAAGTACCACCCGGGACGGGTGCGGGCGAGGCTGCCAGTCGGTAAGGCTTTCCCCTACAGGTTGTCCAAACTCATTGAATACACTCATCTTTATTTCCACGATGTTGAAAAGATCTCCAGATTAGTGAATTACTGGTTCCTTAAAAAGAACCACCAGGCTATGTTTTGCTGGTACCACGAGGAGGTAAAGATGAATATACCGGGTGATGAGCTATACACCCTGCTCCATGCTGCGCTGAAAAAACGTGGGGAAGAAACGCTCCAGCGCGCGCTCTACCTTGCTTTGCGGGAGGCCATACTGTGCGGAAGGCTTCGGTCCGGCAGTCATTTGCCCGGCTCGCGAACGCTGGCGCAGCAGATCTCGGTGTCCCGAAACACCGTTAATGCGGCGCTGGACCAGCTCACGCTCGAAGGTTATTTGCTGCGTAGCCGCCAGGGTACGCGGGTGGGGCAATTCGCGCATCGTACGATTGCCCGGACATTACCGGACCCGGACGTCAGGCTGACAAAACGTGTTGCCCTGCTGCCCGCGCCTGTGCCGCGCGACACTCCGGTGATGGCATTTACGCCAGGAACGCCTGCCATCAACTATTTCCCCTTGCCGCTGTGGCGGCGGTTATACGATCGCGTCCTGCGCGAGGAGGGGAGCGCCCTGTTAGGGTATGGCGACCCGGCCGGCGAGCCGACGCTACGGGCCGCCATTGCCCGCCATCTTGCGCTCTCCCGCGGCATTGACTGCGATGCCAGCCAGATTGTGATAACCGAAGGGGCACTGGAGGGCGTCAATCTGTGCACGATGCTGTTAAGCGAGCCGGGGGATGTCGCCTGGGTTGAAAATCCCGGCTATAGCGGTGCTAAAAGCGCTTTCGTCAAAACCGGCCTGGCGATGAGCGGCATACCGGTTGATGACGAGGGGATGTGCTGGGAAGGGTTGTGTGCGCCTTCACCCACGCTGATTTTTACCTCGCCATCGCATCAGTTCCCTTACGGAAGCGTGCTCAGCGCGCGGCGGCGTCTGGCGCTGCTGGAACTGGCCCGGCAGCACAGCGCGTGGATCATTGAGGACGATTACGACAGCGAATTCCGTTATGCCGGTGAGCCCGTACCGGCGATGCTGGGAATGGTCAACAATGCGCCCGTTGTATATCTGGGGACGTTCAGCAAAACGCTGTTTCCGTCGCTCAGAATGGGGTTCATGGTATTACCGCCAGCGCTGGCGAAGGCAGCGCGTCCGGCCATCGGCTCGCTGCTGCGCGGCGGGCATCGCGCTGAACAGCGCACCCTGGCGCTATTTATTGAGGAAGGCCACTATGCGCGACATCTTGCCGCCATGCGCCGACTTTATCGTAAGCGATACCGCCAGCTGCGGGAGGTGCTAAGTGCAGAGCTTCATACGCCGCACCGTGTTCTTGCCGGAGAAGGAGGGATGCACCTGGCGCTGGCGATTGACGGTATCGACGACCAGCGGCTGGTGGAGCAGGCAAGAGCGTTTCAGCTGGCACCCGCTGCACTGAGCGGGTACTACCTTGAGACGACGCAGGGGCAAACCGGTCTGGTTTTAGGTTACGGCAATACCTCTGCTTCGCAGTTTGCGCCGGGTATTCGACGTCTTCAGGCGCTCATTACACAGCAGCGGGGCGGGAAAGGGTAAAGACATCATAAAAAGAGAGCTGGCCCTTGGTGATGACCATTTTCTGCAACTTCTCTTTTTGCCCGGCTTCGACAGCCGGCGAGTGCAGGATGCTGTCGATCAGCTCCTTCGGCACGTAACGCGTGTTGTACCACTCCCCGTTGTAGCAGACGCGGAAATCGAGTACGTCGATATCTTCATACCGGTAACGCGGATTGACGTCGAAAAAGAAAAACGCGTTAAACACCACGAACAGCACAACCAGCAGCCAGACGGAATCGACCAGCGTTTCAGACTTCAGCATGACGATAAGCGTTGCCAGCCAGGCGGCGTACATGGCGACGAACAATCCGGGATGTTTGCGAATAAAGCTGATGCTAAAGCGCGGACGATTGTCGCGCTTTTCGCGGGTATTGAGCTCGTCGATGGTGGCGGTAAGCAGGCGCTGTATCTCTGTCATTTTTTGCCTTTATGATTGTTAAAAATACAGGTGATCTGCCTATTTTATGAGAGGGGTTTATGCGATGAAAGTAACAGTTATGCCAGGAAAAAGCATAACAGTTACTCAGGATGCGCTTAGATCATTTTAATGATTTTCGCCGGATTCCCGCCCACTACCGCATTGGCCGGCACGTCTTTGGTCACTACCGCGCCGGAAGCGATAACCGCATTATCGCCAATGGTCACGCCCGGATTAATCACCGCGCGTCCGCCGATCCAGACGTTATGGCCTATGGTGACCGATTTACCGTACTCCAGCCCGCTGTTACGTTCGGTCGCGTCCAGAGGATGCGTGGCCGTATAAATGTGCACCCCCGGTGCGAGCATACAGTTATCGCCAATGCGGATAGGGCAGACGTCCAGCATGACGCAGTCGAAGTTGGCGTAAAAATTGTTGCCCAGATAGATGTTATAGCCGTAGTCGCAGCGGAAGCTCGGCTCAATATAAGCGCCTTCGCTTTGACCCAGCAGGTCAGCTAATAAGGCGCGACGTTCGGCCTTCTCATCGGGTGCGGTATGGTTATAGCGGTGAACAATATGACGAGCGCGTAAACGGTCAGCCCTCAGCGTGTCATCGCCGGGGCGATAATATTCACCGGCAATCATCTTCTGTTTTTCTTCACTCATGGGAACCTCTCTGGAATCGTTTTACGTAGCGTAAAGAGGATTAGCCAGAAAGGGAACGTTCCCTAAAAGTGACTGTGACAGGAGTCACAACATTCTTGCGTATAAATACGTTTTATACGGGGACCTGGCGTTTGCACTTGAAGCGTAATACGAAAGGTAAATTCAGCTTAACAACGGGCGTAGTGCCTTAAAGTCTCTCTTCAACGACTAACGAACAAATTTCCATACCGAAGAGGGGATCTTGTCATAGAGTTTATTCATGGTCAGTTCAGCAAGACGATGGTCGGCAGCTGAATAAAATACCGCCAGTTCATTATCAGACAGCTCGTATTTATTTTTCTCAATAACACGTTCGAGCGTGTCAATTGACTGACAGCGTCGCAGGCGCATCAAATAATCAACTTTAGTTAATGGTTTATCAGACATAAAATTCACCTTAGTATTTGTAATAATTTTAACAGGAAAGACTAACCGGATTAGCTCTGCTGACATTCGTGAAGCAGCGAAATAGACGGTTTCCTGATTTACGCCATTTCTGCAAATCCTGTGCGTTAATGCCGTAGCTGCTGAACAACATAAAGGTGTCGTCCAGGTATTCATCAATTTGCTCTATCAACTTATTATCTTCATTGTACTTAATTTTATAATTAAGTGCGAAGGTTGCGATATGCTCGATCAGCTCATTAAGCTGTAAATTGATAGCAGACGTAGGATCGTTCACCCAGCCATGGTTACTTTCTTCAAGATTGGCAAGGCAGTCATGGTACAAGGATTCGCAGAGAAATTTCAACTGCGCGATATCATGCCTTTTTGGCGAGTACTCGTCCATAGCGCATCCCCTTCTGAGTGATTTTTTACTCACCGAACATCATGTCGGGATGGATACAACTTGCTTAGCCACACGGGAGCTGTGTTCCTGATAACTCTAACTATAAGCCACTCTGATCAGGATTTCACCGCGCTATTACGAAAAATTACAATTAAAACGTTTCCTTGCGAGCGCTTACGCAAATGTGACCTCAGACGCGAACACTTTTATCGAGAGAAACCCTTTTTTTAATCCGTTCCTTAAGATTCATTGAGTTAGCGCAATGTTTCAATTGAAGTCCGGATTCAGATGTCTTCGGCATTTACGATGATTTAGGATTTGTCCGAATATTTTAGGCGATGAATTGATATAAAAAGAATGCTGAATTCTACGATTAGCTTATCGGATTATTATGATAAGTCTTATCAGGACGGGTGAAAATAAATAAAACGACAATAAGACTATTTTATGAATTTTTCTGAAAATGAAAAAGGCCGCAAATGCGGCCTTTTTATCATGTGAAACCGGTATCAGTGATGTTCTACCGAATGATTGTGCTCCACATCTTCATTTTTGCGGCTAAAGCGGCGACGTACCACCACGAAGAACACCGGTACAAAGAAGATGGCGAGAACGGTCGCAGTGACCATACCACCCATTACACCGGTACCTACCGCGTTCTGTGCGCCGGAGCCTGCGCCTGAGCTGATAACCAGCGGCATAACGCCGAGGATAAACGCCAGGGACGTCATCAGGATTGGACGCAGACGCATACGAACGGCTTCAAGCGTTGCTTCAATCAGGCCTTTACCTTCTTTCTCCATCAGATCTTTGGCGAATTCGACGATAAGTATCGCGTTCTTCGCCGACAAGCCAATGGTTGTCAGCAGGCCCACCTGGAAGTAAACGTCGTTAGTCAGCCCTCGGAAGGTTGCGGCAAGCAGCGCACCGATAACCCCCAGCGGAACCACGAGCATAACGGAGAACGGAATCGACCAGCTCTCATACAATGCCGCCAGACACAGGAACACCACAATCAGTGAAATGGCGTACAGGGCAGGGGCCTGGTTACCGGACAGACGTTCCTGATAGGACATACCGGTCCAGTCGTAGCCAATACCCGCAGGCAGTTTGCTGGCCAACTCTTCCATCAGGTTCATGGCTTCACCGGTGCTTCGGCCCGGCGCCGCCTGACCGAGGATCTCCATCGAAGGCAAGCCGTTATAACGCTCCAGACGCGGCGAACCGTATTCCCAGCGCGAAGTTGAGAAGGCGGAGAACGGCACCATCTGGCCATCACTGCCGCGAACGTACCAGTTGTTGATATCGTTCGGCAGCATACGGTATTGCGCTTCGGACATGACGTACACTTTCTTCACGCGACCACGGTCGATGAAGTCGTTGACGTAGCTGCCACCCCAGGCTGCACCCAGCGTGGTATTGATGTCACTGATGGACACACCCAGCGCCTGTGCTTTTTCCTGGTCGATATCGATCTTGTACTGCGGCGTATCTTCCAGACCGTTAGGACGCACGCCCACCAGCAGGTCAGGGTGTTTAGCCACCTCGCCAAATAGCTGGTTACGCGCCTGAGTCAGTTTTTCGTGGCCCAGACCGCCCTGGTCAATCAGCTGGAAGTCGAAGCCGGTCGCCGTACCCAGTTCAACAATCGCTGGCAGGTTAAAGGCGAAGACCATCGCATCTTTAATCTGTGAGAAGGTACCCATGGCCCGGTTGGTAATGGCTTCAACTTTGTTCTCATCACCCGGGCGTTCGGACCAGTCTTTCAGAGAAACGAAGGCAATACCGGTGTTCTGACCACGACCCGCGAAGCCAAAGCCGTTAACCGCAAACACGGATTCGACGTTGTCTTTCTCTTTGGTCAGGAAGTAGTCGGTCATCTCATCCAGCACTTTTTGCGTACGTTCTTGCGTCGCACCCGCCGGAAGCTGAGCCATGCTCAGGAACACGCCCTGGTCTTCATCTGGCAGGAACGAGCTTGGCAGACGAACAAACAGGAAAGCCATGCCCACCACGATGATGATATAGAGCAGCAGATAACGACCGGTGCTGCGCAGGATGTTCCCCACGCTGTCGGTGTAGTGGTGCGTACTCTTATCAAACATGCGGTTAAACCAGCCGAAGAACCCTTTGTGCTCGCCGTGGCCACCTTTCTTAATCGGCTTCAGCATGGTCGCACACAGGGCTGGCGTCAGGATCAGGGCTACCAGCACCGACAGCGCCATCGCGGAAACGATGGTAATAGAGAACTGACGGTAAATCGCACCGGTTGAACCCCCGAAGAAGGCCATCGGGATAAATACCGCAGACAGAACCATCGCGATACCGACCAGCGCGCCCTGGATCTGGCCCATTGATTTACGGGTTGCTTCCTTCGGCGGCAGGCCTTCTTCCGCCATCACACGCTCAACGTTTTCGACCACTACGATGGCGTCATCCACCAGCAGGCCGATGGCGAGCACCATCCCGAACATCGTCAGGGTGTTTATCGAATAGCCAAATATCGCCAGAACCGCGAAGGTGCCGAGCAGTACAACCGGCACGGCGATGGTTGGGATCAGCGTTGCGCGGAAGTTTTGCAGGAACAGGTACATTACCAGGAAGACGAGGATGATCGCCTCAACCAGGGTTTTTACCACTTCGTGAATCGAAATTTTAACGAACGGCGTGGTGTCATACGGGTAAACAATTTTCAGACCTGACGGGAAGAAAGGTTCCATCTTCTTCAGTTCTGCACGGATAGCCGTCGCGGTGTCCAGGGCGTTCGCCCCAGTCGCCAGTTTGATACCTAAACCGGAAGCCGGTTTACCGTTGAACTTCGCAATAACGTCGTAGTTCTCGCCACCCAGCTCCACTTTCGCCACGTCACGCAGGCGAACCTGCGAACCGTCCTGATTCACCTTCAGCAGAATTTTACTGAACTCATCCGCCGAGGTCAGACGCGTTTGCGCGATGATAGACGCGTTAAGCTGCTGGCCTTTCACCGGCGGCGTGCCGCCTAACTGACCGGCTGCAACCTGGGCGTTTTGCGCTTTAATTGCGCTGATCACGTCAACCGGGGTCAGCTGGAAGTTGTTCAGCTTATTCGGATCCATCCAGATACGCATCGCGTACTGTGAACCGAACAGCTGAACGTCACCCACACCAGACGTACGGCTGATGGCATCCTTCATGTTGGCGCCCACGTAGTCGGAAATATCTTCCTGCGTCATGGTGCCATCGGTGTTAATCACGCCGACAACCATCAGGAAGCTACTGGACGATTTCTCGACGCTCACACCCTGTTGTTGCACTTCCTGCGGCAGCAGGGGCATCGCCAACTGCAGTTTGTTCTGCACCTGAACCTGCGCAATGTCCGCATCCGTACCGGATTCAAAGGTCAGGGTAATCTGAACTGTACCGGTTGAGTCACTGTTTGAGGACATGTACATCAGGTTATCGATACCGTTCATGTTCTGTTCGATAACCTGCGTAACGGTGTCCTGCACCGTTTTGGCATCAGCGCCCGGGTAGGTTGCGGAGATCGTCACTGCCGGCGGCGCAATCGTTGGATATTGCGCAACAGGCAGCTTCAGGATCGCAAGTCCCCCGGCCAGCATGATGATAATGGCGATCACCCACGCAAATATGGGGCGATCGATAAAGAAATTAGGCATGTCTTAACGGCTCCTGTTTAAGTTAAGACTTGGTTTGTTCTGACTGGCCAGCGGCCGACGCTTGTTGTTTGTCGTCAGATTTCACTTCCTGAGCTTTGACCTGCGCGCCAGGACGAACTTTTTGCAAACCAGTAATAATCACGCGATCGCCATCTTTCAGACCTTCCGTTACCAGCCACTTGTCGCCAATCGCCTGCGTTGCAGTGATATTGCGTGTTTCGACTTTGTTATCGGCACCCACAACCAGCGCGCTCGCATCGCCGCGTGGCGTACGGGTCACACCTTGCTGCGGAACCAGAATGGCGCTTGGGTTAGTCCCTTCTTCAAGACGGGCGCGTACGAACATACCCGGCAGCAGGGTTTTATCCGGATTCGGGAAAATAGCCCGGATGGTGATAGAGCCGGTGGTCTGATCGACGGTCACATCAGAAAATTCCAGTGTGCCTGTCTGTGAGAACTTGATACCGTCGTTGGTAACCAGTTCAACTTTGGCTTTACCGTTTTCCTGTTTCAGTTGTCCGCTGGCAAGCTCCTGTTTGAGACGCAGGAAATCGTTGCTGGACTGTGTAACGTCAACGTAGATCGGGTCAAGCTGCTGCACGGTGGCCAGCGCGTTGGTTTGACCGTTCTGCACCAGCGCACCTTCGGTGACGGCTGATTTACCAATACGACCGCTGATAGGGGAGGTCACTTTGGTGTAGGCGAGGTTAATACGCGCGGTTTCTACCGCCGCTTTCGCCGCCACAACGGCTGCATTGGCTTGCTGTGCATCGGCCAGGGCAGAATCGTAATCCTGTTGGCTGATGTACTGCGTGCCGAGCAGTTTCTTGTAACGATTCAACGTCAGTTGCGAAATTTTGGCTGCCGCTTCTGCTTTCGCCAGATCGCCTTTAGCGCTCTCATAAGACGCCTGATAGGTTGCTGGATCAATCTGATAAAGAGACTCACCTGCTTTCACATCACCGCCTTCGGTGAAGTTACGTTTCAGGATGATACCGCTCACCTGCGGACGTACTTCTGCAATGCGATAGGCGCTGGTGCGGCCCGGTAGTTCTGTTGTCATCTGGAGAGGTTCGGATTTGAGCGTCACGACGCCAACTTCTGGCACCTGCTGAGCTCCTTGTTGAGCCTCTTTGTCGTCACATCCTGTAAGCGCTAAGCTGCCTGAGAGCATCAGAACGACCGCCAGAGGCGTTAACCCTCTGTTTTTGTTCATATGTAAACCTCGAGTGTCCGATTTCAAATTGATCAAGGGTCCTGAGTCTAAAAACCCATTGCTGCGTTTATATTATCGTCATGCTATGGTACATACATTCATAAATGTATGTAAATCTGACTCCTGTAAATTCATCAACGTATGGCACGAAAAACCAAACAACAAGCGCTGGAAACCCGACAACACATTCTGGATGTGGCAATGCGTTTGTTCTCACAGCAGGGTGTTTCGGCAACCTCGCTGGCGCAGATTGCTCAGGCCGCGGGCGTCACGCGGGGAGCGATTTACTGGCATTTTAAAGACAAGTCAGATCTGTTTGGTGAAATCTGGGAGCTTTCAGAGTCCAGCATCAGCGATCTTGAGAGTGAGTATCGGGCAAAATTCCCTCACGATCCACTCTCAGTATTAAGAGAAATATTAGTATATATCCTTGAAGCGACTGTTGTGGAAGAACGCCGACGTCTGATGATGGAAATCATCTTCCATAAATGTGAGTTTGTTGGCGAAATGGCGGTGGTTCAGCAGGCGCAGCGCGACCTGTGTCTGGAAAGCTACGATCGCATCGAGCAAGTTCTTAAGGAATGTATGCAGGCCGACATGCTTCCCGCTACGCTGTTAACGCGCCGGGCGGCGATCCTGATGCGCAGCTATATTTCCGGCCTGATGGAAAACTGGCTTTTCGCCCCGCAATCGTTCGATCTGAAATCAGAGGCGCGCAGCTACGTCGCGATTTTCCTGGAGATGTGCCAGCTTTGCCCAACCCTCCGCAGCGAGGGATCGCCGCTTACTGCCTGAATCTTTCCAGGAAATGTCTTAGAGGATTACCTTCCCGCTATTCTGCTTTAGCCGGGCGTGATATTCTTCACGCCCGACTATTTTCGGTCATTTCTCAGATCACATTCACGACTATGCTGCACACCTATCGCTCGACACATTCTGTTCTGGCCGTTTTTTTGATCCTGCTGTTTTTCTTTGCAGCCGCACCGCATTCCTGGGCCCGTGCAGACAACGGCAGTGACGTCCCGACGCGTGCCGAGGTTCAGTCGCAACTCGACACCCTGAATAAACAAAAAGATCTCTCCGCCCAGGAAAAGCTCGTTCAGCAGGACCTGACGGAAACCCTGGATACGCTGGATAAGATCGATCGCATCAAAGCCGAAACGGCCCAGCTGCGGCAGAAGGTCGCTCAGGCGCCGGAGAACATGCGTAAAGCAACGGAGGCCCTGAACGCGCTTAGCGACGTTGATAACGACGATGAAACCCGAAAAACGCTTGCCACGCTTTCGTTGCGCCAGCTCGAGTCGCGCGTGGCGCAGCTGCTGGACGATCTGCAAACGGCGCAGTCCGATCTCTCGACCTATAACAGCCAGCTGGTTTCGCTGCAAACCCAGCCTGAGCGCGTGCAGAACGCCATGTATTCTGCATCGCAACAGCTACAGCAGATACGTAACCGTCTGAATGGCATTACCGTGGGGGAAGGGGCGCTTCGACCGACCCAGCAAACGCTGCTGAACATCCAGCAGACGCTGCTGAACGCGGAGATTGAACAGCAGCGTAAGAGTCTGGAAGGCAACACGGTGTTGCAGGATGCGCTGCAAAAACAGCGTGACTACGTGAACGCGAATATCAACCGGCTCGAGCATCAGCTTCAGCTGTTGCAGGAGGCGGTGAACAGCAAGCGCCTGACGCTGACCGAAAAAACGGCGCAGGAAGCGGTCTCGCCAGACGAAACGGCGCGTATCCAGGCCAATCCGCTGGTGAAGCAGGAGCTGGAAATTAACCATCAGCTGAGCGAGCGCCTGATTCAGGCGACTGAAAGCGGCAGCGCGCTGGTGCAGCAGAATATTAAAGTCAAAAACTGGCTGGATCGCGCTTTGCAGGCTGAGCGCAATGTCAAAGAGCAGATTGCCGTCCTGAAGGGAAGCCTGCTGCTGTCGCGCATTCTTTACCAGCAGCAGCAGACGCTGCCGTCCGCAGACGAGCTGGAAGACATGACCAACCGCATTGCGGATTTGCGTCTTGAACAGTTTGACGTTAACCAGCAGCGCGATGCCCTGTTCCAGAGCGATACGTTTGTTGCCAAAGTGGAAGAAGGCCATTCAAGTGAAGTAAACGGTGAAGTTCACGACGCGCTGTTGCAGGTTGTGGATATGCGCCGCGAACTGCTCGATCAGCTTAATAAGCAGCTGGGCAACCAGCTGATGATGGCGATTAACCTGCAAATCAACCAGCAGCAGCTGGTGAGCGTGTCTAAAAGCCTCCAGGAGATCCTGACCCAGCAGATTTTCTGGGTGAACAGCAACAAACCCATGGACTGGGACTGGTTTAAATCTTTCCCTGAAACGCTGAAATCCCAGATCAAAAGCATGAAAATTACCGTGAACTGGGAGAAAGCCTGGCCTGCGGTAATGATTGCCTTCCTTGCGGGTCTGCCTTTGCTGCTCATCGCCGGAGTAATACGCTGGCGTTTGAAATGGCTGAAGCAGTACCAGGCGAAGCTGGCCTCGGAAGTGGGGCAACTGCGTAACGACAGCCAGCTGCACACCCCGAAAGCGATCCTGATCGATCTGATCCGTGCTCTGCCGGTCTGCCTGCTGATCCTCGCCGTCGGCCTGATCCTGTTGACCATGCAGCTCAATATCAGCGACCTGCTGTGGGCGTTCAGCAAAAAGCTGGCGCTGTTCTGGCTGGTGTTTGGTCTGTGCTGGAAAGTGCTGGAAAAAGACGGCGTCGCGGTCCGACACTTCAACATGCCGGAAAAACTCACCAGCCACTGGCGTCGCCAGATTGTACGTATCAGCCTCGCGCTGTTGCCGCTGCACTTCTGGTCCGTTGTGGCCGAGCTTTCGCCGCTGCATCTGATGGATGACGTGCTGGGACAGCTGGTAATTATGCTGAACCTGCTGCTGATAGCCGTCCTGATGTGGCCGATGTGCCGCGACAGCTGGCGTGATAAAGAGTCCCACAATCTTCGTCTGGTTACCGTAACGGTGCTGGCGATCATTCCGCTGGCGCTGATGGTGCTGACGGCAACGGGTTACTTCTATACCACGCTTCGTCTGTCAGGCCGCTGGATTGAAACCGTGTATCTGGTGATCCTGTGGAACCTGCTGTTCCAGACCGTGCTGCGCGGTTTGAGCGTGGCGGCGCGCCGCATTGCGTATCGTCGCGCTGTTGCCCGTCGACAGCATCAGGTTAAAGAGGGGGCTGAAGGGGCTGAGCCGCAGGAAGAGCCGACCATTGCCCTGGAGCAGGTCAACCAGCAAACGATGCGTATTACCATGCTGGTGATGATTGCGCTGTTTGCGGTGATGTTCTGGGCCATCTGGTCTGATTTAATTACCGTCTTCGCCTACCTCGACAGTATCACCCTCTGGCAATACAACGGTACCGAAGCGGGCGCTGCGGTAATGAAAAGCGTCACCATGGGCAGCCTGCTCTTTGCGCTGGTGTCGTCGGTGGTGGCCTGGGCGTTGATCCGCAACCTGCCTGGTCTGCTGGAAGTGCTGGTGCTCTCAAGGCTGAACCTGCGTCAGGGGGCGTCGTATGCCATTACCACCATCCTGAACTACGTTATTATTATTGTCGGGGCGATGACGGTATTCGGCTCGCTGGGCGTCTCGTGGGATAAACTCCAGTGGCTGGCGGCGGCGCTGTCGGTAGGTCTGGGCTTCGGCTTGCAGGAGATCTTCGGTAACTTTGTTTCTGGCCTGATAATCCTGTTCGAACGTCCGGTGCGTATCGGCGATACCGTCACCATCGGCACCTTCTCCGGGACCGTCAGCAAAATCCGTATTCGTGCGACCACCATCACTGACTTCGATCGTAAAGAGGTGATCATCCCGAACAAAGCCTTCGTGACCGAGCGACTGATCAACTGGTCGCTTTCGGATACTACGACGCGCGTGGTGGTCCGACTCGGGGTGGCCTATGGTTCAGATCTGGATAAAGTGAAAGAGGTCCTGCTGGAAGCCGCGAAATCACATCCTAAAGTGATGCACGATCCTGCGCCTGACGTGTTCTTCACCACCTTCGGGCCAAGCACGCTGGATCATGAGCTGCGCCTGTACGTACGCGAACTACGCGATCGCAGCTACACCGTCGATGAGCTGAACCGCACCATTGACCGTCTGTGCCGTGAAAACAACATTAATATCGCCTTCAACCAGCTTGAGGTTCACCTGCGCAATGAGAAAGGTGACGAACATACGGAAGTGAAGCGCGAGATTAAGGGTGACGAAAACTCCGCCCCTCACCCTACCCTCTCCCCAGAGGGGAGAGGGTAAAAAGCGAATCAGGGCAGATCTTTCAAACCGCACCTAACGGTCCCCTCTCCCTCCAGGGAGAGGGCTAGGGTGAGGGTGAGGGCAACCGGCCTTCACCTTTCCCTCAAAATCCCGCCGCACAATCTCCAGCGCTTTCAGCACCGTCTCCGCCGGGATCTCGTGATTCTCCAGCAGCATAATTAAATCGACGGCCAGCTTGACCTCGTCGGGGGCATTTTCCAGTGACATTAGTGGCTCCTGTTAACGGGTCAGGCGTTCAATGACGCGTTCAATCTCATCCAGCGCCTGACGGCAGCGGACGATGCGGCCTTCCAGCGCGCTGATTTCACGCATTAATAACTGCTGCTCTTGCAGCGTTTCGCTGGTGGTCAGGCGGGCTTCGCGCTCACACTTCATCTCAAACAGACGCCGCTCAAACTCCTGGTTCTCCAGCCGCTTGCGCTGCCATTTTCCGAGCCCAGGCGAGGCGCTGTCCCACGCCCGTAGCGGCCAGGCGGCGATTTCGCGGTGCAGGGCGGTGATCTGCTCAGTAAGATGCTCCGCAAGCCACACCACCTGTTCCTGCTGTTCACTCTCAACCGCGTGGCGAAGCTCGTCGAGGTTGGTCTGCATCTCAGCAAGGTAATCCTGAATGACGGTACTGCGGGTGCGGAAGAGCTGCCGGTCAAAGCGCGGTTTCAGCGTAGCATGTCCCATCAGCGGTGTGGCCTGCGCCCGCAGCGCGATCAGCTGATTTTGCAGCCTCTCAAGAAGCAGTGCTGTTTTCAATGCGCTCTCCAGTGGTAAAGTAGCCGTTCAGTTTGATAACGATTCGCATTATGCAGCGTACTATTTTAATCATCATTGGCTGGCTCGCGGTAGTGCTGGGTACGTTGGGCATCGTATTGCCCTTGCTGCCGACCACCCCGTTCATCCTGTTGGCCGCCTGGTGCTTCGCCCGCTCGTCGCCGCGTTTTCACCACTGGCTCCTGTACCGTTCGTGGTTTGGCGGCTACCTGCGGCACTGGCAAAAACACCGGGCCATGCCGCCCGGGGCCAAGCCGCGCGCCATTGCCTTCATCCTGATCACCTTCGCCGTCTCGTTATGGCTGGTGAAAATGATGTGGGTGCGCATTCTGCTGCTGGCGATCCTGGCCTGCCTGCTGATCTTCATGTGGCGGATCCCCGTGGTTGATGAAAAGCAACAAAAGCACTGAAGCCTCATCATGGCGGTTGCAATTATGGCGCACAGCCAGTAAATTCGACCGTTTTCGAGCACAGGTGCGCCTGGTCAAAGGTTAAACAACTGTTACTTTGACCGACTCGTCGCGCGCCGTGAGTAACACTGTTTCATTTAGGCACAAACCGATGACCGCAACTGCACAGCAGCTTGAATATCTGAAAAATAGCATCAAAAGTATCCAGGATTATCCAAAGCCTGGCATTCTTTTCCGTGATGTCACCAGCTTGCTGGAAGACCCGAAAGCGTACGCCCTCAGCATTGAACTGCTGGTTGAGCGTTATAAAAACGCCGGGATCACCAAAGTAGTAGGTACCGAAGCCCGTGGCTTCCTGTTCGGCGCACCGGTTGCGCTGGCGATGGGCGTGGGTTTTGTGCCGGTGCGTAAGCCGCGCAAACTGCCGCGTGAAACCATTGCTGAGAGCTATGAGCTGGAATACGGCACCGATCAGCTGGAAATTCACGTTGATGCCATCAAGCCAGGCGACAAAGTGCTGGTGGTGGACGATCTGCTGGCAACCGGCGGCACCATCGAAGCGACCGTGAAGCTGATCCGTCGTCTGGGCGGGGAAGTGACCGACGCGGCCTTCATCATCAACCTGTTCGATCTCGGCGGCGAGCAGCGCCTGGAAAAACAGGGTATTACCAGCTACAGCCTGGTGCCTTTCCCGGGACATTAATCCCGTATCTCACAACCTCGCTCAATGGGTGAGGTTGTGATAGCATTCCCCTCCATTAATTCACCTTCCAGCGTTGCAGAGCCTGCCCATGAGTTATCAGGTGTTAGCCCGTAAATGGCGACCACAAACCTTTGCTGACGTTGTCGGTCAGGAACATGTGCTGACGGCCCTGGCGAACGGCTTGTCGCTAGGTCGCATCCATCACGCCTATCTTTTCTCCGGCACCCGTGGCGTCGGTAAAACCTCTATTGCCCGTCTGCTGGCAAAAGGTCTGAACTGCGAAACCGGGATCACCGCCACCCCGTGCGGCGTATGTGACAACTGCCGCGAGATCGAGCAGGGGCGTTTTGTCGATCTGATCGAGATCGACGCCGCCTCGCGCACCAAGGTGGAAGACACCCGCGATCTGCTCGACAACGTGCAGTACGCCCCGGCGCGCGGCCGCTTCAAGGTCTATCTGATCGATGAAGTGCACATGCTGTCGCGCCACAGCTTCAACGCCCTGCTGAAAACGCTGGAAGAGCCGCCTGCGCATGTCAAATTCCTGCTGGCGACCACCGATCCGCAAAAGCTGCCGGTCACGATCCTGTCGCGCTGCCTGCAATTCCATCTGAAGGCGCTGGACGTTGAGCAGATCCGCGCACAGCTTGAACACATTCTTGATGAAGAGAAGATCGTTCACGAGCCGCGCGCCCTGCAGCTGCTGGCCCGCGCGGCGGACGGCAGCCTGCGTGATGCGCTGAGCCTGACTGACCAGGCAATTGCCAGCGGTGACGGTAAGCTTTCCACTGACGCGGTCAGCACCATGCTCGGCACGCTGGATGACGATCAGGCGCTGTCGCTTATCGAAGCGATGATTGCCGCCAACGGTGAGCGGGTAATGACCCTCGTCAACGATGCCGCCGCCCGTGGTATTGAATGGGAAGCGCTGCTGGTCGAGATGCTCAGCCTGCTGCATCGCGTGGCGATGCTGCAATTATCTCCGTCGGCCATTGGCGCGGACATGGCGACCATTGAACAGCGGATGCGTGAACTTGCGCGCACCGTGCCGCCGGCTGATGTTCAGCTTTATTATCAGACGCTGCTGATTGGCCGCAAAGAGCTGCCGTTTGCACCGGATCGCCGGATGGGCGTTGAAATGACGCTGCTGCGCGCGCTGGCCTTCCATCCGCGCAAGCCATTGCCGGAGCCGGAAACGCCCCGGCAGTCCTTTGCGCCGGTTGCGCCGACCGCGGTAATGTCACCGCAGCAGGTGCCACCGCAACCGGCATCGCCGCCGCCGCAGAACGTGCCGCTGTCGGATGCCACCAGTTCGGTGCTTGCCGCACGAAGCCAGTTGCAACGTGCGCAGGGAGCAACCAAACCAAAAAAGAGTGAACCGGCAGCGCCTGCAAGAGCGCGGCCGGTGAACAACGCCGCGCTTGAACGACTGGCCTCGGTAACGGAGCGCGTGCAGTCGCGTCCGGCACCGTCCGCGCTCGAGCAAAAAGCCCCGGCGAAAGAAGAGGCATACCGCTGGAAGGCGACTACCGTTGTTGAAACGGTCAAGGAAGTGGTCGCCACGCCAAAAGCGCTGAAAAAGGCGCTTGAGCATGAAAAAACGCCGGAGCTGTCCGCGAAGCTCGCGGAAGAGTCCATCGAGCGCGACGCCTGGGCCGCTGAGGTCAGCAAACTTCAGCTGCCGAAGCTGGTGGAGCAGGTCGCGCTGAATGCCTGGAAAGAGCAGGAAGGCAATCAGGTGCGTCTGCATCTGCGTCCGGGCCAGCGACATCTGAATTCCCCTGGTGCGCAAAAGGCGCTGGCCGAGGCGCTTACCGCCTTACAGGGTGTGCCGGTTGAATTGACTATCATTGAAGATGATAATCCGGCGGTGAAAACGCCGCTCGAGTGGCGACAGGCGATTTATGAAGAGAAGCTCGCGCAGGCGCGCGAGTCGATTATCGCGGATAACAACATCCAGACCCTGCGCCGGTTCTTCGACGCCGATCTGGATGAAGAGAGTATTCGCCCCCTTTGATCGTGAGTCTGACTTACGGTTGTAATCCTTAACGTGAAAGAAGAGAGAAGCCTATGTTTGGTGGAAAAGGCGGTCTGGGTGGCCTGATGAAGCAGGCTCAGCAGATGCAGGAAAAAATGCAGAAGATGCAGGAAGAGATCGCTCAGCTGGAAGTCACGGGTGAATCGGGTGCCGGTCTGGTCAAGGTGACCATCAACGGTGCGCACAACTGCCGTCGCGTTGAAATCGACCCGAGCCTGCTCGAAGACGACAAAGAGATGCTGGAAGATCTGGTTGCAGCCGCGTTTAACGATGCCGCTCGCCGTATCGACGAAACCCAGAAAGAGAAAATGGCCTCTGTTTCCAGCGGTATGCAACTGCCGCCGGGCTTTAAGATGCCATTCTGATGCAAACCAGTCCGCTGCTCACGCAGTTAATGGAAGCACTGCGCTGCCTGCCGGGCGTTGGCCCGAAGTCGGCGCAGCGTATGGCGTTTACGCTATTGCAGCGCGACCGCAGCGGCGGGATGCGCCTGGCGCAGGCTCTGACCCGCGCCATGTCAGAAATTGGTCACTGTGCGGATTGCCGGACCTTTACCGAGCAGGACGTCTGTAACATCTGCACGAACCCGCGTCGTCAGGAAAACGGTCAGATTTGCGTGGTGGAGAGTCCGGCGGACATCTACGCCATCGAACAAACCGGGCAGTTTTCCGGCCGCTATTTCGTGCTGATGGGGCATCTCTCCCCGCTGGACGGCATCGGCCCGGATGATATCGGTCTCGATCGTCTTGAACAGCGTCTTGAGTCCGAGACAATCAAAGAGGTGATCCTCGCCACCAACCCGACGGTGGAAGGGGAGGCAACCGCCAACTACATCGCCGAGCTGTGCGCGCAGTACGGCGTTGACGCCAGCCGCATCGCCCACGGCGTGCCGGTCGGCGGTGAGCTGGAGATGGTCGACGGCACCACGCTGTCGCACTCGCTGGCCGGACGACACAAGATTATTTTCTGACCAAACGGAGGCTGCGTGCGCGGCCTCCGCTTGAAAATCCCCCCCCTTATCCCCATCTCTCACTCAACGTTTTACAACCCCATTAAATGGCATTGTTGAGGTCGACTTAGATGAAAGGACAAGAAACCCGTGGTTTCCAGTCAGAAGTAAAACAGCTTCTGCACCTGATGATCCATTCCCTGTATTCCAACAAAGAAATCTTCCTGCGTGAGCTGATTTCCAACGCCTCCGATGCGGCGGACAAGCTGCGCTTCCGCGCGCTGTCCAACCCGGATCTGTACGAAGGCGATGGCGAACTGCGCGTGCGCGTCTCTTTTAATAAAGAGAACCGCACCCTGACGATTGCCGATAATGGCATCGGGATGAACCGCGACGAGGTGATCGACCATCTCGGCACCATCGCTAAATCCGGCACCAAAGCGTTCCTCGAGTCCATGGGCTCTGACCAGGCGAAAGACAGCCAGCTGATCGGTCAGTTCGGCGTAGGCTTCTACTCGGCATTCATCGTGGCGGATAAAGTCACCGTGCGCACCCGCGCTGCGGGCGACAGCGCCGAAAACGGCGTGCTGTGGGAATCCAAAGGGGAAGGCGAATACACCGTTGATGATATCACCAAAGCGGATCGCGGCACCGAAATCACTCTGCACCTGCGCGAAGGCGAAGACGATTTCCTGAACGACTGGCGCGTACGCTCCATCATCAGCAAATATTCTGACCACATCGCGCTGCCGGTTGAGATTGAAAAACAGGAAGAGAAAGACGGCGAAACCGTGGTTTCCTGGGAGAAAATCAACAAGGCGCAGGCGCTGTGGACGCGCAACAAAGCTGAAATTAAAGACGACGAGTACAACGAGTTTTACAAGCACATCGCCCACGACTTTACCGACCCGCTGACCTGGAGCCACAACCGTGTGGAAGGGAAGCAGGAGTACACCAGCCTGCTGTACATTCCGGCGCAGGCGCCGTGGGACATGTGGAACCGCGATCACAAGCACGGCCTGAAGCTGTACGTGCAGCGCGTCTTCATCATGGACGACGCCGAGCAGTTCATGCCGAACTACCTGCGCTTTGTGCGTGGCCTGATAGATTCCAATGATCTGCCGCTGAACGTCTCCCGTGAAATTCTCCAGGACAGCACCGTCACCCGTAACCTGCGTAACGCCCTGACCAAGCGAGCGTTGCAGATGCTGGAAAAACTGGCGAAAGACGATGCGGAAAAATACCAGACCTTCTGGAAACAGTTCGGCCTGGTGCTGAAAGAAGGCCCGGCGGAAGACACCGCGAACGTGGAAGCTATCGCTAAACTGCTGCGCTTCGCCTCTACGCACAACGACTCCTCCGCCCAGACCGTATCGCTGGAAGAGTACGTCTCCCGCATGAAAGAAGGGCAGGAGAAGATCTACTACATCACCGCCGACAGCTATGCGGCAGCGAAGAGCAGCCCGCATCTGGAGCTGCTGCGTAAGAAAGGCATCGAAGTGCTGCTGCTGTCTGACCGCATCGACGAGTGGATGATGAACTACCTGACCGAGTTCGACGGTAAATCCTTCCAGTCCGTTGCTAAAGCCGACGAGTCTATCGATAAGCTGGCGGATGAAGTGGACGACAGCGCGAAGGAAGCCGAGAAGGCGCTGGAGCCGTTCGTTGAGCGCGTGAAAACCCTGCTGGGCGACCGCGTGAAAGAGGTGCGCTTCACGCACCGTCTGACCGATACGCCAGCCATTGTCACCACCGATGCGGACGAAATGAGCACCCAGATGGCGAAACTGTTCGCGGCGGCGGGCCAGGCCGTGCCGGAAGTGAAATATATCTTTGAGCTTAATCCGGATCATCCGCTGGTGAAACGCGCGGCGGATACCCAGGACGACGCCCGCTTTGCGGAGTGGGTTGAACTGCTGCTGGATCAGTCCCTGCTGGCCGAGCGCGGCACCCTGGAAGATCCTAACCTGTTCATTAAACGTGTGAATGCGCTGCTGCTGGCGTAATACAAAACCTACCCCTCACCCTGGCCCTCTCCCCAAAGGGGAGAGGGTATAATCGTCCCCTCTCCCCTTTGGGGAGAGGGTTAGGGTGAGGGGGCATTCTCGCACTAACCCAAATAATCTCCCCCCGTTAACCGTTTCAGCCTCCCCGCCTTCCTTGAGCGATACCCGTTCTGGTGGTATTGTTTAGCGCTTTTGAAAAATTGAATCGACATTTGAGGGGATTTTCGCAATGCGTATTATTCTGCTTGGCGCTCCGGGCGCGGGTAAGGGAACTCAGGCTCAGTTCATCATGGAGAAATACGGTATTCCGCAAATCTCTACTGGTGACATGCTGCGTGCCGCTGTTAAATCTGGCTCCGAGCTGGGCAAACAAGCTAAAGACATCATGGACGCAGGCAAGCTGGTGACCGACGAACTGGTTATCGCGCTGGTAAAAGAGCGCATTGCTCAGGAAGACTGCCGCAATGGTTTCCTGCTGGACGGCTTCCCGCGCACCATTCCTCAGGCTGACGCCATGAAAGAAGCGGGCATCAACGTGGATTACGTGCTGGAGTTCGATGTACCGGACGAACTGATCGTTGACCGTATCGTTGGCCGTCGCGTGCACGCTGCCTCTGGCCGCGTTTACCACATCAAATTCAACCCACCTAAGGTTGAAGGCAAAGACGACGTGACCGGCGAAGAGCTGACCACCCGTAAAGACGACCAGGAAGAAACCGTGCGTAAACGCCTGGTGGAATACCATCAGATGACCGCACCGCTGATCGGCTACTACTCCAAAGAGGCGCAGGCGGGTAACACCAAATACGCGAAAGTTGACGGCACCAAAGCCGTGGCTGACGTACGTGCAGAGCTGGAAAAAATCCTCGGCTAAGCGCACCTCTCTCACCCGGAGCCCCGGGTGAGAAAAATTCTCATCTTACCTATTACAGCAATGGGTTTCGTTTAAACGCATTTCCGCTACAATTGACAGCCTATCAAATGGTTAAGAGGCGTGAATGAGTCAGGCGAAAACCGGCATCCTGCTTGCCAATCTGGGCACCCCAGAAGCACCTACTCCAGCGGCGGTAAAACGCTACCTGCGACAATTTTTAAGCGACACGCGCGTCGTGGATACCCCAAGACTGCTGTGGTGGCCACTGCTGCGTGGTGTCATTCTGCCGATTCGTTCTCCGCGTGTAGCAAAGCTCTATCAGTCCGTGTGGATGGAAGAAGGCTCGCCGCTGATGGTCTACAGCCGTCGTCAGGAGAAGGCGCTGGCCGCCCGTCTGCCGGACATGCCCGTTGCGCTCGGTATGAGCTACGGTAAGCCATCCCTGGAAAGCGCCGTCGACTCTCTGCTGGCGCAGGGCGTTGAACACATTGTGGTGCTGGCCCTTTATCCGCAGTATTCGTGCTCCACGGTGGCTGCCGTCTGGGACGAACTGGCACGCATTCTGGCGACCCGCCGCCGTATACCGGGCATCACCTTTATCCGCGACTACGCCGATAACGAGCTGTACATTCAGGCGCTTGCCAGCAGCGCGCGCGCGTCGTTTGAAAAACACGGCGAGCCGGATCTGCTGCTGCTCTCCTATCACGGTATTCCGCAGCGTTTCGCGAACGAAGGGGACGATTACCCCCAGCGTTGCCGCGATACCACCCGCGAGCTGGTCTCCGCCCTCGGCCTGCCGCCTGAGAAGGTGATGATGACCTTCCAGTCGCGCTTCGGTCGTGAACCGTGGTTGACCCCGTATACTGATGAAACGCTAAAAATGCTGGGCGAGAAGGGCGTGAAGCACATTCAGGTTATGTCGCCGGGCTTCTCGGCGGATTGTCTGGAAACGCTGGAAGAGATTGCCGTCCAGAACAAAGAGTTCTTCATGGAGGCCGGCGGAACGAAATACGAATACATTCCTGCGCTTAACGACTCCCCTGAACACATCGATATGATGGTGTCACTGGTCACCACCCGCCGCTGATCGCGTTACGGGCCGGGTTTGTGCTACCATTCCCGGCCCGTATTCTTTGCACAGTTCAGACCATGAAATTTCCCGGTAAACGTAAGTCCAAACACTATTTCCCCGTCGATGCCCGCGATCCGCTGTTACAGCAAATTCAGCAGGAAAGCGAAACCAGCGCTGCCTGGGTGGTCGGTATCGATCAGACGCTGGTGGACATTGAAGCCAAAGTGGATGATGCGTTTGTCGCACGTTACGGTCTGAGCGCCGGGCACTCGCTGGTGATTGAGGATGACGTTGCCGAAGCGCTGTATCAGGACCTGATGCGCGAAAATCTTATCACCCACCAGTTTGCTGGCGGCACCATCGGTAACACCATGCACAACTACTCCGTTCTGGCAGACGACCGCTCGGTGCTGCTTGGCGTGATGTGCAGCAATATCGAAATCGGTGGCTACGCCTACCGCTACCTGTGCAATACCTCCAGCCGCACCGATCTGAACTATTTGCAGGGCGTTGACGGGCCGATTGGTCGTTGCTTTACGCTGATAAGCGATTCCGGCGAGCGTACCTTTGCCATCAGCCCCGGCCATATGAACAAGCTACGCGCTGAAAGTATTCCGGAAGAGGTGATCGCGGGCGCGTCTGCGCTGGTGTTGACGTCTTATCTGGTGCGCTGCAAGCCGGGCGAACCAATGCCGGACGCAACCATGAAGGCAATTGAGTATGCGAAGAAATACAACGTGCCTGTGGTTCTGACGCTGGGCACCAAATTCGTGATTGCCGACAACCCGGAGTGGTGGCAGGCCTTCCTGAAAGAACACGTCTCGATTCTGGCGATGAATGAAGAAGAAGCCGAAGCGCTGACCGACGAAAGCGATCCGCTGCTGGCGTCTGATAAGGCGCTGGACTGGGTGGATCTGGTGCTCTGCACCGCCGGGCCGGTCGGGCTGTACATGGCGGGCTTCACGGAAGAAGAGAGCAAGCGGAAAACCCAGCACCCGCTGCTGCCGGGCGCAATCGCCGAATTTAACCAGTACGAGTTCAGCCGCGCCATGCGTCATAAAGACTGCATCAACCCGCTGCGTATTTTCTCCCACATTGCACCGTATATGGGTGGCCCCGAGAAGATCATGAACACTAACGGCGCGGGCGACGGTGCGCTGGCCGCGCTGCTGCACGACATCACCGCTAACGCCTACCACAAAACCAATGTGCCGAATTCCAGCAAACACACCTTCAACTGGCTGACCTATTCCTCGCTGGCGCAGGTGTGCAAGTACGCGAACCGCGTGAGTTATCAGGTGCTGAACCAGCATTCACCGCGCTTAACGCGTGGGCTGCCGGAACGGGAAGACAGCCTCGAAGAGGCGTATTGGGACAGGTAAAAGAAGACCCCTCACCCTGGCCCTCTCCCCAAAGGGGAGAGGGAACTTGAACACCCTCTCCCCTTTGGGGAGAGGGCTGGGGTGAGGGGACCAGGCCGCACAAAACTTACCCCGTCACCGCCTCTTCAACTGGCGGCTTCGTCAGCATTGTCAGCATCGTATTCGCAATCTCACGCTCACCCATCACCACCTGATTCGCGCCGCGCTCGGTAATGTACTCCACTTCGTCATCATAATGGGCGCGGGCTATGATTTCGATATGCGGGCATTTTTCACGGGCTGTGGCGACAATCTCGCCAGCCTCGTAACCGTTCGGGATAGTGAGCAGCAGCCAGCGAGCGCAGTCCAGATGCGCCAGATTCATAATCTCTTCGTTAGCCGCGTTGCCCAGCACCGCGCGGATGCCGCGCTCGCGAAGCTCGTCGACGCGAGTGCGTGACGTTTCAATCACTACAAGTGGAATGCCCTGAGCCATCAGTTTTTCACCCAGCAGGCTGCCGACGCGGCCAAAACCGACCAGCAGCGCGTGGTTGCAGATATCCACCGGGATCTGTTTCTCTTCTTCTGTCGCCTCTTCCAGCGTCAGCTCTTCGAGGGTTTCGGTCTTCTCGAGATATTTCTCCAGCAGGGCAAACAATACCGGGTTCAACATGATGGAGAGGATCGCCCCCGCCAGCACCAGATTTTGCCCAGCCTGTGGCAGCAGATTCAGGGCCATTCCCAGACCAGCCAGAATAAAGGCGAACTCGCCAATCTGCGCCAGGCTGGCGGCGATGGTCAGCGCCGTGCGCGGCGAGTGACCGAACATCCGCACCAGGAAGAAGGCGGCAACGGACTTACCAAAGATGATAATTGCCAGCGTACCCAGCACGGCCAGCGGCTGCTGGATGAGGATCATCGGGTCGAACAGCATCCCGACGGAGACAAAGAACAGCACCGCGAACGCATCACGTAATGGCAGAGTATCGTGCGCGGCACGGTGGCTCAGCTCGGACTCGTTCAGCACCATCCCGGCGAAGAACGCGCCCAGCGCAAAGGAGACGTCAAACAGCTCGACAGCGCCAAAGGCAATGCCCAGCGCCAGCGCAAGGACCGAAAGCGTGAACAGTTCACGCGAGCCGGTGGCGGCGCTGCGGGACATGATCCACGGCACCAGACGGCGGCCCACCAGCATCATGATGGCAATAAACGCCACAACCTTACCGATGGTAATGCTCATATCCAGCGCCAGCGAAGCGAAGCCGATATTCTCTTTTTCCATCATCCCGGCGACGGCGGGCAGCAGTACCAGCGTCAACACCATCACCAGATCTTCAACTATCAGCCAGCCAATCGCGATTTGCCCGCGCTGGCTGTCTATCAGCTGCCTCTCTTCAAGCGCGCGCAGCAGCACCACGGTACTGGCGGTTGAAAGACACAGCCCAAATACGATACCGGTCATGATTGACCAGCCCAGCACCGCCGAAAGCGCCATGCCCAGCAGCGTCGCCACCCCTATCTGGGCGATCGCTCCCGGTATGGCGATCGACTTTACCGCCATCAGATCCTTCAGGGAAAAATGCAGTCCGACGCCAAACATCAGCAGGATAACGCCCAGTTCCGCCAGCTCCGGTGCAAGTTTGGTATCTGCGACAAAACCCGGCGTAAAGGGTCCTGCCAGCACGCCCGCTAACAAATAGCCTACCAGGGGCGAAATACGCAGTTTGTTGGCAATCATGCCGAGGATAAAAGCGAGCACAAGTCCACCAACAATGGTGGTGATAAGCGGTGTGGCGTGGTGCATTCCGTCTCCTTTCGCGATGGGTGATCCATTTTTGGTGCAAATACCAAAAAGCCGATTAATAGTTTATGACAATTTTTACGCTTATGTTTATGAATAATTGTTGAAATCACAATAAAAAGGCAATAAGCACGAAAAAAGGCAGATTTTGATAAATTTGCTGAGGGGAGGGAGAGGAAAGCCTTATGGCATCAGGTTATCCGGCTGCCAAAGTTTAACTTTGGCAGCCGTGTAGTTACGCTTTATGACGGTTGTCAGGCAGGAATATGGTCAACATCCCCAGAAGTGGCAGGAAAGCGCAGATTTTATAGACCAGGAAGATGCTGGTGTGGTCTGCAACCATCCCTAACACGGCGGCGCCAAGGCCGCCCATGCCAAAGGCAAAACCGAAAAAGAGACCGGAAACCATACCGATACGTCCCGGCAGCAGCTCCTGCGCATAGACCAGAATGGCTGAAAACGCCGACGCGAGAATAAAACCTATAATCACTGTCAATATTCCGGTCCATTCCAGCGTTGCGTACGGTAAAACAAGCGTAAACGGCGCAACGCCGAGGATAGAGCCCCAAATCACATATTTACGTCCGATTTTATCTCCCACAGGGCCGCCAATCACCGTGCCTGCCGCCACCGCAAACAGGAAGGCAAAGAGATGGAACTGGGCGTTTTGTACCGATAATCCGAATTTTTGCATCAGATAGAAGGTGTAATAGCTGCTAATGCTCGCCATATAGAAATATTTCGAGAAAATCAGCACCAGCAGCACGCTGACGGCAAGGATCACCTTATTACGCGGAAGGGGATTAGTTATCTTTGCGACAGGTTTTCCCTTATTTACGCGATGCTGCGCGGCATACCAGCGGCTGATTTGCGCCAGGACGACAATCGCCAGCAGCGCGGCCAGCACAAACCACGCCACGTTGCCTTTGCCGTAAGGCGCGATAATTACCGCCGCCAGCAGAGGACCGAGGGAGCTACCAAAGTTCCCCCCCACCTGGAACAGAGACTGCGCCAGCCCGTGGCGTCCGCCGGAGGCCATACGCGCCACGCGGGACGATTCCGGATGGAACACCGATGAACCGGTTCCTACCAGCGCCGCGGCAACCAGTACCGCCTCAAAGCTGCCCGCCATGGCCAGCAGCACCAGCCCGCTCAGGGTGAAGCACATCCCAATGGGCAGCGACCATGGCATCGGGTATTTGTCCGTCCAGTAGCCCACCACCGGCTGTAGCAGCGAAGAGGCCAGCTGGAAGGTCAGGGTAATCATCCCGATCTGCACGAAGGTTAATGAGAACTCAGACTGCAACAGCGGGTAGATCGCCAGAATCAGCGACTGGATCATGTCGTTGAGCAGATGAGAGAGACTGATTGCGCCTAATACTTTGAAGGAAGTGCGCGATTTCGGCGGCGACGCCGGAACGCCCTGAACAGGCTGGGTTGATTCACTGATTGCCATAAATACCACGTCAATTTGTAATTAGAGATGCAGGGAGTAATTATTATCCGACTAACATACTCGTCCGTGACATTTGAAGAAAGTCGCAATTCTGAAAACTTATTTGTCTATTCTTGTGAGTCACTGTAATTTTTGCGTTTGTCTATGGGTCAGGGAGAGAGAAGATGAAGTTAATAAAGCGTGGCGTCGCGCTGGCGCTCATCGCCGCATGGGGGCTGACAAGCCTGCCCGCGCAGGCGTATGAAAAAGATAAAACCTATAAAATTACCATTCTGCATACTAACGATCATCACGGCCATTTCTGGCGCAGCGAATACGGTGAATATGGCCTGGCGGCGCAAAAAACGCTGGTGGACGGCATTCGTAAAGAGGTCTCGGCTCAGGGCGGCAGCGTGCTGTTGCTGTCGGGCGGGGATATTAATACCGGCGTACCGGAATCTGATTTGCAGGATGCCGAGCCTGATTTCCGCGGCATGAATTTAATTGGTTACGACGCGATGGCGGTCGGAAACCACGAGTTTGATAACCCGCTGAGCGTATTGCGCCAGCAGGAAAAGTGGTCCAAATTTCCGTTCCTTTCCGCCAATATTTATAAGAAAAGCACCGGCGAGCGCCTGTTTAAACCGTGGGCGCTGTTTAAGCGTCAGGATCTGAAGATCGCGGTCATCGGCTTAACCACCGACGATACGGCCAAAATTGGCAACCCTGAATTTTTCACCGACATCGAATTCCGTAAACCGGCGGACGAAGCGAAGCTGGTGATCCAGGAGTTGCAGCAGAATGAAAAACCGGATGTGATTATCGCTACCACCCACATGGGGCATTACGACAACGGTCAGCACGGCTCTAACGCGCCGGGCGACGTGGAGATGGCGCGCAGCCTTCCTGCGGGCTCGCTGGCGATGATTGTGGGCGGTCACTCACAGGATCCGGTCTGCATGGCTTCTGAGAATAAAAAGCAGGTAGATTATGTGCCCGGCACGCCGTGCGCGCCGGATCGTCAGAACGGGATCTGGATTGTACAGGCCCACGAGTGGGGTAAATACGTAGGCCGTGCGGATTTCGAATTCCGTAACGGCGAGATGAAGCTGGTGCACTATCAGCTCATCCCGGTCAACCTGAAGAAGAAAGTAACCTACCCGGACGGCAAAAGCGAGCGGGTACTCTACACGCCAGAGATCGCTGAAAACCAGCAGATGCTCTCCCTGCTGACGCCGTTCCAGAGCAAAGGGAAAGCGCAGCTGGACGTGAAGATAGGCACGCTTAACGGACGACTGGAAGGGGACCGCAGCAAAGTCCGCTTCGTACAAACCAACATGGGGCGTCTGGTGCTGGCCGCGCAGATGGCGCGCACGAATGCGGATTTCGGCGTGATGAGCGGCGGCGGTATTCGTGATTCCATCGATGGCGGAAACATCACCTATAAAGACGTGCTCAAAGTGCAGCCGTTTGGCAACGTGGTGGTGTATGCGGACATGAGCGGGAAAGAGGTAATTGACTACCTGACCGCCGTGGCGCAGATGAAGCCGGACTCCGGAGCGTATCCGCAGTTTGCTAACGTCAGCTTCGTCGCGAAGGACGGTAAGCTCAACGATCTCAAAATCAAAGGCGAACCTGTTGATCCGGCGAAAACCTACCGCCTGGCAACGTTAAGCTTTAACGCCACCGGCGGCGACGGCTATCCGCATATCGATAACAAACCGGGCTATGTAAATACCGGGTTTATTGATGCGGAAGTGTTGAAGCAGTTTATCCAGCAAAATTCACCGATTGACGTGAACGCGTATGAGCCGAAGGGCGAGGTGAGCTGGCAGTAGTGTTGTGCGGCCTGATGCCCTCACCCCAACCCTCTCCCACCGGGAGAGGGCGCGAACACAAAAAAACGGTAACGCCTGTTACCGTTTTGCTTTTACCTCGCAGCGCCACCGGGCAATTTTCTCAATCCCTGCGCGCAATATCCGCAAATTTCGCGTCCAGCATTTTCGCCAGATCGCCTGCGGCCAGTTCGATATCCAGCCCGCGTTTGCCGCCAGAAATATAGATCGTCTCAAATTCCTGCGAAGGCGCATCGATCAGGGTCGGCAGACGCTTTTTCTGGCCGAGCGGGCTGATCCCGCCGACCAGATAACCCGTAGTGCGTTGCGCAACCAGCGGGTCTGCCATATCGACCTTTTTCGCTCCCAGCGCTTTGGCCACTTTCTTCAGATCAAGCTGTCCGGCGACGGGCGTCACTGCCACGGCGAGGTGCTTCATATCGCCGTTCACCGCGACCAGCAGCGTTTTGTAGACCTGGTCCGCGTTCAGCCCCAGCTTGCGCACCACTTCATCACCAAAGTTGGTTTCGTTCGGATCGTGATCGTAGGTGTGGATCCGGAAAGAAATTTTGTTTTTTTCGAGTAATTTAACGGCGGGAGTCATGGCTATCCTTCTTACGACAGACGGTTCATGCCAGCAGCATACGCCTGACGTTTGTCTAAAAAATAGCACCATCTTGCGCAATAGTATTGGCAGTGATGGTTACTTTGAGCGACAATCGGCGTAGCCGAAGGTCACTTCGGTATAATAAAAACGATGAAATTCCTCTTTGACGGGCCAATAGAAATATTGGCCATTTTTTTATTTCAGCAGCGACGGCAAATTCCCTTCTCCGTACAAATGCAACGCGCCAACCGCGACAACATAACGACCGGCAGGCAGGGCATACAGCGTCTCCCGCCACGCCTGGTTGCGCGCGTTCATCAGCACATCATACAACGATTCACTGAACGTCGACGGTAACGCCAGCTTACCGTCTGCGGGCGGCGCATCCAGCCACCAGCCAATCATCGTTTGCAGCAGACGCGCGTTGGTGTGCCAGTGGGTCAGGGTATCATCCAGCAGCATCTTGCCGTCATCAGGAAGCTGGCGAAGAAGCGCAATCTGGCTGTCCGTGCCTTCCAGTTCAATGACGGACAGGTTGCACGCCCTTGCCGCATTCAGCAGTTGATAATCGATACCGTAATCACCGCGCAGCCCCAGGCGCTGCGCCTGGGTTGCCTGTAGCACCATGGCAATTTGCCACAGGGGCAGGGTGTCGAGCATTGAGAGCGAGACGCCGGACTCATCCGCAAGACGGGTAAGCTCAGCCAGCTGCGTTTCGTTAAGACGTTCAGCCAGGGGGCGGTCGCTTTCCAGCCCGGCAAACGGCGATTCATGGCCGGAGATGTCGGCTTCGACGATCAGCGCGTCGGCGCGCTTCAGTAGTTTAATCAGGCCGGAGGGCAGGGGGGACATATCCTGCGTGCCCATATGAATGCTTCCCACCAGGTGCAGTTGCTGCCCACCCGGAAGCGAAATATCCATACCGGGCCAGGCATAACGGCGGGGAAAAAGGGCGCGAAACGATGTTTTTATACGATTAAACAGACCCATACGCGCTCCATAAACGGAAAGGTTCATGCTAGCGCGTGGGGAAGGGGGGCGCAATAGGCGAAAGCCGGGCGGCGCTGCGCTTACCCGGCCTGCTTCCGGGATTCTACGCTTTCGGTTTAAACCGCAGCAGACGGTTAGCGTTGCTCACCACGGTAATTGACGAGAGCGCCATCGCCGCACCCGCAACAACCGGGTTCAGCAGGGTGCCGGTCAGCGGCCACAAAATCCCGGCGGCAATCGGAATGCCGAGCGAGTTATAGACGAAGGCCCCCAGCAGGTTCTGCTTCATGTTGCGCAACGTGGCTTTCGAAATCGCCAGCGCATCCGCCACGCCCATCAGGCTGTGGCGCATCAGGGTGATTGCCGCGGTTTCAATGGCGACATCGCTCCCGCCGCCCATCGCAATACCTACGTCAGCCTGCGCCAGCGCCGGGGCGTCGTTGATGCCGTCGCCGACCATCGCCACCTGACGACCATCACGTTGCAATTTCCTGATGGCGTCCGCTTTGCCATCTGGCAGTACGCCGGCTATCACCTCATCAATCCCGGCTTCTCTGGCGATGGCGTTAGCGGTAGTCGGGTTATCACCGGTTAACATCACCAGGCGATATCCCGCATGGTGCAGGCGTTGCAAGGCATCCACGCTGTCCTGGCGTAACGGATCGCGCACGGCCAGCAGCGCCGCCACCTGACCATCCCTCGCCAGCAGAACCGGCGTCGCGCCCTGAGAGGCCTGCGCGTTCAGCTCAGCGTCCAGCACGGACGTATCAACACCGTGTTCAGTTAGCAGTGCCTGGTTACCCAGCAGCAGCGTATGGCCTTCTGCTTCACCGCTGACCCCTAAACCGCGCAGAGTGCGGAAGTTGCTTACCTGCGGCAGGCGGGCATCACCGGCTTTCTCAAGGATGGCGCGCGCCAGCGGGTGACTGGAGCCTTGTTCCAGCGCGGCGGCCAGGCGCAGGGCATCCGTCTCCGTACAGCCAATGGTATTAACGGCCACTACCTGCGGTTTGCCCTCGGTGAGCGTGCCGGTTTTGTCAAAGACGAGGGTGTCCAGCGCGCTTGCCCGTTGCAGGGCGTCAGCATCACGGACCAGTACGCCAAATTCGGCGGCGCGTCCGACGCCAGAGATAATCGACATCGGCGTGGCCAGACCAAGGGCACAAGGGCAGGCGATGATCAGTACCGTGGTGGCGATCACCAGGGTGTAGACAATCTGCGGCGCCGGGCCGAAGAAATACCAGATTGCCGCGCTCAGCAGGGCAATACCGACCACCACTGGCACAAAAATGGCGGAGATTTTATCGGCAAGCTGACCAATTTCCGGCTTACTGCTCTGCGCCTGGCGGACCATCCGAATGATGCGTGACAGTGTGGTATGGCTGCCAACGGCGCTGGCGCGGAACAGCACGCTGCCGTCCTGTACCACCGTACCCGCATGCACCGCATCGCCCTGAGATTTCTGCTGGGGGATCGGCTCACCGGTTAGCATGGCTTCATCAAGCCAGGCATCGCCCTGGGTGATTTCACCGTCGACGGGTACGCGGTCGCCGGTGGTGAGACGCAGCGTCATACCGGGTTGCACCTCTGAGAGAGGAACGTTTTTTTCCCCATCGTCGGTGACCACGCGGGCCGTCGGCGGGGTTAAATCGAGTAATCTCTCCAGCGCTTTCGACGAGCGCTGACGCGCGCGGGCTTCGAGCATATGGCCTAAGTTAATCAGACCTATAATCATCGCGCTCGCTTCATAATAGAGATGGCGCGCCTCCATCGGGAACCACTGCGGCCAGACGTTAACGCTCATCGAATACAGCCACGCAGCGCCCGTCCCGAGCGCGACCAGCGTGTCCATCGTCGCGGTGCGGTTTTTCAGGCTCTTCCAGGCGCTGGTATAGAAATGTCCGCCTGCAAACACCATCACCGCAAGGGTAATCAGACCAATCACCAGCCACAGGGTGCGGTTGTCTGCGGTGACCATCATGTTGTCACCCATCATGCCCCACACCATCACCGGAATACCGACCAGCAGGGCGACAATCGCCTGCCAGCGGAAGCGCTTCATGGTGGCGACAGCCGTTTCCTGCTGGCGCTCGCGGCGCTCGGCATCATCTTCGATGGCCTCCGCCCCGTAGCCCGCTTTCTCCACGGCCTGCACTAAATCTGCGGCGGAGGCACTGCCTATCACCAGCGCAGTACGCTCCGCCAGGTTTACCCGTGCCTGTGCGACGCCCGGTACCGCCTGTAAGGCGTTTTGTACCCGAGAGACACAGCTGGCGCAGCTCATGCCGTTGATCAGCAGCTGTTGGCTGTCATCAATATCATCAGCTACCGGAAGCTCAGGAGTGGCCGCTGTCAGTGCTTCCGACGGGGATGATGACTCTGCCAGCGGTTTAGCCTTTGGGTGGCTTAACTCCGCCCCGTAACCGGCCTGTTTAATGGTATCAATCAGCGCGTCGGCGCTGGCGCTGCCGGTCACGGCGGCATGATCGATAGTCACCTCAGCGCTTTCCACGTCAGGACGCTGCTCCAGGCTTTCTTTAACACGTTTGACACAGTGGCCGCAGGAGAGGCCGTCCAGTGTCAGGTCAATAGTGTGAGACATAACAAAACTCCCGTATAATGTTCTGGTCAATTGTTGACCTTCACTCTGCTTTTCGCTAACTGTTATGAAGGTTAAACCTTCCATCAAGGGGAAGGTCAAGGGGGAAATGTGAATATCAGCGATGTTGCGAAAAAAACCGGCTTAACCAGCAAAGCGATTCGCTTTTATGAGGAAAAAGGGCTGGTGACGCCACCGTTGCGCAGTGAGAACGGCTACCGCAGCTATACGCAGCTGCATCTTGATGAACTGACGTTACTGCGCCAGGCAAGACAGGTAGGATTTAACCTTGAAGAGTGCGGCGAGCTGGTTAACCTGTTTAACGATCCGAAACGCCACAGTGCCGACGTGAAAAAACGTACGCTGGAAAAAGTGGCGGAGATCGAACGCCATATCATCGAATTACAGGCGATGCGTGAGCAACTGCTACAGCTGGCAGAATCCTGCCCGGGAGATGACAGCGCCGAGTGCCCGATTATCGACAATCTTTCCGGCTGCTGCCACCGTAAAACCCACGCCTAACAGGCTTTAACCCGCAGGGTAATGCCTTCTACCGCAATGACCTCAACCCGCGTGCCGGCGCTGAGGTCATCATCGGCCACTACCGGCCATGAACTGTCCCCCACGCGCATATGACCGCGTCCGTGGATCAGCGCGTTATCAAGCGTAAAACGTTTACCCACGATCTGCTGCCCACGCTGATTGAGATGCGCGTCGACCGGCTTCTGCGCCTTCACCCGTTTGTTCAGCCAGCGCCACCACAGCCAGGCGGCCAGCAGCGTCAGCACGGCAAACAGCGCGCCCTGCCACTCCCAGCCGACAGGCAGCAGCCAGACGACAAGCCCGGTAATCACAGCGGCAACACCGCTCCACAGCAGATAACCGTTGCCGCCAAGCATCTCGGCGGCCAGCAGCAAGCCGCCAAGGCTTAGCCAGAACGCATGAGGATGTGCAACGATGAGCTCAATCATTTTTTACGCTCGTTTCCGCCGTCTTTGATCAACTCGGCAATTCCGGCGATAGATCCCATCAGACTGCTGGCATCCAGCGGCATCATCACCACTTTGCTGTTGTTCGCAGAGCCGATCTCCTTCAGCGCATCGGTATATTTTTGCGCGACGAAGTAGTTCACAGCCTGGATATCCCCGGCGGCAATCGCCTCGGAAACCATTTGCGTCGCGCGGGCTTCCGCTTCTGCCGAACGTTCACGCGCTTCTGCCTGGAGGAAGGCAGACTGACGGTCGCCCTCGGCTTTCAGGATCTGCGACTGTTTTTCCCCTTCCGCTTTCAGGATCTCGGCCTGACGCACCCCTTCGGCTTCAAGAATATAGGCGCGTTTGGTACGCTCGGCCTTCATCTGCGCATTCATGGAAGCAATCAGCTCTGCCGGTGGGCGCACGTCGCGGATCTCAATGCGGGTCACTTTGATCCCCCACGGATTGGTGGCTTCATCAACAATGTGCAGCAGGCGGGTATTAATGCTGTCGCGCTGGGAGAGCATTTCGTCCAGCTCCATCGAGCCAAGCACGGTACGGATGTTGGTCATCGTCAGGTTGACGATCGCCAGCTCCAGGTTGCTCACCTCATAGGCCGCTTTCGGCGCATCAATCACCTGAATAAAGCACACCGCATCGATGGTGACGTTGGCGTTATCCTTAGAGATGACTTCCTGGGAAGGAATATCCAGCACCTGCTCCATCATGTTGATTTTACGCCCAATTCTGTCCATGAAGGGGACGATCAGGCTTAAACCCGGCTGAAGGGTATTGGTGTAGCGACCGAAACGTTCGACGGTCCACTGGTAACCCTGCGGGACAATTTTGACGCCTGCGCCCACGATAACCAGCGCAACGAAAATAAGGACAGGAACAACGATGAGCATAAAAACCTCCTGTTTTGCATGCCGTAACGAGAAAAATTGCGTATTTGTTGAACGTAAGTATATCGGTTAACGGGCGGGATTTCGCCCCTGTAAAGAGGTGGGAACCGGACTGGTAAAATTAAAACGCCCCGCCAGGAGAGCGGGGCGCATAGCGTTACTCTTCAGACCAGGTATAGCTGAAGTCGGTGATAAACCCATCCCCGGCGTCAGCGATGGCTTTCGATAAGCCCTGATAGTATTTTTCCAGGCCGATGGCCTCTATCTGCTGGATCTGCTCGCGCACGGGAGCGCAGAACAGTACTGCATTGCCCGCTCCGACACGTTTGTTGTTCGGCGGCAGATCGCCGGTAATCCCCTTAAACCAGGTTCTGATCCCTTGCTTTAAGCTGTGCGGCGCTTTTGCAAGATCCTTCTGGCCTGTCAGCACCTGTAAGGTGGGGAACTCATTTGCATTGACGGCGGTTTTCATGCGTGCAAAGAACGCGGTAAAAAGCTCAAAAGAGCCGAGATCCGTGACGCGAGGCTTGGTGGTTTTTCCGTTTTTATTGCCCATTTTTCCGGCAGGGGCTGTAGGCGCCGGAACCACATTGACCTTATGCAGATCCAGACCAAACAGTAGATTGCAGTGCGACCGGCGCTCTTTAAGCGGGTAGGACATTAGCACGTCAATAAACGCCGTCGCCTTCACATCGGCCAGATCATGGTTAATCAGCCATTGCGAGCGGGCAAATTCCGCGGGGGAAACGAACCAGTCAGGCACCTCAGTAAAGCGTCTGGATTTACCCTTGCCGTCAAACTCGAGAAAGTAAGCCCCATCATCGAAAGCAAAATAGCAGTTTTTAAAGCTTCCGATCGTGGTGTTAACGATGAGCGCCTTCTTAACAAAATCGACCACCTCTGCACCCATGACAAAACGCGTGAGTTCAGAAGAATTGATGACTTCCATTAATGTTTCCACATCTGGAACACCAGGCTTCAGGGAAGAGAACTCATAAAAGATATGTGTCATGTTGCTGACTTCCTGTAGTTATAGAGGTGACAATTACCGAACAAAAAGTTTAACACTTGCGATAGGTTAAGGCTATTCGCGCAGCGTAGCGGAAAGGATTATGCTAAAGGCTGTTCTTATCACAGCGGTTAACGGAATCGGAATGAATAATAAAAAAAATCTTCTGGATATCAGGGATGTTGGCTTTCGTGTGGGTGATAACACCATCCTTCAGCACGTCGATTTTTGTCTCTCTCCGGGCGAATTTAAACTCATAACCGGCCCTTCCGGCTGCGGCAAAAGCACCCTCCTGAAAATCGTGGCTTCGCTACTGAGTCCAACGGAGGGAACCATCCTGTTTGAAGGGAAAGATATCGCCACGCTTACACCGGAAAGCTATCGCCAGCAGGTGTCATACTGCGTGCAAACGCCATCCCTGTTTGGCGACACGGTGTACGACAATCTGGTTTTCCCCTGGCACATCCGCAACCAAACGCCCGATCCGAAAAAGTTTGCGGACGATCTGACCCGTTTTGGGCTTCCGCCGGAGACGCTGACCAAATCGACTGCCGAACTGTCAGGCGGGGAAAAGCAGCGCGTCTCGCTGATCCGTAACCTGCAATTCCTGCCGAAGGTGCTTTTGCTGGACGAAATCACCAGCGCGCTGGATGACGCTAACACGCGCAACGTCAATGAGATTATTCATCGCTACGTCCGTGAACAGGATATTGCCGTGCTGTGGGTGACGCACGATTCAAACGAAATTAGCCATGCGGATGATGTCATCACGCTCAGGCCGCAGGGCGGGAAAATGGAGGAGGCTCACCGTGGGTGAACATAACATAACCAACGAATCGCTGGCGCTGTCGATGGTCCTGGTGCTGGTGGCGATTGTGGTCAGCTACCGGGAGAAGCTGGGGCTGGAAAAAGATATTCTGTGGAGTATCGTTCGCGCGGTCATTCAGCTCATCATCGTCGGCTATGTGCTGAAATACATCTTCAACGTCAATCATGCCGTGCTGACCCTGTTGATGGTGCTGTTTATCTGCTTTAACGCGGCATGGAACGCGCAGAAACGCAGTAAATACATCGATAAAGCGTTCCTCTCGTCGTTTATTGCCATCACCACCGGGACCGCGTTAACGCTGGCGGTACTGGTGCTCTCCGGCTCGATAGAATTTACGCCGATGCAGGTGATCCCCATTTCCGGGATGATTGCGGGCAATGCGATGGTGGCGGTCGGGTTATGCTACAACAATCTGGGGCAACGCTTCAGCAGTGAACAGCAACAGCTTCAGGAGAAGCTAAGCCTGGGCGCGACGCCGAAGGTGGCCTCGGCGCGGTTGATCCGCGACAGCATTCGTTCATCGCTGATCCCAACGGTGGATTCCGCCAAAACCGTGGGTCTGGTGAGCCTGCCGGGCATGATGTCGGGGCTGATTTTTGCCGGTATCGATCCGGTAAAAGCGATTAAATACCAGATTATGGTGACGTTTATGCTGCTCTCTACGGCGAGCCTGTCGACGATTATTGCCTGCTATCTGACCTATCGGAAGTTTTACAACGCGCGCCACCAGCTGGTGGTGACGCAGTTGAAAAAGACGGGGTAATATCGGCTTTTGTAGGCCCGGCAAGCGTTAGCGCCACCGGGCATTTTTGTTAGTATAGCAATGCGTACAGCTGACGACGATACTTAGACGCCAGCGCGTCACCGGTGCCGAGCGCGGCCAGGATCTCCTGGAACATCTTTCGCGCCTGACCGTCTGCGGCGCCCAGGTCCTTCTGAAGGTGGCTAAACAGCAGCTCCAGCGCCTCTTCATTACGCCCCACCTGGTGAAGCTGAAGCGCCAGCTGGCTTGCCAGCGCGGCATCCGCCGGGTTGTCCGCCACCTGCTGCTGAAGTTGCTGAATTTCAGGGGTATCCGCCGCCTGTTTCAGCAGGTCAATCTGCGCCACCAGGCCCTGATAGCGGGTGTCCTGATCCTGCATCGGCACCGTTTTCAGCACGGCTTCCGCGTCTTCGGGGCGGTGCAGCGCAATCTGGGTCTCTGCCAGCAGCAGACCAATCTGGCTGTTCTGGTTCGACAGCTGCCACGCGTCTTTTAACAGCGGCAGCGCCTCGTCGTACTTGCCTTCCTGCATCAGCGCCATGGCTTCCTGCGCTTTCAGCTCTTCTTCGCGCGGCAGGACTTTATCCAGCAGGGCGCGGATCGCCTCTTCCGGCTGCGGCCCCTGGAAGCCATCCACCGGCTGACCGTTCTGGAACAGGTAGACGGTTGGGATCGCACGCAGGCCAAACTGGGAAGCCACCATCGATTCGGCGTCACAATCCAGCTTCGCCAGAATGAATTGACCGTTGTACTGCGCGGCAAGGCTTTCCAGGACCGGCGTCAGCTGCAGGCAGTGTTGGCTGCGTTCAGACCAGAAGTAGAACAGCACCGGTGTAGTCATTGACTGTTCGAGTGTCTGTTGCAGGTTAGCTTCAGTTATGTTGACGATATTCTGTACGGACATGCGGCATTCTCTTTTATCGGTTTACTCTTTACATGGGGGTAAGCGTCGTCGCTTCAACTCAACCCTGCAAAATTTTGTCCATCATCCGCCCCGGCAGCAGGCGTTTCAACCAGCCGACGGCATGGGTCACCAGCGTCACCGGATAGCGCATTTTAGGGGTATCGCTCTCAAATGCGTGGCGCACTTTGGCAACCACGGCTTCTGGCCCAAGCGTAAAACGCGCCGCGATACCGGGATTTTCGACCGGTTGGTCCGCCTGCGTCTGGTTAACGTTTTCCGTAAAGCGGGTGCGGATGGGGCCCGGTTCAATCAGGCTGACCTTAATGCCGCTGTGGCGCAGCTCCATGCGCAACGCATCGGACCAGGCTTCAAGCGCATATTTACTGGCAGCGTAAGCCCCGCGTCCCGGCGTGGAGATCAGGCCCATCACCGAGGAGGTCATGACAATCCGCCCTTCGCCGTGCGGCAGCATGGCGGGGAGAAGGCGCATGGTGAGCTGATGCGCCCCAAAAAAGTTTGCGGAGAACTGCTGCTCCAGCTGTTCCCGCGAGAGGGTCTGTAGCGGGCCGTACACGCCGTAGCCCGCATTGTTGAACAGGCCGTAAAGACGGTTGCTGGTCAGGGCGATAACCTCATCGGCGGCCTGCTCCACGCTCTCTGGCGAATCGAGATCCAGCAGAATGCCGGTAAATCCCAGCCCTCGCATGCGTTCGACATCTTCGGGTTTGCGGCAGGCTGCCAGCACCCAAAACCCCTGACGTTTCAGTTCAAGGGCGCTTTCAAGGCCAATTCCGCTGGAACATCCTGTTATTAAGACCGATTTTTGCATAACTTTACCTGTCAGGTTCTCAGCTGTTTGACGAGTCATGTTTTACTAAAGGAGCCAGCCGGGTTGCCATCCAGTCGGCAATGAACGGCTGGGCATCGCGATTGGGGTGAATGCCATCATCCTGCATCCACTGGGGTTTCAGATAGACCTCTTCCATGAAAAATGGCAGCAGCGGAATATCAAACTCTTTGGCAAGCTTAGGATAGATCGCGCTAAACGCCTCATTATACCGACGGCCGTAGTTAGCGGGCAGGCGAATTTGCATCAGCAGCGGCTGGGCGTTAGCAGCCTTAATGGTCTGCAAAATAGTCCGCAGCGTTTGCTCCGTTTGCTGTGGCTGGAAGCCGCGCAAACCATCATTACCGCCCAGTTCGACCAGCACCCAACGCGGTTGATGCTGCTTAAGCAGGGCAGGCAGGCGCGATAAGCCTTGCTGCGACGTATCGCCGCTGATGCTGCCGTTAACGACAGACGCCCGGGACTGCCATTTATCATTGAGCAGGGCGGGCCAGGCCGCACTGGCGGCCATACGATAGCCCGCGCTCAGGCTGTCGCCCAGAATCAATAACGTGTCCGCAGCCGCCGCGCGGAAGGTCATCAGCATCAAAAACAGGAAGGGCAAATGCCAGCGGAAAACATTGTTGAAGTTCATTGTCTTAAGAAGTCCGTCGGTCAGGGAGAACACGAGCTTTCCATCCTCACCGGAGTTGAACTCGTTGTCAAACGTGCCGAAACCATCGCCCTGATTGGCGAATCCGGTTCCGGTAAGTCCACGCTGCTGGCCATTCTCGCCGGGCTGGACGATGGCAGCAGCGGGGAAGTGAACCTGGTCGGCCAGCCCCTCCACGCGCTTGATGAAGAGGCGCGCGCCGCGCTGCGTGCCCGGCATATCGGGTTTGTCTTTCAGTCATTCATGCTGATCCCAACCCTCAACGCACTGGAAAACGTTGAGCTGCCCGGCCTGCTGCGCGGTGAAAATACCCGCGAAAGCCGCGATCACGCCAAAGCGTTGCTGGAACAGCTGGGGCTGGGAAAACGTCTCGACCACCTTCCGGCACAGCTTTCCGGCGGTGAGCAGCAGCGCGTGGCGCTGGCCCGGGCGTTTAACGGGCGCCCGGAAGTGCTGTTTGCCGATGAGCCCACGGGCAATCTCGACCGTAAAACCGGGGACAAAATTGCCGATCTGCTGTTTTCACTCAACCGCGAACACGGCACCACGCTGATTCTGGTTACCCACGACCCGCAGTTGGCCGCCCGCTGCGACCGCCGCCTGCGGCTGGTGAACGGTGTTCTTCAGGAGGAAGCATGATTGCCCGCTGGTTCTGGCGCGAATGGCGCTCGCCCTCTCTGCTGATTGTCTGGCTGGCGTTGAGCCTGGCGGTGGCCTGCGTGCTGGCGCTCGGCAGCGTCAGCGATCGTATGGAGAAAGGGCTTAGCCAGCAGAGTCGGGAATTTATGGCGGGGGACCGGGCTCTGCAAAGTTCTCGCCCCGTGCCGCCGGGCTGGATTGAGGAAGCGCGCAAAGAGGGGCTGAAGGTGGGAGAGCAAATCACCTTCCAGACCATGACCTTTGCGGGCGACACGCCACAGCTTGCGAGCGTAAAAGCCGTGGATGACATCTACCCGATGTATGGTGACTTACAAACCAGTCCGCCGGGGCTAAAACCGACGGCCGGTACGGTACTGCTGGCATCGCGTCTGATGGCGCTGCTGAACCTGAAACCCGGCGACAGTATCGACGTCGGCGACGCGACCCTCAAAATTGCCGGGGAAGTGGTGCAGGAGCCCGATTCCGGATTTAATCCGTTCCAGCTCGCGCCGCGCCTGCTGATGAACACCGCTGATGTGGCGAAAACCAACGCCGTCCAGCCGGGTAGCCGCGTCACATGGCGGTATAAGTTTGGCGGAACGCCTGCTCAACTGGAGGCGTATGAAAAATGGCTCCTGCCTCAGCTCAAGCCGGAACATCGCTGGTACGGGCTGGAGCAGGATGACGGGGCGCTCGGCAAATCCCTCGAGCGTTCTCAGCAGTTTCTGTTGCTGTCGGCGCTGTTAACCCTGCTGCTGGCCATTGCGGCCGTTGCCGTGGCAATGGGGCACTACTGCCGCAGCCGTTACGATCTGGTGGCGATCCTCAAAACTCTCGGCGCGGGCCGGGCACAGCTGCGCAAGCTGATTGTCGGCCAGTGGCTGATGGTGCTGGCGCTGTCGGCTCTGACCGGCGGGGCGATAGGGCTGCTGTTTGAAAAGCTGCTGATGGTGCTGCTCAAACCGGTCCTGCCCGCTGCGCTGCCGCCTGCCAGCCTCTGGCCGTGGCTGTGGGCCATCGGCGCGATGACGACGATCTCCCTGCTGGTGGGGTTACGCCCCTACCGGCTGCTGCTCGCCACCCAGCCGCTGCGCGTGCTGCGCCGGGATGTGGTGGCCAGCGTCTGGCCGCTGAAGTTCTATCTGCCGGTGATTATTGCGGTGGCAGTCGGGCTGTTGGCCTGGCTGATGGGCGGCAGTACGCTGCTGTGGGCGGTGCTGGCGGGCGCGGTGGTGCTGGCGCTGCTGTGCGGCGTGGTGGGCTGGCTATTGCTCAATCTTCTCAAAAAGCTGACGGTGAGATCGCTGCCGGTGCGGCTGGCGGTTAACCGACTGCTGCACCAGCCGTGGTCTACCCTCAGCCAGCTCTCGGCATTTTCGCTGTCGTTTATGCTGCTGGCGCTTCTGCTGGTGCTGCGCGGGGATCTGCTGGATCGCTGGCAGCAGCAGCTTCCGCCGGAAAGCCCGAACTATTTCCTGATCAACATTGCTCCCGAACAGGTGACGCCGCTGAAGGGGTTTCTGTCTGAGCATCACATTATTCCGGAATCGTTCTATCCGATCGTGCGCGCCCGCCTGACGCAGATCAACGGCCAGTCCACGGAGGGAAATAAGGATGAATCGCTCAACCGCGAGCTCAACCTGACCTGGCAGGCGAAACGTCCGGACCATAACCCGATCGTTGCCGGCACCTGGCCGCCGAAAGCGGGGGAAGTGTCGATGGAGGAGGGGCTGGCGACACGCCTGAACGTGAAGCTCGGCGATAGCGTGACCTTTACCGGTGATACCCAGGATTTCACCGCCAAAGTCACCAGCCTGCGCAAAGTGGACTGGGAAAGCCTGCGGCCAAATTTCTTCTTCATCTTCCCGCCGGGCGCGCTGGACGGACAGCCCCAGAGCTGGCTGACCAGCTTCCGCTGGGAAAACGGCAACGGCATGCTGACGCAACTGAACCGGGAATTTCCGACGGTGAGCCTGCTGGATATCGGCGCGATCCTCAAACAGGTCGGGCAGGTGCTGGAACAGGTGAGCCGCGCCCTGGAGGTGATGGTGGTGCTGGTGACCGTCTGCGGCCTATTGCTGCTGCTGGCGCAGGTGCAGGTCGGCATGCGTCAGCGTCATCAGGAGCTGGTGGTCTACCGCACGCTGGGGGCCAGTAAACGGCTGCTGCGCGCCACGCTGTGGAGCGAATTTGCCCTGCTCGGGCTGGTGGCGGGCCTGGTGGCGGCCATCGGGGCGGAAACCGCACTGGCGGTGCTTCAGACGAAAGTCTTTGATTTTCCATGGGAGCCTGACTGGCGGCTGTGGTTAACGTTGCCCGTCTGCGGCGCGGTGCTGCTGTCCCTGTGCGGTGGCTGGCTCGGGACGCGGCTGTTGAAAGGTAAAGCGCTGTTCCGCCAGTTTGTCAGTTAGTTTACTTGCGTGATGATGACGCACCGGCATTTCTGCTGGTGTGTCATCGCTTAATAGCACAAATCGTTAATACCCATGCATTTAGTAGCACAAAACATTAAAAACCCGCCCACACAGCCCGAATTTTTCCAGTTAATATTCACCAGCTAAATATTTAGCAGCGTGTCTATCAAGGAAAAAGAATGACTATAAGAAAAACAGCGCTGGCGACAACGATCGGCGCAGCAGTGGCATTGGCTTCTTTCGCATCTCAGGCGGAAATCACCCTTCTGAAACAGGATCCGCAGGCGGGTAACCCGCTGAGCCGTCTGAACTTCACCGTTGGCGGCAGCATCCGTCCTCAGTTCCAGAACATGACCGGTGATGACGGCAAAAACGGCTACAAGCGTAACGGTTTTGACGGCGGTACCCGTTTCCGTTTCGCGGCAGACTACTACCTGTTCGATGACATCAGCTGGATCACCTACTACGAGCTGGGTGTGAACATTCCGGCGCAGTTTAACTGGGATAACCACTACGCCGACGGCGCGCACGACACCTCACGCCGTATGCTCTACACCGGTCTGAAGAGCGACACCTGGGGTACGCTGACCTTCGGCCAGCAGAACAGCGTGTACTATGACGTGGTGGGCGCGAAAACCGATATCTGGGACTACGACATGATTGGTCAGGCGTCGGGTAACGGGATCAACGGCGACTACGACGGCTCTTACCGTTCACGCCAGATGCTGAAGTACAAGAAAACCGTGGGCGATGCTGACATCTACGCCTCTTACCTGTTTGAAGACAGCGAATACCTGCCGGGCAACGGCCTGCGCTACAAGCGCAAAGGCGGCGGTTCACTGGGTATCGATTACCACCTGACCACCGATCTGACCTGGGGCGCAGCGTGGAACTACACCCGCGCGGACATGCGTAATCCGGACAACGGCGACAGCAAATCCTACGACCAGAACATTCTCGGCACCGCACTGAGCTGGACGCCGGATAACTGGACCTTCTCCGCAGGCGGCGGCTGGTATCAGAACTTCATGACCACCAAAAAAGTGTCCGTTAACGACTACTTCGCCGGTGATGCATGGGGTATTGAATACTTCGCAGGATACAAATTCCCGGTCGGTCAGTATGCGGTGAAATCCATTCAGCCGTACTTCATGGGCGACCGCATTGAGTACGTGAACGGCCGTAACTACCAGCGCATCGACAACGGCGTAGGTATCAGCTTCCAGCTGGACTACGGTTTCCGCGTGGATTACGAACACGTGTTCACCTCCAGCACCGACAACCTGGGCGACATGAACCTGGTGCGTCTGCGTTACGACTTCTGAGTTGTCATGTAGGGTGCGGCCTGATGCCCTCACCCTGACCCTCTCCCACGGGGAGAGGGAAAAAACATTAAAAACGGCAACCCAGGTTGCCGTTTTGCTTTTACCTCGCCACCCGGCTTTTTTCAGCGATCAAGCCACTCGGCAATTTCTTCGTACGTCCCGCGAAAAACAATCTTCTCCGCTTTCTTCTCCAGCTGATAGCCGTACATCGGGTCGTAATAGTCCTTCAGCAGCGGCACAAGCCAGCTGAAGTGCGCGTCAGTGCTTCCAGAGCGCTGTTGTTCCAGAAGCGCGGAATCCAATAGCGCGGTAAATTCCGCGAATCGTTGCAGCCCCAGACGACGGCGGATGGCGAACAGGCCGTGATGCAGGTATTCGCTGTAGGCTTTCCAGCCCGCTTCTTCACCGTAGGCGGCAGAAAAGTCGGCCCACATGTGGTCGAAATACTCTTCGCGCAGCCGCTCAAGACGGATCTCAAACGGATCTTCGACCACAACGACAGGCGCTTCCGCCATGCGGTCGCGCAGGCACTCCGGCAGGTGGTTAGAGCCAATCATCCGGCCCTCATCCTCCAGCACCCAGCGCGCGGCATCTTTTTTTAGCAGCTCGACGGCAAGGTGATTCTCGAAGCTCGCCTGAGAAAGTTGCGGGGTGAGCGTGCGGCCAAATGACGAGCCGCGATGGTGCGCCAGCCCTTCCAGATCGATGCCCTGCGCATGCTGCTTCACCAGCAGCGTTTTGCCGTTTCCGGTACAGCCACCGATAAGCACCATCGGTTTTTGTGACTGCTCAATCGTCACCTGAATTGCCGTCTGGCGCAGGGCCTTATAGCCGCCGCGGATCAGCGGATAATCGATTCCCGCCTCTTTAAGCCAGGCCTGGGAGATATGTGAGCGCTGGCCACCGCGCGCGCAGCAAAGGTAGCCCTTAGGATGGGCCAGGCTGGCTTCGCGCCAGGCGTTGATGCGCGCCTCTCGCGTCTCGCCGTTGACCAGGCTATGGCCGAGCGTCAGTGCGGCGTCCGGACCCTGGCGTTTATAGCAGGTGCCGACGGCGGCACGCTCGTCGTCGTTCATTAAGGGCAGGTTGAGTGCGGCGGGCATCGCACCCTGGACAAATTCGATCGGCGCGCGAACGTCGATTAAAGGGGTATCGGACGCGAGGATCGCGCGATAGTCCGTTCCATCGTTCATGGTGGTTCCAGAAGAAAGCTAAGCAGCAATGGGCGGGAATTGTACGCCGGGGAAGGGGAAGGTCAACTCCCCGGCGGGGGTTACTTACTTCAGTTTTGACTGCGCCCAGACAATCCCGCTCGCGTATTCTGGCGGTAGCAGGGGAACAATCGCTTCCAGCGTGGCGCTCAGGCGGTCCGTGTCGGTATCGTTCAGGTTCAGGTGGCCGACCTTACGACCCGGGCGCACCGCTTTGTCGTACCAGTGCAGGTGCACCAGCGGCAGCTTCAGCCAGTCGTAGTTCAGATCGGTGCCGATCAGGTTGATCATCACCGACGGGCTGGTCACCACCGGCTGCGGCAGCGGCAGGTCAGTGATGGCGCGCAGGTGCAGCTCGAACTGGCTGATGGAGGCACCGTTTTGCGTCCAGTGGCCGCTGTTGTGCACGCGCGGCGCAAGTTCGTTGATCAGCAGACCCGATGGCGTGACGAAACACTCCATCGCCATTACGCCCACATAGCCCAGCTCATGCATGATGGCAGAGAGCATCTCTTCCGCCTGCGCCTGCTGGTCAGCATTGGCCTGCGGGAAGGCGACGCTGGTGCGCAGAATCCCGTCCTGATGCAGGTTATGCGTTAGCGGGTAAAAAACGGTGTGCCCGTCATGCCCGCGCGCGCCCACCAGCGACACTTCACCGCTGAAGTTTATGCCCTGCTCAACGATGCACTCGCCGTAGCAGTCGTCCGGCAGCTCGGCGGTGTCGTTCGCGCGCAGGCGCCACTGCCCGCGACCGTCGTAGCCGCCGACACGACGCTTCACGATCGCCAGATCGCCCAGCATGGCGAAGACGTCATTCCACTCGCTTTTGTCGGACAACAGCTGCCACGGCGCGGTCGCAAGGCCGAGCTTGTCGAACAGCTGCTTTTGCGTGAGACGGTCGGCGATGATCGGGAAGACGTCGCGGTTCACAAAGGCGTTATGGCGCGCCAGCTCGCGGGTCAGGGCGGTTTCCGGCCAGCGTTCAATTTCGGCGGTGATCACGCTCTGATGGAACGGCACGGCTTCCGGCTCGGCGTCCAGCCCGACGGGCCAGACGGCAATACCCAGCGGCTCACCGGCCTGACGTAGCATCCGGCCAAGCTGACCATTACCAAGAACGCAAACCTGCTTCATGCTGCACCCCGCGGATCCGGGTTATCCAGCACCTCGTCGGTCTGGGCTTTACGCCACTCCGCCAGGCGTTGATGTAAGTCATTATCATGCGTCGCGAGGATCTGCGCGGCCAGCAGGGCGGCATTTGCGGCACCCGCCTTACCAATCGCCAGCGTACCGACAGGGATACCGCGCGGCATCTGGACGATAGAGTACAGGCTATCAACCCCGCTTAACGCGGCGCTCTGTACCGGCACGCCCAGTACCGGCACCAGGGTTTTGGCGGCAATCATGCCCGGCAGATGTGCTGCGCCGCCCGCACCGGCAATGATCACCTCGTAACCGTTCTCTTCGGCGCTTTCGGCGAAGCTGAACAGTTTATCCGGCGTACGGTGCGCGGAAACCACTTCGACGTGGTGCGGAACATTCAGGATTTCAAAGATTTCGGCGGCGAATTGCATGGTAGCCCAGTCGCTTTTGGACCCCATCACGATGGCGACACGCGCCGGATTATTGCGGGAAGACATGCGTCTTAAAACTCCTGTGGTGCGGAACACACTGCTTTCGAGGGCACAGAGAATAGCATGTAATACCGGCAAGGAAAACGGTTGCGTGGTCGTGAAATGGGCGAAAAAACGAGGAGGGTTAAAACGGGAAGGCGATCAGTTCCACACCTTCCGGCGTGACTTTGACCATCGATCCTTCGCTGTGCCAGGCGCCTAAAACCACGCGATGGGCGGGCTCGCCGTTGGCGATAAGGGAATGCACATCGGGACGATGGGTATGGCCGTGGATCAGCCACTGAACGCGATGCTTCTCCATCACCTTCACTACCGCCTGCGGGTTGACGTCCATGATGGTCATCGATTTGCTGCTGTTGGCGGCCTTGCTGCCCGCGCGCATTCTGGCGGCGATGCGGTTGCGAATAAACAGCGGCAGGGCGAGGAACACTTTTTGGATCCACGGGGTGTGAACTTTGGCGCGAAACGCCAGGTAGCCGGTATCGTCAGTGCAGAGCGTGTCGCCGTGCATGATCAGAATATTGCGGCCATAGAGGTCAAGCACCTGCTCTTCCGGCAGCAGCGTCATGCCGCTCTCGCGGGCGTAGCGCTGGCCGATCAGGAAATCACGGTTGCCGTGAATGAAATAGCAGGGGACGCCGGAATCCACCAGCGCTTTAATGGCCGCTGCCATCTCACGGTGCAGCGGGTTCGGATCGTCGTCGCCTATCCAGGCCTCAAACAGGTCACCCAGAATGTACAGCGCATCGGCGCTTTTCGCTTCACCGCGTAAAAAACGCAGAAAACCGGCGGTTATCGCCGGTTCTTCTGTTTGCAGATGCAGATCCGCAATAAAGAGTGTCGCCACGAATTACTCGCTGACGGTCACGCTTGTGATCACAACGTCTTCTTTAGGAACGTCCTGGTGCATACCGCTGCGGCCAGTAGAAACGGCTTTGATCTTGTCGACCACGTCCATGCCTTCAACCACTTCTGCGAATACGCAGTAGCCCCAGCCTTGCAGGCTTTCGCCAGAGAAGTTCAGGAAGTCGTTGTCCGCCACGTTAATGAAGAACTGTGCGGTAGCAGAGTGCGGGGCCTGAGTACGGGCCATTGCCAGCGTACCGCGGGTGTTTTTCAGGCCGTTGTTCGCTTCGTTTTTGATCGCTTCTTTCGTCTCTTTCTGGCGCATGCCAGGCTCGAAACCGCCGCCCTGGATCATAAAGCCGTTGATCACACGGTGGAAAATAGTGTTGTTGTAGAAACCTTCGCGGCAGTAGTCCAGGAAGTTTTTAACTGTTTCAGGCGCTTTGTCATCAAAGGTTTTGATTACGATATCGCCATGATTAGTGTGGAAAGTAACCATTTTTGCATCCTGTTCCGTTATTGTGGTGCGTCGACCCGTGCTCGGGTCACATATAGGGGCTTGTTATAGCATAACCACAGGACACGATCACCTTGCATTGTGTGCTGACCGTGCTCCGAATTATGGGTATTATAAGGAACAAACAATCCACACACGTGTTTACATGGAATCTTCGATGTTAAAAATCTTTAATACAATGACGCGCCAAAAAGAGGAATTTAAACCTATCCATGCCGGGGAAGTCGGCATGTACGTGTGTGGTATTACGGTTTACGATCTCTGTCATATCGGCCATGGCCGTACCTTTGTCGCGTTCGACGTGGTGTCCCGCTACCTGCGCTTCCTGGGCTATAACCTGAAGTATGTGCGCAACATCACCGACATCGACGACAAAATCATTAAACGTGCTAATGAAAATGGCGAAAGCTTTGTCGCGCTGGTGGATCGCATGATCGCCGAAATGCACAAGGATTTTGATGCCTTGAATATTCTGCGCCCGGATAGCGAGCCGCGTGCGACCCACCATATTCATGAAATCATTGAGATCACCCAAAAGCTGATCGAGCGCGGTCACGCCTATGTGGCAGACAACGGCGACGTGATGTTCTCGGTGCCGACGGACCCAACCTACGGTGCGCTTTCCCGCCAGGATCTGGACCAGCTCCAGGCCGGTGCACGCGTGGACGTGGTTGACGTGAAGCGTAATCCGATGGACTTCGTGCTGTGGAAGATGTCCAAAGCGGGCGAACCGAGCTGGCCATCCCCGTGGGGCGAAGGGCGCCCGGGCTGGCACATTGAATGTTCCGCGATGAACTGCAAACAGCTGGGCAACCATTTCGACATCCACGGCGGCGGTTCGGATCTGATGTTCCCGCACCACGAAAATGAAATCGCGCAGTCCACCTGTGCTCACGGCGGCGAGTACGTGAACTACTGGATGCACTCCGGGATGGTGATGGTTGACCGCGAGAAGATGTCGAAATCGCTGGGTAACTTCTTCACCGTGCGCGACGTGCTGAAGTATTACGACGCGGAAACCGTGCGCTACTTCCTGATGTCCGGCCACTATCGCAGCCAGCTGAACTATAGCGAAGAGAACCTGAAGCAGGCGCGCGCTGCGCTGGAGCGTCTGTATACCGCACTGCGCGGCACCGACAGGTCTGTTCCGGCCGCTGGCGGCGAGGCGTTCGAAGCCCGCTTCGTTGAGGTCATGAACGACGACTTCAACACGCCGGAAGCCTACTCCGTGCTGTTCGACATGGCGCGTGAGGTGAATCGCCTGAAGTCAGAAGATATGGCGGCGGCGAATGCGCTGGCGTCGCATCTGCGTAAGCTCTCTTCCGTGCTCGGCCTGCTGGAGCAGGAGCCGGACGTGTTCCTGCAAAGCGGCGCGCAGGCGGACGACGGTGAAGTAGCGGAAATTGAAGCACTGATTAAAGCGCGTCTGGAAGCGCGTCAGGCGAAAGACTGGGCGGCGGCGGATGCGGCGCGTAACCGTCTGACCGAGATGGGTATTATTCTGGAAGACGGCCCGCAGGGCACCACCTGGCGTCGTAAGTAAGTCCGTAATGCCCGGTGGCGCTTACGCTTACCGGGCCTACAGGTGAAAGTAGGCCGGGTAAGGCGTAGCCGCCACCCGGTTTTTTTTACCTTCTCTTCTTCCACCATAATACTCCCATCAGCACGATTCCCGGCAGCCACACCCACAGCAGTTCCGAGATAATCACCTGATGCCCGTACGGCGTGGTATAGCGCGACAGTGCAAACGGCACGACCTTAATCACCTGCCACGGTGCAAAGAAGCGCTCATCTGACCAGGGCCATAGCCAGCCGACGCCTTTCCCGCCGGTGGTAATCGAATCCAGCAGGCTGTGCGACAGCAGCGACACGGTTAAAAACAGCCAGCAGCGCGACAGGCTGGCCCGGAACCATCGACGCCCAGCCAGCACGCAAAGTATGGGCACTACCAAGGCAAACAGCAGCGAATGAGTGAAACCGCGGTGGCCGAAAATATTCCCGTAGGCGACACCGAATTTAAACGCCAGTACGTCAGCGTCAGGCAGCATGGCGAGGACGATCCCGGCAAACAGCAGGCGGGGTGGGATGACTTTGGTTCCGAGCCCTAAGCCCAGACACAGAGGTACGGCAGCGTGGGTGATAACGGTAGGCATTACATTTATCCATGGCAAATCATGGAAATATAGCAGTCATCACGCGCTATAAGACCCATGCTAAATTCTGAATTTACGCCGATTCCCGCGCGATAAGCTGGCCGGAGAGGGTAATACGCTGCGTTTGCAGATCCGGCTCCTTCAGCCTGCGGATCATCAGCCCTGCCGCCTGGCGGCCGGTCTCTTCGCTGGCAGACGAAACGTAAGTCAGTGACGGCGACGTGAGGTTTACGTGAAGCATATCTTCAAAACCAATCAGCGCCACCTGCTGGGTTAAAAACACGTCTTTGCCCACCGTGCGCCCCACCTGGTGAATGCCGGAGATCGAACCGATCATCGCGTCCGGCGAATGGCAGAGCAGGGCGGTAATCGTGTTGTTCTTCTCCAGCAGCTGGCGAGTCGCCATGGCCGCCGCCTGCGTATCATCGGTGCAGGCGGGAGAATATTCCTCACGCCAGACCAGGCCGTTCTGCGTCATCGCGCTGCGAAAACCGAGCAGGCGCTGCTCGCGAATACGGCACCCGTCGCGCCCGCCAATGTAGGCGATGGTGCGGTGCCCGCGCTCGATAAGATAACGCGCGGCCAGGTTCGCCGCCTGGCGGTTATCGCGCATCACCAGATTGCATTTCTCTTCCAGCAACGACTGCGAAACCGCCACAAGCGGCAGCGGGCATTGGCGAATGTGTTCCGGGAGAGAGGCGGCGCGGGTGTCCGACGCCAGATAGATGACGCCCGCCACGCCCTGCTGCTTAAATGAGAGCAGGGTACGCTCAAGATGTTCGTCGTCGTTCAGCGGCTGACCGAGAAAAACCATATAACCCTGTTTCTCCAGCTCCTGAACGATGCTCGCCATCACTTTGATGGAAAAGCTGTCGCTGAAGTCCCGCAGGATCAGGCCGATTAAGTTGGAGGTGTTGGCGCGAAGGTTGGCAGCGGCGACGTTATGAACATAGCCCAGCGTTGTGATGGCGGCATTGACCTTCCCGATCGTCGCCTCTGAGATTTTCCCTTTCTGGCGCAGCACCAGCGACACGGTAGAAACCGACACGCCCGCATGCTTTGCAACATCAATAATGCTGACTTTCTTCAAAACCGCTCCCTGAAATTTACCGATTATCAGCCAGATAAGAGGCGTACCCCAGCGTACAGGAGACGCCTCCTTCAGGCATCTTATTATTTGCCAATCATCGTGGACATGGTCTGGGCGATAAACTGTGCTCTGGCCCCGAAAATCACCTGTATCCCGTTGTCGCCAACAAACACCACGCCGCGCGCGCCCAGCCCGTTCAGCCCGTCCCGGTCCACCGCTTCGCTCTTCGCCACTTCCAGACGCAGACGCGTGATGCAGGAGCCGACGGAATCAATGTTCTGCGCACCGCCCAGCAGGCCGATGATTTCGGTGGCAAGTTCGGAATCGGACTTGTCATTCGCGCTGGCGGTCACTTCGGTGCGGCCCGGCGTTTTCACGTCGAAACGGCGGATCACGAAGCGGAACGTGAAGTAGTAAATCAGGGCCATAGGGATACCGATGATAATGGCGCTCAGGAAGTTGGTCTGATAGCCGTTAAACGACGGCAGGATCCCGAACGACAGGTAGTCGATAAAGCCCGCCGAGAACGACTTGGCGATGTGCGCATGCAGCAGGTACATGGTCATGTACGCCAGGCCCGCCATGATGGCGTTGAAGACGTAAAGGATTGGCGCCACGAAGATAAAGGTGAACTCTACCGGCTCGGTGATGCCCGTCAGGAAGCAGGTGAGGGCGGCGGAGAAGAGAATACCGGCCGCAATTTTCTTATTCTTCGTGTGCGCTTCATGGTACATCGCAAGGCACGCCGCAGGCAGCGCGAACAGCATCAGCGGGAACTCGCCCTGCATGAATTTCCCGGCGTTCTGGTAGGTATCGCTGCTGAAGGATTTCACCCCCTCTTCGAGCATCTTGAACCAGATGGTCTGGTCGCCGTGGATCACCTGACCCGCCTGGGTAGTGTAATCCCCGAACGAATACCAGAAGGAGGGATACCAGATGTGGTGCAGGCCGAGCGGGATCAACGCGCGCTCCACCAGCCCGAAGATAAAGGTCGAGGCCGCCTGGTTATCGCCGTTCACCACCACGGACAGGGCGTCGATCCCGGACTGAATATGCTGCCACACGTACGGCAGCAGCAGGCCGAGCAGGAACGACAGAAATGCCGTCGCAATCGCCACAAAACGCTTCCCGGAGAAGAAGCCGAGGAATTCCGGCAGCTGCATGGTGTGGAAGCGGTTGTAGCACCAGGCCGCGAGAATACCGCAGATCAGGCCGCCAAAGACGCCCATCTGCAACGTCGGAATGCCGACGACCATGGCGTATTTCCCGCCCTGGGAGGCCATTTCCGGCGTAATGCTCAGCACGGTGCTGATGGTTATGTTGGTGACAAACACCGATACCGCCGCAGAGAGTGCCGCAATGCCGGATTCCGAAGCCAGACCGACGGCAGAGCCGATGGCGAACAGCATCGGCAGGTTATCAAAGATAACCCCGCCGGCGTTCATCATCAGCGGCAGGTGGAACTTATCGCCGAAGGCCAGCAGCAGGCCCGCAGCGGGAAGCAGTGAAATTGGCAGCATTAAGGCGCGACCAATCATCGATAACTTAGACAGCGATTTAACAAACCCTGATATCAGACTCATGCTGATTTCCCCCGAGTAGCGCTTTTTCGCGCTGTTATTGTAAGTAGAACGTTTTAGTAGAACGTTCTACTTATCGTGGGGAAAGTCTGAAAATCGCGCAACATAATTTTCACGTTTCGCCAGAGGGAATAGTGATTATTTGAAGTTGATCGATAATTAACCGTGATGGGTGTGAGGGGATTGTGAGAGAAATTGCCGGGTGGCGGCTTCGCCTTACCCGGCCTACAAACGGAGACAGTACGTAGGCCCGGTAAGCGCAGCGCCACCGGGCATCAGACAGCTCAGGCCGTCACGGTCACGCTCTGACCTGCAAAGCTCACGGTCTGGCCCGCGACAATTTTGCAGCGCTTGCGGGTTTCCACCGTGCCGTCTACTTTTACCTGCCCGTCGGCGATGACGATTTTCGCCTGCGCGCCGCTTTCGCTCCAGCCTTCCAGCTTCAGCAGATCGCACAGCTCAACGTGCGGATGTTTACCTAAAGAAAAAGTTGCCATGATTACGCGTCCTCTACGTCGTGATACTCCTCGCACGCCTGCAAGGTATTCTGAATCAGTGTTGCTACCGTCATCGGGCCTACGCCGCCCGGGACCGGAGTAATATAGGATGCGCGCGCTGCGGCATCTTCATACACCACGTCGCCAACCACTTTGCCGTTTTCCAGACGGTTAATACCCACGTCCACGACGATTGCGCCCTCTTTGATCCACTCGCCCGGAATAAAGCCCGGCTTGCCGACCGCAACGATCAGCAGATCGGCGTTTTCGACGTGATGACGCAGGTTTTTGGTGAAGCGGTGGGTGACGGTGGTGGTGCAGCCCGCCAGCAGCAGCTCCATGCTCATCGGGCGGCCCACGATGTTGGAGGCGCCAATCACCACGGCGTTCAGGCCATAGGTGTCGATGTTATAACGTTCCAGCAGCGTCACGATGCCGCGCGGGGTGCACGGACGCAGGCGCGGCGCGCGCTGGCACAGACGGCCCACGTTATACGGATGGAAACCGTCAACGTCTTTGTCCGGCGCGATACGCTCCAGCACCTTCACGTTGTCGATGCCCGCAGGCAGCGGCAGCTGAACCAGAATGCCGTCGATCTCTTTATCGGCATTCAGGGTGTCAATCAGTTCCAGCAGTTCTGCTTCGCTGGTGGTTTCCGGCAGATCGTAAGAGCGGGAGACGAACCCCACCTCTTCACACGCTTTGCGTTTGCTGCCGACATAAATTTGCGAGGCCGGGTTGCTGCCAACCAGCACTACGGCCAGCCCTGGAGCGCGTTTTCCGGCAGCTTTACGCGCCTTCACTTTTTCCGCAACCTCAGAGCGCACCTGCTGCGCAATCGTTTTACCGTCAATAATCTTTGCTGCCATCAGAGAGAAGATTCCGTCTGTAACGTTAGAAAGGGGGGATTACCTGTATTTTGTCAGAAGCGAGCGCCGCTGTCAGTCACCCTTTACGAGATTTCATCGATGGCCCGCAAAACCCCTTCTCAGGGCATGGTCAATTTCTTAGAGGCGATTAGGATGTGACCTGGCAAAATGGCAGCGTTTTGACATATTACAAAATAGATTCCTGAGCTACTTTGTCCTCTCCGAAATAAGCCTTCAATTTTTTAATTGAACGTATTTCTTATTCCCGAATATGCGCGGGAAGGGTTATTTACATTTTAAAGGAATAGACATGAAACTCAGCAACATTGCTTCTACTGTTATTGCAACTCTGGCCCTGGTCGCGGGTGCCGCTCACGCAGAAGATCCGGTAGCACCTGTATCTGTAAACGGTGGTACGGTGCATTTTAAAGGTGAATTAGTGAATGCCGCGTGTTCAGTGAATACTGACTCTTCAGAGCAGACGGTTAATCTCGGCCAGTACCGTACCGCGAAATTCACTAAAGTGGGTGACACCACCTCCAATATTCCCTTCACCATCGAACTGAACGACTGCGATCCTGCGGTAGCGAAAACCGCTGCTGTCGCGTTTACCGGCCAAATCGACGCCACCGACAAAACGCTGCTGGCGGTAAGCTCCGGTAACAACGACAACTCCGCGAAGGGCGTAGGCATTGAGATCCTCGACAGCAAATCCTCCACGCTGACCCCGGACGGTGCAACCTTCTCTGCGGCCCAGAACCTGATTGAAGGGACTAACACCCTGAACTTCACTGCGCGCTATAAAGCCACGGCGGCGACCACCGAGCCGGGCCAGGCAAACGCGGACGCTACATTCGTAATGAAATACGAGTAATGCCTGAGTACAGGGATGTGGCTGGCCTCAGGGAAGAGGTCTTTTGATCGCCTATACCGGGAGCGAAGGATGACAAGGACTGGGATACTGCTGTGCGCCCTTGCGATTGCCCCAGCGGTAAACGCACATACCGTGGTCATTGACGGCGGCAAAGTACACCTCAGGGGAGAGTTGGTTAACGGCGGCTGCGCCGTGGCCCCGGACAGCCAGAATATGCGCGTGGATATGGGGCAATACCGCACAAACGCCTTTTCCGGCGTCGGCAGCTTTTCCACGGTTAATGTGCCTTTCACCGTACGTCTGCTGGATTGCAGCGTGGACGTCTCCCGCACCGTGGGGATCCAGTTCCAGGGAGTGACACCGGCAGAAGACCCGCAGGTTTTCCTGGCGACATCGCGGCCGGGGGAAAATGCGGTCAGCAGTGGTGTCGGGCTGGCGCTTTTTGACGAACAGCAACGTCAGATCATCCCGAACGCGACGGCGGTGAGCTGGTTACCCATTAACACCCGCGAGCTGGTATTTCATTTCAGCGCCCGCTACCGGGCAATTTCCGAACACCTTGTACCAGGCACTATTCAGTCGAATGTCTGGTTTACGTTGATTTATCCCTGACGCCTGCGAACTAATTATTAAAGGTACGGTTGTGATGAACACCCTGATTAAACCTGGACTGTTTTTAGCTTTTATTTTGATGATGGTTTCTGCCAGCGCGAATGCGTCCGGCGGAATTGCGCTGGGCGCGACGCGCGTTATTTATCCGGCCGATGCAAAACAAACGTCGCTGGCGATCACCAACAGCAATAAACAAGAGCGCTATTTAATTAACGCGTGGATAGAAAATGCCAACGGGCAAAAGGAAAAAACCTTTGCCGTCACGCCGCCGCTGTTTGTCAGCGAGCCGGCCAGCGAAAACACCCTGCGCATTATCTACGCAGGCCCGGCGCTGCCTGCCGATCGCGAATCACTCTTTTACATGAACGTCAAAGCGATTCCCTCCGTCAGCAAAAAACATCAGGACGGCAACAACGTCCTGCAACTGGCCATTCTGTCACGCATCAAGCTGTTTGTTCGCCCGGCTAACCTGGCGATGCCGCCGGAAGAGGCGCTCTCACAGCTGCGTTTTGAGCGCGTCGGCAACCATCTTCAGGTGAGCAATGCCTCGCCGTATTACGTCACGCTGGTCAATCTGAAGCTCGGCGGTCAGACGCTGGAGAACCTGATGGTTGCTCCGAAAAGCTCGGCGCAGCAGGTGCTGCCTGCCGCAGCGAGCGGCACGCTCTCCTGGCAGAGTGTGAATGACTACGGTGCCATTACGCCGGCGCGTAGCGTCAGCCTGTGAGCAGAGACAGGGCGATGAACACTCAATGGCGTTACTGCCCGGTTGCGCTGGCACTGATGGCAACGCTCTGGCCACACGCTGGCTGGGGTGAAAGCTACTTTAACCCGGCGTTTCTCTCCGATGACGCGGCGAACGTAGCGGATTTGTCGCGTTTTGAGAAAGGCCACCAGCAGGCACCGGGCGTCTATCGCGTCGATATCTGGCGTAACGATGAGTTTATCGGCACCCAGGACGTGCGGTTTGAGCAAGCCGACAACACGCCGCCGGTCGCGGGCGGTTTGTCGCCGTGCATTACGCGCGCGATGCTCGATCGCTTTGGCGTCAATATCGCCGCCTTCCCGGAACTGAGCAACGTGCAGGGCGAGACCTGCGTTCCGCTCACCACGGCTATTCCGGGCAGCGAAACGGCATTCAACTTCGCCTCGTTGCGCCTTAACGTCAGTCTGCCTCAGGTGGCGATGCAAAACAGCGCCCGCGGGTATATTCCGCCTGAACAGTGGGATGAAGGCATCCCCGCCGCGCTGCTGAACTACAGCTTCACCGGCAACCGGGGCAGCGACGACGACAGCTACTATCTGAACCTGCAAAGCGGGTTGAACTATGGCGCCTGGCGATTACGCAATAACGGCGCGTGGCGTTATACCGAAAGCAACGGCCAGCGGCACAGCAGCTGGCAAAATATTGGCACCTGGGCGCAGCGTACGGTCATTCCGCTAAAAAGCGAGCTGGTGCTCGGCGACAGCAACACCGGTAACGATGTCTTCGACAGCGTCGGTTTTCGCGGTGGTCGGCTCTATTCGTCCGACAGCATGTATCCGGACAGCCTGCAAGGCTACGCGCCTACCGTACGCGGAATCGCCCGCACCCCTGCCAAAGTGGTTATCCGCCAGAACGGATACGTGATTTACCAGAGCTATGTGCAGCCGGGGGCTTTTGCGATAACTGACCTTAACCCGACCTCCTCAAGCGGTGACCTGGAGGTGACGGTGGAAGAGAAGGACGGCAGCCAGCAGCGCTACACCGTCCCGTATTCCACCGTTCCGTTGCTTCAGCGTGAAGGACGCTGGAAATACGATCTGGTGGCAGGGGACTATCGCAGCGGCAACAGCGAGCAGGACACGCCGTTCTTTACTCAGGGTACGATGATTGCGGGTCTTGCCGACGGCTACACGCTGTACGGCGGAACGCAACTGGCCTCGCGCTATACCGCCATCGCCATTGGCGCGGGAAAAAACCTCGGTGACTGGGGGGCGGTGTCACTTGACCTCACCCATGCCCGCAGCCAGCTTGCCGATGACAGCCGCCATGAAGGGCAGTCTCTGCGGTTCCTGTACGCAAAATCCCTTAACGGATTCGGCACCAACTTCCAGCTGCTGGGCTATCGCTACTCGACCAAAGGCTTCTACACCCTCGACGATGTGGCCTGGCGCACAATGGAAGGCTACCAGTATGGCGACGATCAGGACGATGACGGCGTGCCGGACGTGCAGAGCTATCACAACCTGACGCTGAATAAAAAAGGACGTTTCCAGCTCAATATCTCCCAGTCTCTTGGCGATTACGGCTCGGTGTACGTCTCTGGCAGCCAGCAGAGTTACTGGGGTACCAGCGAGTCCAACGTCTGGTATCAACTCGGCTACGCCGGCGGGGTGAAAGGGGTCAGCTACGCCTTATCCTGGTCATGGAACAAGGCCGTCGGCATTGAAGGAACTGACCGGATCGCCTCGTTTAACGTCTCCGTCCCGTTCAGCCTGTTCACCCGTCACGGCTACCGTCGCGATAACGCGATCGACCGGGCCTATGCCACGGCCTCAGCCAGCCGCAACAGCGACGGTGATACCAGCTGGCAGACCGGGATCAGCGGAACGCTGCTCCAGGATCGTAACCTGAACTACAGCGTCACGCAGGGTCACACCAGCAATAACGGTGCCAGCGGCAGCGCCAGCGCCAACTGGCAGGCAACGTACGGTACGCTGGGTGTGGGCTACAACTACACGCGGGATCAGCACGACCTCAACTGGCAGCTCTCCGGCGGCGTGGTAGGGCATTCAGACGGCATCACATTCAGTCAGCCGCTGGGCGATACCAACGTCTTGATCAAAGCGCCGGGCGCGTCAGGCGTGAGCGTCGAAAACCAGACCGGCGTCAAAACAGACTGGCGTGGCTATGCGGTGATGCCGTACGCCACGGTGTACCGTTACAACCGCGTGGCGCTCGACACTAACACCATGAGCAACAACACCGACATTGAAAATAACGTTTCCAGCGTCGTGCCGACGAACGGTGCGCTGGTGCGCGCCAGTTTTGACACCCGCATCGGCGTGCGTGCGTTGCTCACCGTGAAGCGTGATAACCAGCCTGTGCCGTTTGGGGCGGTGGTGCGTGAGACGCAGAGCGGCGTAACCAGCATGGTGGGAGATGACGGTCAGATTTACCTGAGCGGGCTGCCGCTGAGCGGGGAACTGCTGATTCAGTGGGGAGACGGGAAGCAGTCCCAGTGTCGTGCGCCCTACAGCCTGCCAGAACAGAGCCTGCAACAGGCGATCACACTTAAGGGGATCCGCTGTGAATAAAATCCATTATCTGGGGCTATCCCTTCTGGCATTTTTGCCGCTATCTGAGGCGTTCGCCACCGTCTGCGTCAATGAAAATGGCGTGCCGACGGAGGTGTATTACGACCTGACGGATAAATTCAACAGCTCCAATAACCAGGTGGGGCAGATTGTTACACTCAGCGAGAAGTCCCAGTGGGTGGGCGTCAACGCCGTCTGCCCTAAGGGAACGTCCGGGAACACCACCAAGCGTAGCTATGTGACCGAATTCCCGGTCACAGGCACCAGCGATGGCTACCAGTATCTGAAGCTAAACGACTATCTGGACGGGGCGATGAAAATCACCGACAGCTACGCTGGCACGTTCTATCCACCCAGAAAGTACATTCAGATGGGGAGCCATCCGAACGTGTCTAAAAACAAACCGTTTGGAGTACAGGATTCCAGCCTCGTCTTTCGGCTTAAGGTGACCCGACGCTTTATCAATATGGTGGTGATCCCCCGGGCAATCATGTTCCGGGTTTACGTCACCACGACCTCCACGGATCCGCTCACCACGCCGGTTTATACCATCAGTTACAGCGGGACCATTCAGGTGCCTCAGAGCTGTGAGATTAATGCCGGAAATGTGGTGGAGTTCGATTTCGGAGACATCGGCGCCTCTCTGTTCAGTAAAGCGGGCATCGGAAATAAGCCGGAAGGGATCTCAGCGCAAAGCAAAACCATCGGCATAAAATGCACCAACGTCGAGGCGAACGCCATGCTCACAATGCGTGTTGAAGCGGAGAAGGTTTCAGGCAGTACGCTGGTCTCTGATAACGCGGATGTGGGTTTTGTGATTGCCAACAGTAATGGTGTGCCGCTGACGCCGAACAACCTGACCAGCAAAATCCCGTTCCGTCTGGACGATAGCGCACAGGCACAGGTGGGGATCCGCGCGTGGCCCGTCAGCGTGACCGGTAAAAAACCTGCCGAGGGGCGTTTTACCTCTCGCGGCTATTTACGCGTCGACTATGACTAAGGAGCAGGTATGCGAAACGGAATGCAGTATTTAGCCGTCGCGCTCTTTGCGCTTTGCTCCCCTGCGCACGCAGAGACGGCGCTTGGGGAAATTAACATTCAGCTCTATGGCAATATCGTGGATTTTACCTGCGTGGCGGAGGGGGACGACAGCAATAAAACCGTCACGCTCGGCACCTGGCCCACGAAACAGCTCCGCACAACGGGAAGCCGGACGCAGCCTGTACCGTTCACCCTGAAGCTGACCGGATGCCCGCCGGGGGCGGCTTCGATCACATTTACGGGGAAGATGGACGGGCATGATAACAGCCTGCTGGCGCTGAATGATGCCAGCGCGGCCAGTAACGTGGCCGTGGAGATCCTCGACCGGGATAAAACGCGCCTCGCGTTGCAGCAGGCCAGCCAGACGGTGTCGGTGGATGCGCAGGGAAATGCCGAACTGTCGTTTTATGCCAATTATATCGCCACGGCGGATAACCCGCAGCCGGGCCGGGCTGATGCCGATGCAACTTTCATGATTAATTATAATTAATCGTATCCCCTCTCCCTGTAACGGTTATATGTTGCAGGGAGAGGGAAGGATTACAGTAATTCGTGCGCTTTCGCGTAATCAATTAATTCAACGATACTTTGTACGCCCAGCTTGGAAAAGATATTAGACTTATGAGCGCTAATTGTTTTGTTGCTAAGTAATAATTGATCCGCAATCTCCTTATTAGATAATCCGTTCGCCAGATATCGCAGAACCGTCACTTCACGATTCGATAATGGCATATCCACAGCGGCGCCTGTCCGGGAGCCTATATGGTTTATAAAACTCAATGTTTCTGACGGGAAAAAAGAATAGCCCGTCAGTATCATTTCCACCGCGTTATAAATTTCCCCCAGATCTTTCCGCTTACTGACAAAACCATTTGCCCCGGCGCGGATGGCGCGCCCTGCGTAGAAGGCTTCAGATTTCGAAGAGAGGAAGAGAATCTTAATATCTTTATTTAAGTTTCTGATTCTTTTCAATAATACGAAGCCGTCCGTGCCTGTCATTTCGATATCGAGAATGACCAGGTCGATGGGGTGGTTGCGTATACAGTCAAGCACTTCATGGCTGTCGCCTGACTTCAGTTTGACCTGGATGTTTTTATTTTTCTGTAGCAGGACTTCTATCGACATTCTGACGATAGGGTGTTCGTCCATAATGATAACGGATGCCGGTTTCATTTTTTATGCCTCAGATTGTTAAAAGCGTTATGCTGAGTTTTGTTAAAACTCTCGAAAAGCCGGAAGGATAATTACGCAGATCCTTGTACGGTAGATCCCTGGGAAGAGCGAAAGCATCCTTGTTTACGTAGTGGTGATATCAATGCCTGAGCGCAGTTATCTCATAAGGCTGTTATGGCAAAATGATTTTTCTTATTCGCGTGTCAAACACGTCTTATTATACCGTTTAAGTATTGTCCGAAAAGCCTGTAAATTAATGTCCATATATTGATGATTATTATCTTCTGTATCTGAATCGCTAACTTTTTAAAATTAGCAAAAATGTCCTGATATTGCATTTACCACACAGTTTCATCTTTATGTAATAACAAAAAATAAACGATCTTACTGTATGTTGATCAAATGTTAACAATACGCAGGTCGTGACAAAGTGTTTTCCGCCTGTCCGCTACCTCTGATGTCCGCTCTTTAGCGCGTCATCGCCTCATTTCTAACACCTCAGGCCAGGAGGATGATCCCTTCGTCAAAACAGCACTATCTGCTGTTTTCTTCACCTCTCATCGCTTTTATTTACAGATAAATCGCTTGTTTTTACACCATTATCATCCTGTTAACGGAAACGTCAGAAACTTAACGCATGGATAAAACGACTCTCGTTTAGCGTACAGGCAGCATTTCGCATGGTTTAAGTTGAAGAATTAGGAATAGTTATAAAATCGAAAGTTTTGTTAAAAAACACAAAAAATTAACATATGTCCTAAGTATATTCTTAAAGGTCTTTAGGAATTAAGGGGTTACTGAATACGTTAATACGTGAAATCTGAAAGGTTGTTGAGAAGATGTAGCAACTCATGACGATGATTCAGCCCAAGTTTCGCCAGGATGCAGCTGAGACGGTAAATAATGCGGCTATAGGGGCGGTTCTGTAACTGAGCAATCTGTCGCAGGGTGCTACCCTGCGACAGCGCCTGCAGGATCGGCCATTCATCACGTGAAAACCACTCTTTCCGGTGGCCGGCGGGTGACGGCGCTTCCAGCAAGGTTTGTTGCAAAGCCCGCGGCGTAAGTTGCCGTTCAAGCACATGAAAAGGGCCAGCCGCTTTGCAAAACAGGCGTGTATCGTAATCATCGGCGCGAATGAGCAGGTAGGGTGTCAGGTAGGGGGCGAACAGGCTGTGGCGTCGTAATCGGTCCAGCAGGTCAATAAGCGGCGAGGCGCGGCTTTCTACATCTACCACCAGACGTGATGAAGGCCACTGATTCAGATCGCTGAGGGCGGCTTCCAGGGTGGAATAGTCACAGCAATTGCTCAGGGGAGAGTGCCCGCTCAGAAAACCGGAACGGAAAAAGTTATCCTGTGTGACCAGAACGATAAAGGGAGCATCGGTTTTGCGGGTCTGGTTGATTGACTGGCTCAAATATTCGAGACGATCAAAAAATGGGAGAGCAAAAGGCGAGTGCGTTGAACCCGGTGAATCACTTCCTGTCCGACGACGCCGGTAACGGCGTACTGTCATTCGCATAGCTTCCCTCTTGGCGATGACCGTTCAGTCCTCCTGCCATCTCCAGGATGGCCAATAATATCCCTGACCGAAGCGCGCGCCAGCCTGAAGCGCAAACTTACGGTCCGTTTCTGTTTCAATGCCTTCTATGAGTACATTTTCAGCAATTTTTGAACAAAGCGTGACCAGGTTTGCCAGCGCTGGCGTTGCACGTAAACGCCAGAAAGCGATCTTATCGATTTTTATTCCGCTTAACGGCATGCGGCAGGATAAAAACGCGCGCCCTGACGCTTCATCAATGTCATCCAACCAGATCCGATGTCCTTGCGCCGTCAACTGCTGAAGCGCACAACTCACCCTCAGACGTGCCGGGTCTGAGAGAGAAAAGAAGGAAGCAGGCTCCACGAGTTCAATGTTCAGCGGTGGGCTGTTAAGTTGCAGTAAACGCTGGAACATTTCCGGTATGGTCAGAACGGTTATCGGCAAATTTATGAAAAGGTTGTCGCAGGGAAAGGGTTTTTTTAACGCAGCGATCTGTGCTTCCAGCAGCATAAGCGCCCGAGCAGCGGACCAGTCGTGAAAAAAGCCTTCGCTTTGCTGATGCGGTGACAGCACGCTGAGCACTTCAGCCCCTACCGTGCGCGAAGAGGAGAGGGCGACAATGGGTTCAAGCTTGATGCCTGTAATGTCGTGTGAGATGTGCTGCACGCACGAGGGGAAACCTGTCTGGTCTGGCGCTGTCACTCCGTCGTCCTGTTCATTTCCAGCCTCCAGGCGGCCGGGATACCGCAGGACAGTGTGAAGGGGAAGTAAACAGGAAAAAAGCAGGCGTTACTTAAAAGCGGCTAAGCCTTTTCGCAGCCCGTAAAAGAGGGATAAATGTTGAAAAAACAGCCGTATTTACAATCAGCTAGTCATTAACGGCAGAGAAGGTGGAAAAGGCATTGACTCACTACGCATTGACCGTATAATTCCAGGCGTTTCACCACCGCGAAGTACACTCTTCTCCGTGCGCCCTTAGCTCAGTTGGATAGAGCAACGGCCTTCTAAGCCGTAGGTCGTAGGTTCGAATCCTACAGGGCGTGCCATTAACCCTCCGGCACTCAGCCGTTCCTGACCAGCCTGAATCGTGTTTTCATTACCTTTTATAACTGGCCTTCCAGGGTCATACGACACATTGACTTTTCCCCCAACTTACTTGCCGGGGGAGAGCGCCATTAGTGCCCTGTAACGGCCGCGGCGGCGACCGGATGGTCAGCGTTAGCGACCACGGTCGCGCGGGCGACGGGATGATAACTACCGTCTGTTGCGGCTGCGACGGCGACAGGGTGATCGGCAGATACCACCGCCGTGGTGCGGGCGACAGGATGGTTACCTTCACCGGTGGCCGCCGCAACGGCAACAGGATGATCGGCGGAGGCGACGGCAGTCGCACGGGCTACCGGATGATTTGCAAATGCAGAAAATGATGCCGCAGTGAAAGCCAGAGCGAGAATGACTTTTTTCATAATATAACTCCTGATGTTTTCCCTGTATGGACAGGGACCATTATTTTAATAACGATGATTGGTACTTATTGAGAATTGTGCAATGGATATTGCTTCGTCTGAATCAAATACTCTGACAATGTATCTGGAAAACACGTTATTGATAATTGAAGTCAATATACCTTTCCAGTTTTAAATTGTTTATTTTTAAATTTATGGTCGTTTTGTGTAAAAATAAATTATTTGCCTGGTAAAGCATATTTAGCTAAAGGAGATGATTTTTCGCCGGGCAGAATAGTGTCACCTTCAATGAATAATAAAGGCTTAAAATGAAAAAATATTTACTCATCGCGTTGAGCTTTCTGGCTATCACCAGTCCGGCGAGTTACGCTGGCATCCGATCGCTGGTGGAGGATGGCACGGTTCTGCAGAGCCAAATTATTACGCATACCCGAGAAGGGTATCATCCGCTGCGTACCCTAACCGCGGGCACGATTGGTGGCGTAGTGGGTCACCAGTTCGGTAACGGCAAAGGGAAAACCGCCATGACGGTGGCCGGTGCAACAGCCGGGGCGGCGGCTTCTCATAACCGGCAGTCTTACGAATTGGCAGCACAGGAAGTGCAGTTACTTATCAAGACTCAATCCGGGCAGACTATTCAGGTGGTGCAGCACAATAATGGTTTGACATTTAACCCTGGCGACAAAGTTCGTATCATCACAACGGGTTCTAATACCACCGTGGAAAAATCATACTAAGCACATTATTATGATTACAAAAATGAAATACCGTGGTTTTCACGTCTGTTATAAAAATAACGATACACGATACCTGGAAATACTGGGCGATATATTGTCCTGTAATGTAAAACGACTCAGCGTTCAGATGGTATTTAAAAGCCTTCCGCATACCCACGTCTCTTTACTGAATACCCCCTACGGACAGTTTGTATTAAAGATTTACTCCCCCAGGAAAAAAAGGATAGAAAAATTTTTCAAATCGTTTTTTACGCCCAACCCCAACGAAAATTTGATTGAGCGGATCGACTATGCTGGCAGGCAAGGTCATACCTTCCCGAATGATTTTTATCTCCTGGCTGAACGCCGGATTTTCAGATTCGCAAAAATCTCGCTCATGTTGTTTGAGTATGTCCCCGGTCCGGAGTTACGCGTTCTTCCCACGATCACGCCGGACATAAAGCGTGAAATCCGACACAGTATGCAGAAAATGCACAATCTGAAAATCATTTCCGGGGATGCGCACGGCGGGAACTTCATCCTGAGTGAAAAAGGAATAAGGATCATCGATCTGTCCGGGAAGCGTTGTAACGCGAAAAGGATTGTTGAAGACAACGTGACGGCCAGCCTGCGCATTGGTATTCCCATTGAATCCCACCGGCGTTGGGAAAAACGCCTGATCGCAAAAAAAATCAGACGACACCATAAAATCGTCCAGAGGAAGTATCTGGCGCGTTCAAATACCGCTTAAACCCTTTATTCATGCAGGACAACAGCCTGTTATAAAAGAATTTTCCCTGGTATATGGCATTTTCGCCAATCCTCTACCATGCTCATTACACCTCACCGTTTCGCGTGGGGGCTTTTCGTAGTTGCTCATTAATCTTAAGGAAAAAGTTTATGAAAAAAACGACTGCTATTTTGTTGGGCACCGCGTTTCTGTTTACCACCAACGCCTTTGCGGCTGAAATGATGACAAAAAACGAATTCGAAAAAGTTGAGTCTCAGTACGAAAAAATCGGTACCGTGAGCACGGCTAACGAAGTCTCTGTCGACGATGCGAAAAAAGAGCTGGTCGAAAAGGCCGATAAAGAAGGTGCTGATGTGCTGGTGCTGACTTCCGGTAATACAAACAACAAAATTCACGGCACCGCCGATATTTACAAGAAAAAATAACGCTTTAGCAACCACCCCTTTCTGGGGTGGTTGTGCGCCATACTTCTCCCCCACATCGTTTTTAGCCTCTTCTCGCGCAGTGCTCCTCGTTGACGCTTGATTACGTATATATAATGCGTATAGTTCTCATTTGCATTTCATTTGATAAATACTAAGGCCCGACAACGGGCCATTTTTGCGCGCACGTTAAGAGCTCATTATGAACAACACCACAATGCACAAAACGCTGCTGGCGATTGCCATCGGCGCGGTTACACACTCCGCCTTTGCGGCGGAAGAGAAAAAAGAGGACACCATCGTGGTCCAGTCCACGGCGGGGAGTGATTTCAAACCCGGCGGTGACCAGCTGCTTCCGGCCTTCCTCGACGGCCAGGTGGCTAACGGCGGACGTATGGGGATGCTCGGGCAGCAGAACGCCATGGACGTGCCGTTCAACATCATTAGCTACACCTCGAAGCTGGTGGAAGATCAGCAGGCGAAAACCATTGCTGACGTGGTCGCTAACGACGCGGGCGTGCAGTTCGTTCAGGGGTACGGCAACAGCGCGGAAACCTTCCGTATCCGCGGCCTGAAGTTTGACGGCGACGATATGACCTTTGGCGGATTGTCCGGCGTACTGCCGCGTCAGGTGGTGGATGCCCAGATGGTTGACCGCATCGAGATCTTCAAAGGGGCCAACTCCCTGATGAACGGCGCGGCCAGCTCGGGCGTGGGCGGGATGATCAACCTTGAGCCAAAACACGCGGGCGACATCCCGCAGGCGAAAGTGGGCGTCGACTACACCTCGGATTCCCAGATTGGCACCACGCTGGATGCGGGGCGTCGCTTTGGCGATAACGACCAGTTCGGCGCGCGGGTGAACCTTGTGCATCGTGAAGGCGAAACCGGCGTGCCGAACGACCGCCGCCGCACCACGCTGCTCTCCACCGGTCTGGATTACAAAGGTGACCGTTTCCGCACCTCGCTGGACCTGGGCTATCAGAAAAAAACCTTCCACGGCAGCCCGACCAGCGTCAACATCTCGGCGGTGGACTTCGTGCCTGAACCACCGAAGAACGATCGCAACTTCTCGCAGAAGTGGGCCTACAGCGATATCGAAAACGAATTCGGCATGTGGCGCAGCGAGTACGACATCACCGATAGCTGGACGGCCTATACCGGCCTCGGCGCACAGCACGCGCACGAAGAGGGGATCTACAGCGCCCCGAAGCTGATGGATAAAAGCGGTAATGCGACGGTCAGCCGCCTTGATACCAACCGCATCAGCGATTCCGTCAGCGGCATGGCGGGCATTCGCGGTAACTTCATGACCGGCTTCGTCTCGCACAAGGTGAATGTCGGGTATTCGGCGATGACCAAAAACGAAAAAATCGCGTGGAAAATGTCTGCCGCGGCGGATAACCCGACCACCAACATCTACCACAACACTGGCGTTGCTATGCCGGACAGCAGCAACTTCAGCGGCTCAGGCGGCAAATACAGCGATCCGCTGACCAGTGGGCGCACCCGCACGCAGGGCTGGCTGTTGAGCGATACCCTGGGCGTGCTGGACGACAAACTGCTGTTTACCGCAGGCGCACGCCATCAGAAAGTGGTGATTCGCGGGTACAACAAAATTACCGGTGCGGAAAACGACGCGGACGGTTTTGACGGTAGCCGCTGGATGCCAACCTACGGCGTGGTCTATAAGCCGTGGGAGGAAATTTCCCTCTACGCCAACCACACCGAGGCGTTACAGCCCGGTGAAACTGCGCCTCGCTCAGCAAACAACTACGGCCAGAGCACCGGTATCGTGCACTCTAAGCAGAACGAAGTGGGTGTAAAGGCGGACTTTGGCCGCGTGGGCGGCTCCCTGGCACTGTTTGAGATCAAAATGCCGTCGGCCATCCTCGACGACAGCGGCCACTACGGCCTGGACGCTGAACAGCGTAACCGTGGCGTGGAGCTGAACGTTTTCGGCGAGCCAATGCTTGGGATGCGTCTGAACGCCAGCGCCACCTGGCTTCAGGCCGAGCTGACCAAAACTAAAAACGGCGTGAACCAGGGGAACGACGCGATCGGTATTCCGAACTTCTACGCCGTGCTGGGCGCAGAATACGATATCAAGCCGATTGAGGGCCTGACGGCGACCGCGCGCGTTAACCACTCCGGCACGCAGTATGCCGATCTTGCGAACACCAAAAAGCTGGACAGCTACACCACGCTGGATCTGGGTATGCGCTATCGCTTCGCGGTGAACCACAATGAAAACCAGATGACCGTGCGAGCAGGCATCGACAACGTGACCAACGAGAACTACTGGTCAAGCGTGGATGATTCCGGTACTTACATCACTCAGGGCGAGCCGCGTACCTTTAAGGTCTCGGTTGGCTACGAGTTCTAAGCGTTCCACCTCGTTATCCGGGGCAGGGACGCCCCAATCCCTTCGTTGTTGTGTTATAAAATTGTAATAAAAGCTTCTTACACTGGTCGCCACATCCTTACCTCTTGGCCAATGACAGGAAGCCGCTATGGGCAGACCCCTCAAATCCGTATTTAAAAAAGAACATCGCGACGATATCAGTAACCGCAGCGCTAACCCGGTATTCTCCGAGGTGGCAGAGGTGTTCCTCTCCCGCCGCCGTTTTCTCCAGATGGGGGCCGTAGCGGGGGCCGCCGTATCATTCCCGTATCTGATCACACCCGAGAATGCGATTGCCGCGGTCTCAAAACCGTCCGCGCTGGCAAAAGCGGTTTCCCTGGGCTTTACCAGCATCGACGTCTCCACGGAAGATACGGTCAGGGTGCCGGAAGGTTATATTGCCCGCCCGTTCTATCGCTGGGGCGATCCGACAGGCATCAAAAACAACATGCCGGCGTTTAAACCGGACGCCAGCAATACCACAGACGAACAGGCCGTGCAGGCGGGCATGCACCACGACGGCATGGCGTGGTTTAGCCTGCCGCAGGGGGGGCAAAGCCCGGAGCATGGCCTGCTGGCGCTGAACCATGAATACATCGACAACGGAATGCTGTTTACGGACGGTACGGCGAACTGGAGCCTCGACAAAGCCCGCAAGGGGCAGAACGCGATGGGCGTGTCGGTGGTGGAAGTGAAAAAAACGGGCAACGGCTGGGAGGTGGTGCGTCCGTCTTCGTTCGCCCGCCGTATTACCGTCAATACGCCGATGCAGCTTACCGGCCCGGCGCGGCATCAGGACTTAATGAAAACCGCCGCCGATCCGCAGGGGGAACGCGTTCTGGGCACCATGCAGAACTGCGCCAACGGCCACACGCCGTGGGGGACCTATCTCACCTGCGAGGAGAACTGGTCGGACATATTTGTGAAAAAAGCCGATCTCAACCCGCTGGAAAAACGCTACGGCATTAGCGACAGCGATGAATCGTACCGCTGGAACGAGGTGGATGAGCGGTTCAGCGTCGATAAAACCCCTAACGAACCCAACCGTTTCGGCTGGGTCGTGGAAATCGATCCCTACAACCCGACCTCCACCCCGCGCAAGCACACCGCGCTGGGCCGCTTCAAGCATGAGGGGGCAGCCGTCACGCTCGCCGCCGATAATCGCGTGGTGGTTTATATGGGTGACGACCAAAAGTTTGAGTACATCTATAAATTTGTTTCGGATAAAAAATACGATCCCGCGAACCGCGAAGCCAATATGCAGCTGCTGACGTCCGGCACGCTGTACGTCGCCAGGTTCAACGAAAACGGCAGCGGCGACTGGCTGCCGCTTGTCTTCGGGCAAAATGGCCTGGATAAAAGCAACGGTTTTGCAAGCCAGGGCGATCTGCTGATTAAAACCCGTCTGGCGGCCGACGTGGTGGGGGCAACGAAGATGGATCGCCCCGAGTGGATAGCCGTCGATCCGCACGCCAGCGGCAGCGTCTACTGTACGCTCACCAACAACAGCGATCGCGGTAAAGAGGGCAAGGCACCGGTCGACGCCGCTAACCCGCGCGCCAACAACGTGTACGGGCATATTATGCACTGGCTCGAAGAGGGGGCCGATCCTGCCGCCTCACGCTTTAAGTGGGATATTCTGGTCATGGCCGGGCGCACCGACGGCGACGATCCGAAGGCCAAAGGCTCGATGCAGGGCGCGGAATTTGGCAGCCCGGACGGCCTGTCGTTTGACCATCAGGGCGTCCTGTGGATCCAGACCGATGTCTCCTCCAGCACCATCAATAAGAAAGCGTACGAGGGGATGGGCAATAACCAGATGGTGGCTACCATTCCAGGCACCAACGAGTATCGCCGATTCCTGACCGGGCCGCGCGGGTGCGAAATCACCGGCATTGCGTTTACGCCAGACAACCGGACGCTGTTTATCAACATTCAGCATCCGGGGGAGGGCGGGGATGATATTACCGACCCGGCCAACCCTCGCGCTGTTTCCAGCTGGCCAGACGCGAGCCCGAACGGGCGTCCGCGATCGTCAACGGTGGTGATCGTCAAAGCAGACGGCGGGATCATCGGGTCGTGACGTTTATCCGCCGGGCGCATGCGCTGGCCCGGCGTTAAGCTTGCTACCACCAGCATGAAGTGTTAAAACGTGCCCCTTCTAAAAAAGAGACAGGGGTAGGGCGTGAAAGACGCGTCATCCGCTTCAGGCCATGGTAGCGCTGAAGCTTCGTCGGATCAGAGTCCGACGCTGCAACGTGGTTTGCAAAATCGACATATTCAGTTAATTGCCCTTGGCGGCGCGATCGGTACCGGGCTGTTTCTCGGCATCGGCCCCGCCATTCAAATGGCTGGCCCGGCGGTTCTGCTGGGTTACGCTCTCGCGGGGATTATCGCCTTCCTGATCATGCGCCAGCTCGGCGAGATGGTTGTTGAAGAGCCGGTGTCCGGCTCCTTCGCGCATTTTGCCTATAAATACTGGGGTCCGTTCGCAGGCTTCCTCTCCGGCTGGAACTACTGGGTGATGTTCGTGCTGGTCGGGATGGCGGAGCTGACCGCCGCAGGCATCTATATGCAGTACTGGCTGCCGGATGTCCCGACGTGGATCTGGGCGGCGGCCTTCTTCATCATTATTAACGCCGTTAACCTTGTGAACGTGCGCCTGTATGGCGAGACCGAGTTCTGGTTTGCGTTGATCAAGGTGCTGGCGATTATCGGCATGATCGGCTTTGGCCTGTGGCTGCTGTTCTCCGGCCACGGCGGCGAGCGTGCATCGATCGACAACCTGTGGCAGCACGGCGGCTTCCTGGCGACTGGCTGGAAAGGGCTGATCCTCTCGCTGGCGGTCATTATGTTCTCCTTTGGCGGTCTGGAGCTGATTGGCATCACCGCTGCTGAAGCGCGCGATCCGCACAAAAGCATTCCGAAAGCGGTCAACCAGGTTGTGTACCGTATCCTGCTGTTCTATATCGGCTCGCTGGTGGTGCTGCTGGCGCTCTATCCGTGGGTGGAAGTAAAATCTGACAGCAGCCCGTTCGTGATGATCTTCCATGACCTGAACAGCAACGTGGTGGCTTCCGCGCTGAACTTCGTCATTCTGGTGGCGTCTTTGTCGGTGTACAACAGCGGGGTTTACTCCAACAGCCGCATGCTGTTTGGCCTCTCCGTACAGGGCAACGCGCCGAAGTTCCTTACCCGCGTCAGCCGTCGCGGCGTGCCGATCAATTCGTTGTTCCTTTCGGGCGCTATCACCTCGCTGGTGGTGCTGATCAACTATCTGCTGCCGAAAGAGGCGTTTGGCCTGCTGATGGCGCTGGTTGTCGCCACGCTGCTGCTGAACTGGATCATGATCTGCCTGGCGCACCTGCGCTTTCGCGCCGCGATGCGCCGCAAGGGGCGCGAGACGCAGTTCAAGGCGCTGCTCTATCCGGCGGGGAACTACATCTGTATCGCCTTCCTCGGCCTGATTCTGGTGCTGATGTGCACCATGGATGAGATGCGCCTGTCAGCGATGCTGCTGCCGGTGTGGGTGGTGTTCCTGTTTGTTGCCTTTAAACTCTCTCGAAGGTAAAAGCAAAACGGCAACCAGGTTGCCGTTTTTAGTGTTTGCCCCCTCTCCCTGTGGGAGAGGGCCGGGGTGAGGGCACCAGACCGCACCACACTACCCGCCTTCACGCCCGGTGGCGCTGCGCTTACCGGGCCTACATGTTCGGGGACGTTATTTAGTAGGCCGGGTAAGGCGAAGCCGCCACCCGGCACCTCCGCTACACCATTATCGTGACCCCTCTCCCAATTCTGTTTCGATCCACAGGATCTTTGTTTTGTAATCGATTACTTTTCATTTGAACTAATTTGTAATCGATTACTTTTTCCGGGTGAGGCTTATCATGGTGTCAACTGAGAGTAGTGAAAAGGCGATAACGCAGCACCGGCTGCTGGTGCCGCGTCTGTCGCTGATGATGTTTCTGCAATTTTTTATCTGGGGTAGCTGGTCGGTCACGCTTGGCCTGGTGATGACCCGGCACAACATGTCTCTGCTGATTGGCGATGCGTTCTCAGCCGGGCCCATCGCCTCCATTCTTTCGCCGTTCGTGCTCGGGATGCTGGTGGACCGCTTCTTCGCTTCACAGAAGGTGATGGCGGTGATGCACCTCGCGGGCGCGGCGATCCTCTGGTTCGTGCCGGGGGCGCTGATTGCTGAGAACGGCGCGCTGCTGATTGGCCTGCTGTTTGGCTACACGCTCTGCTACATGCCAACGCTGGCGCTCACCAACAACATCGCGTTCCACAGCCTGGCAAACGTGGATAAAACTTTCCCAGTGGTGCGTGTGTTTGGCACCATCGGCTGGATCGTGGCGGGCATTTTTATTGGCGTCACCGGCGTGGCGTCCAGCGTGACCATCTTCCAGGTGGCGGCGGTCAGCTCCGTGCTGCTGGCGCTCTATAGCCTGACGCTGCCGCACACGCCTGCACCGGCGAAAGGCCTGCCTGTGAAGGTGCGCGATCTCTTCTGCGCGGACGCCTTCGCGCTGCTCAAAACCCGCCACTTCTTCATCTTCTCCGTCTGCGCAATGCTGATCTCCGTCCCGCTCGGCACCTATTACGCCTACACCGCCTCGTATCTGGCGGATGCCGGCATTGCCGACGTCAGCACCGCCATGTCCTTCGGGCAGATGTCTGAGATCGTCTTCATGCTGGTTATTCCGCTGCTGTTCCGCCGCCTGGGCGTGAAATATATGCTGCTGATCGGCATGCTGGCGTGGTTCGTGCGTTATGCCATGTTCGCGCTGGGCGTCAGCGAGGAGGGGCGCATTCTGCTGTATCTGGGCATTCTGCTGCACGGCGTCTGCTACGATTTCTTCTTTGTCGTCGGCTTTATCTACACCGACCGCGTGGCGGGAGAAAAGGTCAAAGGCCAGGCGCAGAGCATGATCGTGATGTTTACCTACGGCATCGGCATGCTGCTCGGCTCGCAGATTTCAGGGGCGCTTTACAACCGCCTGGTGGCAGGGCAGACCGTGCCGCAGGCGTGGGTTACATTCTGGTGGATCCCGGCGGTGGCTGCCGCGGCGATCGCGCTGATTTTCCTTCTCACGTTTAAGTATGACGATGACAAGGCGTAATGTTCTGGAGGTGGTATGAGGACAATGAAAGGACCGGGCATTTTTCTGTCGCAGTTTATTGGCGGGGAAGCGCCCTTCAACACGCTCGACGGGCTGGCAGGATGGGCGGCGTCGAAGGGTTACAAAGCGGTGCAGATCCCCTGCAACCATCCGCATATCTTTGATGTGGAGAAAGCCGCAGAGAGTCAGGCCTACTGCGACGACATCACCGCAAAGCTGGCCGCGCACGGGCTGGTCATCAGCGAGCTGTCGACCCATCTGGAAGGGCAGCTTGTGGCGGTGAACCCGGTTTACAGCGAGGCGTTTGACCACTTCGCACCCGCATCCGTGCGCGGTAACGATGCGGCGCGTCAGGCGTGGGCGACGGAAAAACTGAAGCAGGCGGCGGTCGCCTCGGCCCGATTAGGGCTGAAAGCGCACGCCACCTTCTCCGGCTCGCTGGCCTGGCCGTTTTTCTATCCGTGGCCGCCGCACAACGAGCAGCGTTTTCAGGAGGCGTTCGAGGCGCTGGCAACCCGCTGGCGGCCGATACTGGATAACTTCGACGAGCAGGGCGTGGACGTCTGCTTTGAGCTGCATCCGGGGGAAGATCTGCACGACGGCGTAACCTTCGAGCGTTTTCTGGCGCTGGTGGATAACCATCCGCGCTGCAACATTCTCTACGACCCGAGCCACATGCTGCTTCAGCAAATGGATTACCTGACCTTTATTGATCTCTACCATGCGCGCATTAAAGCGTTCCATGTCAAGGACGCGGAGTTCCGCCCCAGCGGGCGCAGCGGCGTCTACGGCGGCTACCAGCCGTGGATCAACCGCGCCGGACGTTTTCGCTCGCTGGGTGACGGGCAGATCGACTTTAAGGGCATCTTCAGCAAGCTGACCCAGTACGACTACAACGGCTGGGCGGTGCTGGAGTGGGAGTGCTGCCTGAAGGATGGCGATACTGGCGCGAGTGAAGGCAGCGAATTTATCCGCCGCCACATTATTCCCGTTTCCGGACGGGCGTTTGATGATTTCGCCGCAGGGGGCAGCCATGATTAACGTCGGGATTATCGGCAGCGGGTTTATTGGCCCGGCACACATCGAGGCGCTCAGGCGTCTCGGGTTTGTGCAGGTGGTCGCGCTCTGCGACGGTTCGCTCGTTAAGGCGCAGGAAAAGGCGCGCCAGCTAAATGTGCCGCATGCTTACGCCAGCGTGGAAGAACTGCTCGCGCACTCCAATCTGCATGCGGTGCACAACTGCACGCCGAACCACCTGCACGCGGAGATTAACCGCCAGATCCTGCGCGCGGGCAAGCACGTGTTTTCCGAAAAGCCGCTGTGCATGACACCGGACGAGGCGCGCGAGCTGGTGGCGCTGGCAGAGCAGGCGGGCGTGGTGCATGGCGTGAGCTTTGTCTATCGTCAGTTTGCGATGGTGCGCCAGGCGGCGAGCATGATGCGCGCGGGCACCCTCGGGCGGCTGTTTGCCTCGCACGGCAGCTATTTGCAGGACTGGATGCTGCTGGAAACAGACTATAACTGGAGGGTGGATGCCGCGCTCGGCGGCGCATCGCGGGCGGTGGCGGATATCGGCTCCCACTGGTGCGATACGGTGCAGTATGTCACCGGCAGGCGCATTACTGAGGTGATGGCTGATTTATCCATCGTCTGGCCGACGCGCAAGGCTAACGTGGCGGGCAGTCAGGCGTTTACGCACGACGAACATGCTCACTATGAAGATAAACTGGTCACTACCGAAGACTTCGGCTCGGTGCTGTTGCGTTTTGACGACGGCAGCAAGGGCAGCTTTAGCGTCTCGCAGGTGAGCGCGGGGCGAAAAAACCGCCTGACCTTTGAAATTAACGGCAGCGAGCAGTCGGTGGCGTGGGATCAGGAAACCCCGCAGCAGCTGTGGATCGGCCATCGCACCCGGGCAAACCAGACGCTCAGCGACGATCCGGGTCTGATGAACCGTGATGTGGCCGACAGCGCCCATTTCCCCGGCGGACACATTGAAGGCTGGCCGGATGCTTTTAAAAATATGTTGGCGCAGTTTTACCGTGCCGTGCAGGCGGGAGCGATGCCGGATAAGCCGCAGTTTGCCACCTTCCACGATGGCGCCAGTGTGATGTATATCCTTGATGCGATTGTGAAAAGCCATCAGCAGCAGCGCTGGGTGCGTGTGGAATACTGACGCATTGCCCGGTTCGCCGGGCAACCAATTTATGGTAGCCTGCACAAAACGCTAACCGCAGGATGTATCGTCGCTATGTCAATTCAGAAAATCGCTCAACTGGCCGGGGTATCCGTGGCAACGGTCTCTCGCGTACTGAATAACAGCGATACCGTGAAGGCGAAAAACCGCGAGCGCGTTTTGCAGGCGATCCAGGAGAGTAACTACCAGCCCAATCTGCTGGCGCGTCAGCTGCGCACCGCCCGCAGCTATATGATCCTGGTGATGGTCTCGAACATCGCCAACCCGTTCTGTGCCGAAGTGGTGAAGGGCATCGAAGCCGAGGCGGAAAAGAACGGCTATCGCATTCTGCTGTGCAACTCCGGCTCGGATATTGAGCGCTCCCGCTCGGGCTTAAGCCTGCTGTCGGGCAAAATCGTCGATGGCATTATCACCATGGATGCGTTCTCGAAGCTGCCGGAGCTGGCCGCGCTGATTGGCAACGCGCCGTGGGTACAGTGCGCTGAATACGCCGATGCGGGCGCGGTCTCCTGCGTGGGGATTAACGATGTTGATGCCTCTCAGCATGTTGTCAGCCAGCTTGCCGACGGGGGCCGCAAACGCATTGCGCTCATCAACCACGACCTCAGCTACAAATATGCCCGTTTGCGCGAACGCGGCTACAAGAGCGTCATACACCTGCGGGATCTGGACTATCAGGCGGTGGAGTACGCCAGTGAGCTCAGCTCCAGTGCGGGCATGGCGGCGATGCAAAATCTGTTAACGGCAAACCCGCCGGATGCGGTGTTTGCCGTTTCCGATACGCTGGCGGCGGGGGCGCTGCGCGCCATTCAGCAGGCAGGGCTGCGGGTGCCAGAAGATATCGCGGTGGTGGGTTTTGACGGCACCGAGCTGGCGGAGATGATTTCTCTCACCACCATTGAACAACCGTCGCGGGATATCGGGCGCAAGGCGGTCAATCTGCTGTTAAATAAGATCGACAACCCGGATGCGCCCACGGAAAGGGTCATGATGGACTGGCGCTTTATTTCCCGCGCCAGCACCTGATTATCTGGCGATGACGCCAGCCAGCGAGCGAATATCGTTTCCGGTTGGCGACTGGTGAATACGCAGGCCAAATTCATCCACCACCGCGAAAATATGATCGAAGATGTCGGCCTGAATATCTTCGTATTCTGCCCAAATCACCGTGTTGGTAAAGGCATATATTTCAATCGGCAGCCCGTTGGCATCGGGCGCGAGCTGGCGCACCATCAGCGTCATATCTTTACGAATACGCGGGTGGTTACGCAGATATTCATTCAGATAGGCACGGAAGGTGCCGATATTGGTCATCTTGCGCAGGTTTAATACCGATTCCCCTTCGCCGTTCTGCTGATTCCACAGGTTAATTTCCTCATGACGCGCGGCCAGATACGGCTTCAGCAGTTTCGCCTGAATCAGTTTCTGCTGCTCCTGCTCATCGAGGAAATGAATGCTGGTGGTATCGATATTCAGGCTACGCTTGATGCGGCGACCACCGGAGGCTGACATGCCGCTCCAGTTGATGAACGCGTCGGACACCAGCGCCCAGGTCGGGATGGTGGTGATGGTGTTATCGAAGTTGCGCACTTTAACGGTGGTCAGGCCGATGTCGGTCACCGTGCCGTTGGCCCCGTATTTCGGCATCTCCAGCCAGTCCCCGAGCTTCAGCATGTCGTTGGCGGAGAGCTGAATACCGGCCACTAAGCCCAGTATCGGGTCTTTAAAGACCAGCATCAGAACGGCAGCCATCGCACCCAGGCCGCTTATCAGAATGGCGGGTGACTGACCGATCAGAAGGGAGATAATTAATATTCCCACCAGAATGGCGCTCACCAGCTTGATGCCCTGGAATATCCCCTTCAGCGGCAGCTGTGATGCGGTGGCCATTTTCTGCGACAGATTAAAAATCACATCCAGCAGCGAGAAGAAGGAGAGCAGGGCATAGACCATCACCCACAATTTTGCGCAGGTGGTGAGCATTTCCGCCGCTTCGCTGCCTTTTTGCAGCCACAGAACCGCCTGAACGTTGACGATTATCCCCTGGAGGGTAAACGCCAGACGGTGAAATAACTTGTTCTGCGTAATGATCTGCAACCATAAATGGCTGCTGGCCTGCGCGCGTTTTTCGAAGGCGCGCAGCACCACTTTGTGCAGAATAAAATGAACGATAATGGCTGTAAGAAAAATAATACCAAAGATAATCACTAAAGAGGTGGTGTGATTAATTTCAATCCCTAACTCTTCAACCTGAGCAATTAATTCCTGCATAACGTCTCCTGTATTGATGCAGCCCCATAATGGCGGCTGCGGATCTATTATGCAAATTCAGGCAGTTTTATTTTGTCGCCGGACAGGCCTTGACGACCGGCAAACACAGACGATGGCGCATACGCAGCGTGGCCACTGCCAGCACCCCCATCATGGCCGTTTCCACCATCAGGAAGACGTTGACTGCCTGGGTGTAATCTCCGTGATGATTTTGCAGCCCGTGCAGCAAAATCGCGCCGAAAATGGCCGGGCCAAGCCCCAGCGCAGCCTGTTGCAGTGTGCTTAAAATCGCGCTCGCGGCCCCTGCGTCGTCAGGCTGGATATCGCGCATCCCGATACGGTAGAAGCTGTTTACAATCAGCGCCTGCCCGTATCCCACCAGCCCGGTGGCCGGGGCCAGCGTCAGCGCGGTATTCTGCATCCCCCAGTGACGGAACGTGGCGATCAGCGCCACCAGGCCAACAAGCTGAATCGCAAGCCCGGTCAGCAGGATGGCGCTGGTGCTGTAGCGGGCAATCAGGCGTGGGGCGAACCAGGCGGAAATAAAATAGGTGACGCCGAGCGCGATAAAGCTGTTCCCGGACTGCCACGGCGCCATCCCCAGACCGCTTTGCATGGTCAGCGCCATACAGAACATGAACCCGGACCAGACGCTGAAAAAGAGTATCCCAATCAGCACGCCAAAGCGGATGCTGCGCAGCTGCAACAGGCGCGGCGCGATAAGCGGGTGGGCATTCTCACGCTCTTTCTTACGCGCGTTTAACACCATCAAAAAGCCCAGCGGCACAATCGCCAGCAGCGCGGCCTTCAGCGGCCACGACCAGTGCCACTGCGGGCCGAGCGCCATCGGGAACAGCAGACAGCACAGTATCGCCGTCAGCAGGACAGTACCGGTCCAGTCAATGCGCGACGGCGTGTCGCGGCGAGTTTCCGGCACGTAGCGACGGCTCAACGCCAGCACCACCAGACAAATCGGCACGTTGATAAAGAAGGCGTTACGCCAGCCAAGCCCGGCGATGTCCGCCGACACCAGCCAGCCGCCACCCATCTGGCCGACGATAAACGCAATACCGCCGATACCGCCGAACAGACTGATCGCTTTGGCGTGTGCCGTTCCTTTTAACGTCACGTGCAACGTCGCGAGAATTTGCGGCATGATCAGCGCGGCGCCCGCGCCCTGAATAATGCGCGCGGCAAGCAACTGTTCGATATTGCCCGCCATGCCGCACAGCAGCGAGGCCAGGCCAAAACTCGCCACGCCCCACATAAACAAGCGACGGCGGCCAAGGTTATCGCCCAGCTTGCTGCCGGGGGCCAGACAGACGGCAAAGGCCACGCCGTAGAGGGCGACGATCAGCTCCAGTTCGGTGGCGGTGGCGTGTAACGAATGGGTGATGGAATCCAGCGCCACGTTGGTGATCGAGGTATCAATCAGCGGCAGCATCTGGCCGGTTAACAGCAATATCAGGCCCGCACGACCCGGTGAAACAACTGACGTATTCATGGTGACTCCATTGCGTCAAACAGCGTAGAGTCGTAGCATCAACCATCTGATAAACGGGTACCAGTTCTTACTTATACTGGTACTGGCACTACCATGCAGGAGATGTTATGGCGCTGATGTCTGAACCTGTCACCTCTCTCCAGGATGACACCCGCAAGCAGCTGGGCGCGTTTTTGCGTGCCCGGCGCGAAAGCCTCGATCCGCAGCGGCTCGGCTTACCGCGCAGCGGCCGTCGCCGCACGCCGGGCCTGCGCCGGGAGGAGGTAGCGATGCTCGCGGATGTCGGTGTGACCTGGTACACCTGGCTGGAACAGGGCCGGGACGTCAATCCGTCCAGCGCGGTGATGGCCGCCATTGCAAAAGCGCTGCAATGCACCCCGACCGAAGCCCGGCATCTTTTTGTGCTTGCCGGTTTGCCGCCGGGCGAAGCCCCGCAGGCGGTGTGCTGTGAGGGGATCAGCGAAGGCACGCGTCGCCTGCTGGATACCCTGATGCCGAAGCCTGCCAGTATTCAGAAACCGAATTTCGATATCGTGGCGTGGAACGACAGCTTCGGACACCTGATGGGCGTCGATTTCAACGCTATCCCGCCGGAAGATCGCAACTGTATTTACCTGTTCCTCACCCATCCGGCGTGGCGCGCGCGGCTCGGCAAACGTGACGACGTGCTGCCGATTTTCGTCTCCTACTTCCGCGCGGCAATGGCTGAGCACCGTGGCGACCCGCTCTGGGAAGCGAAGCTGGCGCGTTTTTTTGCGGTTTCTGAGGAGTTCAAAACCCTGTGGCACCAGCGTAACGACGTGCGCGGCGTGGAGAACCAGCTCAAGCTGTTCACCCATCCCGAGCTGGGGGATTTTCATCTCCAGCAGATGTACTGGTACTCCGCCCCGCGAAACGGATCGCGGCTGCTGGTCTATTTACCGGTGGACGAGGCGGGGGAGAGGGCGATGGCGTGGCTGGAGGCGCAGGGGAAATAAGTTTTTTGCGAGGGGCTTTCAGGGAATAAGAGCTGGCTCTGCTAAGCGGATGAGACAGGTATAAGGTGGCGTTTAACTTAAACCAACCGACTGAATCGACATCATTTCGATGAGGGATTAAGTCGACTATACTCACGCCATGAGAAACAACAAATGTCGCCACTGATGATTGATTCCGCAGACTTCAGCCAAAAACTCGGCCTTATCTCCCGAAACGTCGAACACACCGAAGCGTTCCTGGCACGAGGTACGGCGGAATTTCATCTGCCGGGGTTTCTGCTGCCTGTGGGATACCGGCTCCTGAAATCGCGTTATGGTGATGAATATCGTCTCGTGACCACCGATGACGGCAAACCTTATACGGCGTATGCCGTAAAGCTTAAATTTCATAAAGAAATTACCTTTCCCCACGGTGCCGCCACGCAGGTGATGGTGTGGCGTACGCCACGTGCCGTTCATCAACGCGTGATAAGCGGGTTGCCACAACTCTTTTTTCAGTGGGTGCTAAGCGAATACGACATCGTTGTCTCTGACAGCGAACAAACGGGAGACGGGCAACGGTTCTGGCTGCGCATGATCGACTGGGCGTTTACCATGAACTATCGCATTAGCGTGGCGGACGGTACGGTGGGAGAAGAGTGGACGTTAACGCCCGTAAATTCCTACGCTGAGCTGGAAGAGCGCTGGATTGCTTTTGCCTGGGGAAACGATCGTGAGGTCCATCCGCATCGCAGGCTTGTCATCAGTAAAGCGTAACGGGCCGCATGCAGCGGCCCATTTTCATTAGCATTCAGTCACAATCGTGCTCAGCGGCAGGCGAGACTTCGGCAGCGTGGCATTGAAATCCTCAACGCTGTGATGCCCAACAGGCACCACCACCAGGCTGGTGAAGCCTTTCTCTTTCAGGCCGAACTCTTCGTCGAGGATTGCGGCATCGAAGCCTTCAATCGGCACTGCGTCCAGGCCCATCGCGGCCACGCCCAGCAGGAAGTTGCCGACGTTCAGGTAAACCTGCTTCGCCATCCACTGGTCGTCATCTTTCAGATCCACGCGGTGCATGTCGGCAAAATAGCAGCGGCCTTTGTGGTTCGCGGCTTTTGCTTCTGGCGTGGCGAAACGGCCGTCAGCCTCTTCCTGATCGACGACGCGCTCAAGCCAGGCATCGTCCATCGCGGTTTTCGCACAGAACACCACCACGTGAGAGGCATCCAGCATTTTGCGTTCGTTAAACACATAGGTGCCCGCCGCGGATTTTGCCACGCGCGCTTTACCCTCTTCAGTGCTGGCAACAATAAAGTGCCACGGCTGGGAGTTGGTGCTGGACGGGCTGTATTGCAGCAGCGTTTTGATTTTTTCCGCTTCTTCTACGGTCAGTTTTTTGGCTGGGTCGAACGCCTTGGTAGAGTGGCGTTTCAGGGCGACAGAAATAATATCCATAACAACTCCTGGTGATGAAATTCGCCCGCGGGCGGGCGTGAAAGGAAAGCAGATTACCGCGCGAAGCGGGAAAAGATAAGTGCGATTCGAGCGCTTATTCTGTTCGTCTCAGACGAACAATCAGGCTGGCCGAATCCACTTCTGATCTTTTTTCGGCAGTTTATCAACGACCAGATTCCACGAATCCGTAATCAGGTCGGTGACCAGTTCAGGCGTGATGTCGTCCGTGCCATAAAGGGAGATCCAGTGTTTTTTATTCAGATGGTAGCCAGGCTCCACGCCACGGTAGATCTGCTGATTGAGCAGTGATTTTTCCGGATCGGATTTCAGGCTGACGTGGGCCCGACCGTGAGCGGTCGCCATCAGCATAAAAATTTTCCCGCCCACCTTAAACACGTCATACTCCGGGCCAAACGGCCAGCAATGTTCGGTAAAAGGCATTTCCAGCGCGACGCGTCTGGCATGTTCCTGCAAGGCTTTACTGTCCATGGCTCTCTTCCTCAGCAAGCCCGCGCCACATGGCTTCAAAGCCCAGCGCTTTAAAATCGACGGCACGGGACGGATCGCGCGCGGCAAACTCCATGGTGGTTTCAGCCAGCGATAAGAATATTGCATCACCGAAGGTCTTAAACTCGTCAGACATAAACACCGGGCGCACCGAGCGGTGACACAGTTCGTGTATTTCCGGGAACATGTCTTTCACCGCCTGCTCGGTTTCAATGTTCAGCTTTTCACTGACGCCAATCTGGCGGATAGCCGCATGCGCCAGGGGGTTACGAATGCCCCAGTCCACATAGCTATTCCAGATATTACGGGTATGCTCTTTTGGCTGGGTGATGGTGCGATCGAGGTTCGCCAGCATGGTCTGGCAAAGATCCTGCTTCAGATGCAGATAGAGGGCATTCAGCAGATCGTCTTTGGTAGCAAAGTAGCGAAACAGTGTCCCTTCAGCGACGCCCGCATTACGGGCAATTAACGCCGTTGAGGCGGCAATACCTGACTGCGCAAACGCAGCCGTTGCTGCTTCCAGTAAGGCCTGTTTTTTATCTTCACTCTTCGGACGTGCCACTAAATTTTTCCTCCCGTCAATTGTAAAAACCCTGATTGAAACACGTGCTTTGCCACGCTGCAACGCGGAATGTCAAAGATCGAAAACCTTCTTGACGGCGTAATCATCCTATCTATAATGAGTGCTTACTCACTCATAATCAAGTTCAACCCGCGCAAACTATCGGACAGGGCGCGTTGGCGGGTCAGGATAATGAAAAAGCCTCTATTCATCTGCGTGGTGTTAGTCATGATTATTGCTTCAGCTGCCAGTTTACCGTTTGTACTGAATGCCGGATTTGGCCAGCCACCGCAGGGTGCGCAGCTCTCTGAAGTGGAGGCCTCTCCGCACTATCGCGACGGGCAATTCCATAACACGCTCCCTACGCCGGGCTTTACCGGGCAACAAAATATGCTGGTGGCGTGGTGGCAGTTTCTTACCCGTAAAACCGAAAACGCCCGTCCTGCGCAGCCGCTGCCGCTGGTGAAAACCGATCTGGCGAGCCTGTCGCCTGAGCAGGACACGCTGGTGTGGCTCGGCCACTCCTCCTGGTATATGCAGCTGGCGGGGCAACGAATCCTGATCGATCCGGTTCTGAGTAACTACGCCGCACCGTTCTCCTTCCTCAATAAAGCCTTTGCGGGGGAGTACCCGTGGCGTGCGGAGAGCATGCCGGAGATCGACCTGCTGATTATCTCCCACGATCACTATGACCATCTGGATTACGCCACCATCAAGGCGCTGCTGCCGAAGGTTAAGCGCGTGGTCACCCCGCTGGGCGTGGGTTCGCATCTGCGCTACTGGGGGATGAACCCTGAGATTATCGACGAGCGGGACTGGAACCAGTCGGTACGTATCAGCGATGCGCTGACGGTTCACGTGTTGCCTTCGCGCCATTTTTCCGGGCGCGGCATTAAGCGTAACCAGACCCTGTGGGGCAGCTTTATGTTTGTCTCTCCGGAGCAGAAGGTCTACTACAGCGGAGACTCCGGTTATGGCCCGCACTTCAAAGCGATTGGCGAGCAGTTTGGCGGAGTTGACTTAGCCATTATGGAAAACGGCCAGTACGACCAGGACTGGAAGTACATCCATATGCATCCGGCGGAAACGGCGCAGGCCTCGGCAGATCTCAATGCCAGAGCGGTCGTACCGGGACATAACGGGCGTTTTGTGCTGGCGAAACATACCTGGAACGATCCACTGATCCAGCTGGCGAAAGCCAGCAAGGATAAAAACTACCGGCTGCTGACACCGGAGCTGGGCGAGCCCGTGCGGGTGAGTGATACCACGCAACAATTTCGCGAGTGGTGGGAATAATGTTTAAGCGAGAAGCAGAGGGGGAGAGCAGTATGACGATTTCCGCTCAGGTCATTGATACGATTGTCGAATGGATCGATGACAACCTACACCAGCCGTTACGCATCGAAGAGATTGCCCGCCATGCGGGTTACTCAAAATGGCATTTACAGCGGCTGTTTATGCAGTACAAAGGCGAAAGTCTGGGGCGCTACATCCGCGAACGCAAGCTGCTGATGGCGGCGCGCGATCTGCGTGAGTCAGACGAGCGCGTGTACGATATCTGCCTGCGCTACGGGTTTGACTCGCAGCAGACGTTTACCCGCATCTTTACCCGCACCTTCAACCAGCCGCCCGGGGCGTACCGCAAAGAGAACCATAGCCAGACACATTAACATGTCGCGTGTAGGCCGGGTAAGGCGTAGCCGCCACCCGGCTTTTTTGTGGGCTCGGTGCCCGTAACTGCCCGGTGGCGCTGCGCTTACCGGGCCTACAAATCACTTACCACCGATAATTCACCGTCGCCGTCACCGTCCGGCCAATCCCGTAGAAGCACGCCGTATCGCTTGCGCATGACGCCACATACTTCGTGTCCGCCACGTTATTGACGTTGAACTGCACGCTTGCCCCTTTCAGGCTGCGGTTCATCTCGCCCAGATCATAGCGCAGCATCGCGTCATACAGATCCACCGATGGCACCTTAAAGGTGTTCTTCGCATCGCCGTAGCTGGTGCCGATGTAGCGCATCCCCACGCCAGCGGTCAGGCTCTTGAGCGCCCCGCCCGGAACGGTATAGCTGGCAAACGCAGACGCCATATGCGTCGGGATACGCGCCGGGGTCTTGCCCTCGGTGCCCGCCACCGTGGTGCTTTCGGTTTTTGCATCGGTGTAAGTGTAGGAGCCAATCAGGTTGATGTTATCCATCAGCGTGGCGTGGATTTCCGCTTCAGCGCCTTTCGAACGCACCTTGCCCGCATTTTCGAACCAGCCTTCAGCGCTGTTATAGGTCGCTACGTTGTCCTGAGTTAAATCGTACAGCGCGAGAGTCATCAGCGTGGTGTCGACCGGCTGATATTTCAGGCCAATCTCGGTCTGCTCCCCGGTAGTAGGCCTGAATGGCGCGACGCCCGGCGCACGGTTGGTTTGCAGGTTCGGCTCAAACGACGTGCTGTAGCTGATGTACGGCGAGAGACCAAAATCGAACGCGTACAGCAGGCCAGTGCGCCAGGTAAATTTGCTGTCGTTCTGCTGCGTAAAGCTATTATCGGTGAAGTCGTTGGTACGCACTTCGCTCCAGTCGTAGCGCCCGGAAACCAGCCACTCCCAGTTGTTCCAGCTCATCTGATCCTGAAGATACAGCCCCATCTGGTCGAGATTTTGCTGCTCGTCGGAGGCCGTTTTGAAGGTGCTTTCATCCACGTTCACGCCGTAAACCGGGGTTGTCCAGTCGAGGTCATACTGTGAGCCGCTCCCGCGCGCCAGCAGCTGTTTATCCTTGCTTGTCTTGTAATCAAACCCGCCGAGCAGGGTATGGCTGACGCTCCCGGTCTCCAGCAGATATTCCAGCTGGTTATCGAGGCCAAATTCATTGGTCGTGCGCTCTTCACGCTGGGCGCGACGGGTCAACACCGTGCTGTTGGCCGCGCTGTTGGCGTAAACCAGATAACGGTATTTCTGCTTGATGGTGGCGTAACGGGCGTTCTGGCGGAAGGTGAGGTTGTCGGCGAACTGGTGTTCCAGCTCGTAGCCAATCATCGTCTGCTCGCGCAAGGACTGATTGTAATTCGGATCGCTGACGTTAAAGTCGCGTGGGATGTACTTCCCGTCGACGCTTTTCACCGTGCCATACGCGGGCAGGAAGTTGCGGTATCCGGCATCCGGATCTTTCTGGTAGCTGGTCAGCAGCGTAAAGCGGGTCTGATCGTTCGGATACCAGGTGATCGCCGGGGCGATCGCCATCCGCGTCTCTTTATAATCGTCCACCTGATTATGCTGCGTACGGGCGATACCGTTCACGCGATACAGTACGCGGCCGTCGTCGCTCAGCCTGCCGCCGAAATCAAACGCACCTTCGGCGAGATCGTTATTGCCGGTGCGGAACTGCACGTTGTGAATGGCCTCCGCCGTCGGGCGCTTGCTGGTCATGCTGATTAACCCGCCAGGATTCACCTGACCAAACAGGACCGACGCCGGGCCGCGCACCAGCTCCACGCGCTCCAGCAGCCACGGGTCAACTGTGCCCGTCTGTGATGAGGCCGTTGCGCCAAAGCTTAAGCCGTCGAGGAATTTTGGCACGTAGCTAAAGCCGCGCACAAACACCTCGTCGTTACGGTTAGACGAGCCCCGGTATTCGGTAAACACGCCCGCCGAGTAGCGCAGCGCCTGCGAAACGGATGTGACGTCCTGCATGTTCATCTGATCGCGGGTGACCACCGATACCGACTGCGGCGTCTTCACAATCTCCGCGCTGGTCTTGGTGGCGGAGAGCGTTTTCGTCGCCACAATGCCTTTTACGGGCGCAGTGGGCTCTTCACTCACGCCCTGCGTCACCGTAATCGTTTCTTCCTTCATTTCTGCCTGAGCCGCGACGCTGGTCGTCGCCAGACTCATCAGCCAGAGATACATTATCTTATTATTTTTAAACATTTTTATTGAACGTCCTTGGTTGCTATCGCCATAAAAACACCGGTAAATCGCCGTTGATGATATTGCAAATTATTACCATTTGCATTAGCGTTGTTAACAAATTTCGTTGGGGAACAAGCGGTAATGAAGAGGGTATGGAGTGGGTTGCTGTTGGGGATCGGCGCGCTGCCCGCCGTGGCGGCAACGTGCGAGCAGTCGTCCCGGCAGGGCGATGTTCAGGGAAAGTTTGATGCCAGCGGCGAAGTCTGCTTCTCCCTGCCTGAACTGGGTGAAAATTACGTTTCCGCCACGCTGAATGGCGTGACGGATGCGCGCCTGCTGGATGGGCAAAACCGCCGCATCCGCACGCTGATCGAAAATGGTCCTGCGGACGGGGAACACACGCTGCTGTTTGCCCTGCCGGTGAAACAGAACACCTCGCTGGTGCTACACGGCGAAGCCGGTAAGCCGTGGCGTTTTCAGTGGCGGATGAAAGAGACCTCTCCATTACCACGCGTGCAGATGCTGGCGCCAGTAAGCCCGACGCTAAAGGCGCTGGCAAACGTCATTTCTGCCGGTGGAAGTACCGAGGCGTTCTGGCAGGCGCAGCGTCGACAGGGAACGCCAATGGTGGAACCGGTAGATGCGAACCATAAGCGCGTGACCTTTCTGTGGCGCGGCGCGCGGGATAACGTCTTCATTCTCGGCTCTCCGGCGGGGGATCACGATCCGCTGTTCCGCCTGGGCAACAGCGACGTCTGGTTCCGCAGCTACGTGGTCCCCGCTGATACGGTGATGCAATATAAGCTCGCCCCCGATGTGCCGATCGTTGAAGGCTCTGCCCGCGATCAACGCCGTGCCATCCTGGTGAGCGCACAGGCCGATCCGCTTAACCCGAACACCTTTGGGGAGCAGAAGGCGGATCGATGGAACCGTTACTCGCTGCTCGATCTCAGCCCGGCGCGCTACTGCTCCGTTCAGGCCACGGCAAAGCCGCTGGTGCACGGGACGTTGAGCCGTCAGAGTTTTTCCAGCCACATCCTCGGCAACGCCCGCGACGTGATGATCTACAAACCGCGCGGCGCACAGCCCGCACGCTGGACGTTAATTCTGTTTGACGGGCAGATTTATCAGGACGAATACCATTTTGCCAACGTGCTGGACGGTCTGATTGCCCGGCATCACCTGCCACCGATTAACGTGGTGTTTATCGACAGCCTCGATCACGCCCGTCGCGGCAACGAGCTGCCGCCGAACCCGGAATTTGCTGACTTTATGGCGCACGAGCTGCTGCCGTGGCTGCGCGGGCAGGGCATCGGCATGCAGCGGCAGAAAACGGTGCTGGCGGGGTCGAGCTACGGGGGAATTGCCTCTTCATGGGTAGCGCTGCGCTATCCGCGCCTGTTTGGCAACGTGCTGAGCCTTTCAGGCTCCTACTGGTGGGCGCCGAAAGGTGACGCCCCCGGCTGGCTGACGCGTCAGTACCAGCAGTCGCCGCCGTATCCGGTGCGCTTCTGGTTACAGGCCGGAAAGTTTGAAACCACGGGGCCGGGCGGCGGCATTTATCGCACCACGCAGGATTTTGAACAGGTGCTGAAGGAAAAAGGCTATCGCGTCAGCTTCCACCCCTCATCCAGCGGCCACGACTACGCGGCCTGGTGTGAAGCGCTGATCCACGGGATGCGCGATCTTACTGGCTTACGACGCCAGTGAAAACCAGCGGCGCCAGATGAAACGCAGGATAAAGAATTCGATGGCGCCGAGCACCAAAAACCACAGACAGAACAGAATGGTGTACAGCTGATTCAGATCGACCATATGAAAGGTCTGAACCAGTTTCTGCGCCAGCACCAGACCCAGCGACGGCGCAGGTAACAGCAGACAGGAGAGCAGGGCCATCAGCAAAATGCCCCCTGCGGTGAGCAGCGATTCTAACGGGTGTTTCATCGTAATGTTAATCGTGAGTTAAAAATGTCATTGTCCGGCATCCTGAAACGTAAAGCAATATCATCCCCACTGGCAAAATTGAGTGAAAGGCCACCGTTATTCTGCGAGTTAATAACGGAAAATAGATAATATTTCCGGGGCGATTAAATTAATATCGCGTAATGTAAATAAACGTCTTTTTCACGAAAATAATTTTACAAAGCTATAGGTGCTATATCCAATTAACGTCGCAATAACAATGGCTGCGACAATGTATAACGCCAGGCGCCGCCCGCGATAAATACCAAACATGCTTCCTCCTCGTTTAGTGTTGGTTTAGAAATATTTTGTAAAAATCAACGCGTCGAAATAATTTTAATCAGTTTTGAATAACCGGGTAGTCAATATATTGCGGTAGATCAATTTAACCCGCAAGACTTAAAAATGAATTATTTAAAGCCAGAAAGGAATTCCGGCTTCCGTCCACCGGATATTGAAGGAAAAATACCATGACCAAAAAAAATTTCTCGCAGAATATGCCACCCGCAGGCGGGCAGGCATACCAGCAGACCGTAGAGCAGGTGCTTGCTCAGGCGCAGAGCCAGGCGAATGGCCTGGACCGCACCGAGGCGCAGGCACGTTTGCAGAAGCATGGCCCGAACGCGCTGCCGGAGAAAAAAGGCAAGCCGGGCTGGCTGCGTTTTCTCGCGCATTTTAACGATGTCCTGATTTACGTCCTGCTGGCGGCCGCCGTATTAACGGCTGTAATGGGACACTGGGTTGATACGCTGGTTATCCTGGGTGTGGCGGTAATCAATGCCTTAATTGGCCACATTCAGGAAAGTAACGCAGAAAAATCCCTGAAGAGTATTCGCAATATGCTCTCCAGCGAGGCGCGCGTAATTCGTAATGGTAACCATGAAACCATCCCGACGACGGAAATCGTCCCGGGCGATATTATTGTGTTGCGCGCAGGAGATCGTATTCCGGCGGATATGCGCTTAATTGAAGCGCATAATTTACGCGTGGAAGAGGCAATTCTGACCGGCGAATCCACCGTGGTGGATAAACACATTAATCCGCTGAGCGGTGAACTGCCGCTGGGCGACCGCACCAATATGGTCTTCTCCGGGACGACCGTAAGCGCGGGCGGTGGCGTTGGCCTGGTCACCGCGACCGGTAAGGATACGGAGCTCGGCCACATCAACCAGATGATGGCGGGCATTGAAAAGCACCGCACCCCGCTGCTGGTGCAGATGGACAAGCTGGGCAAAGCGATTTTCGCCATCATTCTGGCGATGATGGCCGCGCTGTTTGTCTTCAGCCTGGTGTTCCGCGAGATCCCGATGGGCGAGCTGCTGCTCTCCCTGATTAGCCTGGCGGTAGCCTCCGTACCGGAAGGTCTGCCGGCGATTATCTCCATCATCCTCTCTCTGGGCGTACAGGCGATGGCGCGTAAGCGGGCGATTATCCGCAAGCTGCCGACGGTTGAAACCCTGGGCGCGATGACCGTGGTCTGCTCGGATAAAACCGGCACCCTGACCATGAACGAGATGACGGTGAAAGCCATCATTACCGCCGATGCGTGCTATCGCGTGGACGGCAACAGCTACGAGCCGGTGGGCAACCTCTACCTCGAAGGCAGCGACGAGCCGGTGCAGATCCAGCCGGGCACCGTGCTGGAGCAGTACCTGCGCACCATCGACCTGTGTAACGACAGCCAGCTGATTCAGGACGAGCGCGGCCTGTGGGGCATCACTGGCGGCCCGACCGAGGGCGCGCTGAAGGTGCTGGCGGCAAAAGCCCACCTCGCACCGGTCGAGACCACCCTGGTCAACAAGATCCCGTTCGACTCGCAGTACAAGTACATGAGCACCCACTACCAGATTGGCGGTGAGGAGCAGATTTTGATCACCGGCGCGCCGGACGTGATTTTCGCCCTGTGTGAGCAGCAGCAGACCCGCAACGGTGCGCAAGCCTTTGACCGCGCGTACTGGGAAACGGAGATGGAGCGCTATGCGCGTCAGGGGCTGCGCATGGTCGCCGCGGCGTTCAGGCCAGCGAACGGTGAGCAGGCACTGACTCACGACGACCTGAGCCACGGCCTGATCTTCCTCGGCATTGCCGGGATGATGGATCCGCCGCGTCCGGAAGCGATTGAGGCGATTAACGCCTGCCAGCAGGCGGGGATCCGCGTGAAGATGATCACCGGGGATCACCCGCAGACGGCGATGAGCATAGGCCAGATGCTGGGGATCACTAACAGCGAGCAGGCGGTCACCGGCTATGAGCTGGAGAAGATGGACGACGCCGAGCTGGCCGAAGCGGCGGTGAAGTATGACATCTTCGCCCGTACCAGCCCGGAGCATAAGCTGCGCCTGGTGAAAGCGTTACAGGACAAAGGCGAAATCGTCGGCATGACCGGTGACGGCGTGAACGATGCGCCAGCGCTGCGTCAGGCGGATGTGGGTATTGCGATGGGCATCAAAGGCACGGAAGTCACCAAAGAGGCGGCGGACATGGTCCTGACGGACGATAACTTCGCCACCATCGCCAGCGCGGTGAAAGAGGGGCGTCGCGTTTACGACAACCTGAAGAAGACCATTCTGTTCATCATGCCGACCAACCTGGCGCAGGGACTACTGATTGTGATTGCGCTGCTGGCGGGGAACATCATTCCGCTGACGCCGGTACTGATCCTGTGGATGAACATGGCGACCTCCGCCACGCTCTCCTTCGGCCTGGCCTTCGAGGCCGCCGAGCGCAACATAATGCGCCGCCCACCGCGTCAGACCGGGCAGCACGTGATGGACGCCTACGCCGTATGGCGCGTGGCTTTCGTCGGCACCATGATTGCCATCGCCGCCTTTGCGCTGGAAGCCTGGCTGGCCCCGCGCGGGCACAGCGCGGAGTTCATCCGCACCGTGCTGCTCCAGATGCTGGTCTGCGCCCAGTGGGTGTACATGATTAACTGCCGCAACACCGAAGGGTTCTCCCTGAACCGCGGCCTGCTGGCGAACAAAGGGATCTGGCTGGTAACGGGCGTACTGTTCCTGCTCCAGGCGGCGATCATCTACCTGCCGTTTATGCAGATGCTGTTCGGCACCGAAGCACTGCCGCTGCGCTACTGGTTCGTGACGCTGGCGGTGGCGGGGGTGATGTTCTTCGTCGTCGAAATCGAGAAGCGACTGACCCGCAGGTTCCGTAAGGCTGCATAACCAAAACCTTACCCCTCATCCTGCCCTCTCCCCAAAGGGGAGAGGGTGTTCAAGTTCCCTCTCCCCTTTGGGGAGAGGGTTAGGGTGAGGGGAAAATACTGAGGTACTCCCATGAAATTCCCGCTCCTGCTCATACTCCTCGCCGCTACCCTGCCGCCCGCATTCGCCGCAGTCATTCCCGTGCGTGTCGCCACCGTGGAGCAAACCGCCCACGCCGCCGAACGTCAGATCCCGGGTCGCATCGAAGCGATTCACACCGTTGAACTGCGCGCGCGTACGGAAGGCGTGATTACCAAAATCCACTTCCGCGACGGCCAGTACGTGAAAAAAGGTGACGTGCTGTTCGAGCTGGACGACGCCGAGCCGCGCGCCGCCCTGCGCTTGGCGCAGGCCGAGGTGAAAAGCGCCGAAGCCACGCTGCGTCAGGCGCAGCAGCAGCTTTCCCGCTTTGAAAGCCTGGGAAGCAGCAACGCCATCAGCCGCCACGACGTGGACAACGCCCGCATGCAGCGCGACGTAGCGAGCGCCGCGCTGGAGCAGGCGAAAGCCCGTCTCGACACCCGCAGCGTCACCCTCAACTACACGCGCATTACCTCACCGATTGACGGACGCGTGGGGCACAGCAACTTTCACGTCGGCAGCCTGGTGGATCCTGCCAGCGGTGTGCTGGTGGAGGTGGTCCAGCTCGATCCGATCCGCATCGCCTTTGCGCTGGAAGAGGGCGCGTTTGCCACCAAAGCCGGACAGCATGCGGATATCAGCGCCATGAAGCAGGCCTGGCAGGCGCTGATTGACAGCAACGGCCAGCGCGTCAGCGGGGAACTCACCTCCGTGGACAACCGCATCGACCCGCGTACCGCCAGCGTGATGCTGCGCGCCGAGTTCGCCAACCCGCGCCATCAGCTGCTGCCCGGCGGCAATGTGAACGTCTACCTGCGTCCGGCAAGCGAGCAGCCTGTCCTGACCCTGCCCGCCGCTGCGGTACAACAGAATGGCGACGGGTTCTTCGCCTGGGTGGTTAACGCCGAGGATAAAGCCGAAATGCGTCCGCTTAAGGTCGCCGGGCAGATGGGCCAGCAGTTCCAGATTGCCTCCGGCGTTAAGCCCGGTGAGCAAGCAATTACTGACGGTGCGCAGCGCGTGCAGCCAGGCGCTGCCGTTCAGATACTGAATTAAGGAGCCATCATGCTGACGTTTTTCATCAAACGCCCGCGCTTTGCGATGGTGATTGCGCTGGTCATCACCCTGCTGGGGGCCATCGCGCTGAGGATTATTCCGGTGGAGCAGTACCCGCAGATCACACCGCCGGTCGTGAATGTGTCAGCGTCATGGCCGGGCGCCAGCTCGGCTGACGTGGCGGAGGCCATCGCCACGCCGCTGGAGACGCAGCTGAACGGGGTGGATCATATGCTCTATATGGAGTCCACCAGTTCGGACGAAGGCACGTACAGCCTGAACATCACCTTTGCGGCGGGCACCGATCCGGATCTCGCCGCCATCGACGTGCAGAACCGCGTGGCGCAGGCCGTGGCGCAGCTGCCGACCGAGGCGCAGCAAAACGGCGTGCAGGTGCGCAAGCGCGCCACCAACCTGATGATGGGGGTAAGCCTTTACTCACCAAATAACACCCACACGCCGCTGTTCGTCAGCAACTACGCCAGCACCCAGGTGCGCGAGGCGCTGTCGCGACTGCCGGGCGTCGGGCAGGTACAGATGTTTGGCGCGCGCGACTACAGCATGCGCATCTGGCTGCGTCCGGACCGCATGAATGCCCTGAACGTGACCAGCGATGACGTGGCGCAGGCGCTGCGCGAGCAGAACGTGCAGGGGGCGGCAGGCCAGGTCGGCACGCCGCCGGTGTTTAACGGCCAGCAGCAGACGCTAACCATCAACGGGCTGGGGCGCTTAAACCAGGCCGACGACTTTGCCAACATCATTATCCGCACCGGGGAGATGGGGCAGCTGGTGCGCCTGAAGGACGTCGCCACCATTGAGCTTGGCTCGCGCAGCTACAGCTCGGGCGCGCAGCTGAACGGGCATGACTCCGCCTACCTTGGCATCTACCCGACGCCGTCCGCTAACGCCCTGCGCGTGGCCGATGCGGTGCGCGCGGAGCTGGAACGGTTATCCACGCGCTTCCCGGACGATCTGGTCTATGAAGTCAAATTCGACACCACCTCGTTTGTGGCCGCTACCATCATAGAGATTGGCGTCTCGCTGGCGCTGACGATGCTGGCGGTGGTGGTCGTGGTGTCCCTGTTCCTGCAAAGCTGGCGCGCGACGCTGATTGTCGCCCTTGCCATTCCGGTGTCGCTGGTGGGCACCTTTGCGGTGCTCTACGCGCTCGGTTACTCCGCGAACACGCTCAGTCTGTTCGCCATCATTCTGGCGCTGACCATGGTGGTGGATGACGCCATCGTGGTAGTGGAGAGTGTCGAAACGCTGATGGCGGAAGGGCAGAGCCGCACGGCGGCGACCGCGCTGGCGCTGCGTCAGATTGCCGGGCCGGTGATTGCCACCACGCTGGTGCTGCTGGCGGTGTTTGTACCGGTGGCGCTCCTGCCGGGGATCGTGGGCGAGCTGTACCGCCAGTTCGCGGTGACGCTTTCGACCGCCGTCACGCTCTCAAGCCTCGTGGCGCTGACCCTGACGCCCGCGCTCTGCGCGATGCTGCTGCGCCCGCGTCCGGCACAGCCCGCCGCCGTTTTCCGTGGGTTCAACCGCGGGCTGGACGCCACGCGCACGCTTTACACCCGGATCGTGAGCGTGTTCAACCTCCGTCCGTGGCTGGCGCTGCTGGCCACCGCAGGCGCGGCGGCGGTGGTGGTATTCAGCTTTATGTCGATGCCAAAGGGCTTCCTGCCTCAGGAGGATCAGGGCTACTTCTTCGCCAGCGTCCAGCTGCCGGAGGCAGCCTCGCTGGAGCGCACCGAAGCGGTGATGACCACCGCGCGCGAGCTGATCGCTAAAAACCCGGCGGTGGAAGATGTGATTCAGGTCTCCGGGTTTAACATACTCAACGGCACCAGCGCATCGAACGGCGGGTTTATCTCCATCATGCTCAAAGACTGGAGCGAGCGTCCGCCGCTGGATGAGGTGATGGGCACCCTTCAGCGCCAGCTGCTGGCCCTGCCGGAAGCCACCATCATGACCTTTGCACCGCCGACGCTGCCGGGGCTGGGCAACGCCTCCGGCTTCGATCTGCGCATTCAGGCACAGGCGGGGCAGAGCCCGGCGGAGCTGGAGCGCGTAACTCGCGAGGTGCTGGCGAAAGCCAACCAGCACCCGCAGCTGAGCCGCGTGTTCACCACCTGGAGCAGCAACGTGCCGCAGATGACGCTCACCGTTGACCGTGAGCGCGCGGCCCGCCTCGACGTGCCGGTGTCGCGCATCTTCAGCAGCCTGCAAACCGCCTTTGGCGGCACGCGCGCCGGGGATTTCAGCGTCAACAACCGCGTCTATCACGTGGTGATGCAGAACGAGATGCAGTGGCGCGAGCGCGCAGAGCAAATCAGCGAGCTGTTCGTGCGCAGCAACAGCGGCGAGCGGGTGCGTCTGAGCAACCTCGTCACCATCACGCCGACCGTCGGCGCGCCATTTATTCAGCAGTACAACCAGTTCCCGTCGGTATCGGTGAGCGGCTCGGCAGCGGAAGGGGTGAGCAGCAGCACCGCAATGGCGGCGATGGGCGAGATTCTGGCGGAAAACCTGCCAGCCGGGTACGACTACGCCTGGAGCGGCATGTCGTATCAGGAGCAGCAGACCGGGAATCAGGCGATATGGATTGTGCTGGCGGCGGTGGTGATGGCGTGGCTGTTCCTCGTCGCCCAGTATGAGAGCTGGACGCTGCCGGCGAGCGTGATGCTCTCTGTGCTGTTCGCCATCGGCGGAGCGCTGGTCTGGCTGTGGCTGGCAGGCTATGCCAACGACGTGTACGTGCAGATTGGTCTGGTGCTATTGATAGCCCTCGCCGCCAAGAACGCAATTCTTATCGTGGAGTTTGCCCGCGCCCGGCGTATGGACGGAATGGCGATTGTCGATGCTGCGCGGGAAGGGGCATCGCGCCGCTTCCGCGCGGTAATGATGACCGCCGTGTCGTTCATCATAGGCGTATTGCCGATGATGCTGGCGACCGGGGCGGGTGCCCAGAGCCGCCGTATCATTGGCACCACGGTGTTCAGCGGCATGCTGGTAGCCACCGTGGTGGGGATAGTGTTCATCCCGGCGCTGTTCGTGCTGTTCCAGCGCCTTCGCGAATGGGGGCACGGCCTTACGGACTCGTCGCCCACAGCTCACAGTGCTTCTGCACCAGAGAAATCAGCGAGCCGCCATCGGCGATAAAGTCCCGCATGCGCTGCGCCTCGCTCTTGCCCTGCTTTAACAGCAGGGCAATTTCCTTGATGGCGCTCGTCGCGCCGAGTTTCTCGGCCGACGGTGCAACCTGCTCCAGCAGCCAGGCGATATCCTCCGCCACGGTTTTGTGCTCGCCGGTATGCACGTCCGTCAGAATGCCTTCCAGCCCGTAGCGACAGGCCTGAAAACGGTTAAAGCGGTATAGCAGAAAATCCCGTTCCTGATGCTTATAGGGCCGCGCAGTCAGCAGCCAGTGCGACGTCGCCTGAATAAGCCCGGCGATGTTAATGGCGTGACCGAGCGTCAGCGGCGTATCCATCACCCGCACCTCCACGGTGCCAAAGTGCGGGCTGGGGCGGATGTCCCAGTGCAGATCCTTAATGCTGTCGATCATGCTGGTGGAACTCAGGCGGCGGAACAGCCCCTCGAACTCCTGCCAGCTGTTGACCCACGGCATCTGGCCGTTATCCGGGAACCCGGAAAATATGTTGAGCCGCGACGAGGAAAACTTGGTGTCCGTGCCCTGCATATAAGGCGACGACGCGGCGAGGGCGATAAAGTGCGGCACGAAGCGCGACAGGCCGTGCAGCAGGTAAATCGCGTCGTCCCCGTTTCGGCATCCCACGTGCACGTGCTGGCCGAACACCGTCGCCTGCAAAATCAGATAGCCAAAGCGCTCCAGCGTGACGTTATAGCGCTCGTCGTCACACACCTCCTGCCGCTGCCACTTCTGAAACGGGTGCGTTCCGCCGCCGCAGATCTGGATGTGCTGCTCCGACGCCGCCCGCAGGATGCTCTGCTGCATCACGGAGAGCTGCGCCGCCGCCTGGTCGATGGTCTGGCAGACACCGGTGGCGATTTCGAGCATGCTTTCGGTGATGTCGTGTTTGACTTCGCCCCCTTTGATGTCGTCTTTGACGGCGGCGATGAGGGCAGAGGAGTCCTGGCTCAGATCGTAACCCGGCGGGTTAACCACCTGGAGTTCGAGCTCAATGCCGAGGGTATAAGGTTCAGAGGACTTGAAATCGGGTAAGGGCATGGCGCACTCCGTTGTCTGTTATGTGTTGAGTATAGACAATGGGCGTGGCGCGCTCTTTTCAGGGTGGTATAACTGATAGCAGGCTTAGCAAAAGGGGAGTGACCCATGTCTGACTATCCAACCATTGCGCTGATTGGTCCCGGTGCGATTGGCACCACCATTGCCGCGGTGCTGCATGACGCGGGCCGTACGCCGCTGCTGTGCGGTCGCACCGCGCATCCGGTATTACGCCTGCGTCACGATGAGGATGAAACAGTGGTGCCCGGTCCGGTACTCACCGATCCCACCGTCATTACGCGCCCCGTAGACCTCGTTTTTGTGGCGGTAAAAACGACGCAAAATGCCGACAGCGCCGGGTGGCTGCGCGCCCTGTGCGATGAAAATACCGTGGTCTGCGCGCTGCAAAACGGCGTGGAGCAAAAAGCCCAGCTTGCGCCTTTGGTCAACAGCGCAATGGTGCTGCCGTCGGTGGTCTGGTTCCCGGCGCAGCGCGAGCCGGACGCCTCCGTCTGGCTGCGGGCAAAACCGCGTCTGACGCTACCGGACGTGCCGCAGGCGCAGCGGGTGGTCGAGACGCTTCGCGGTACGCGCTGTGATGTTGAGCTCTCGACAGATTTCGCCACCGTCGCCTGGCGCAAGCTGCTGCAAAACGCGGTCGCCGGGCTGATGGTGCTGGCCAATCGCCGCGCCGGGATGTTCAGACGCGAGGATATCAGCGAGCTGGCGCTGGCCTATCTGCACGAGGGACTTGCCGTCGCCCGCGCCGAAGGGGCGAAGCTGGACGATGCGGTGGCCCAGGAGATTCTGGCGAACTTCCAGCGTGCGCCCGAGGATTTAGGCACCTCGATCCTTGCCGACCGTCAGGCCGAACGCCCGATGGAGTGGGATATCCGCAACGGGGTGATCCAGCGCTACGGCCGCAAGCACGGTATTGCGGTGCCCATCAGCGACGTGGTGGTACCGCTGCTGGCGGCGGGGAGCGAGGGGCCGGGCTAACGGCCGCTGTTTTTCCGTTCGGCGAGCGTGACGGTGGAGCAATAATCTGGGGATAGTCAGCCTTAAACACATATGCGAAACTTACCGCTTCTGAAAAAATGTGGTGGGACCCGCTCAATGTCAGAACCATCTTCGCAGTGCCTGTTTAATGAAGGAATGATTGCTTTTCCTGAGGGCTATCAGGACCGTACCGTCAATGTCTTCGCGCCGCCTGCAGCGGATGCGCCCGCGTTCAACATTTCCCGCGATGCCCTCAACCCCGGCGAAGCGCTTGCCGCGTATATCGATCGCCAGCTCGCCCTGATGGCAAAGCACATCAAGGGCTGGAAGCAGGGTGAGCGCAGCGCCGCTACGCTGGGCGACAGCCTTTTACAGGGTGAAACCGTCCATGCCAGCTACCTGCGCGACGGGAAACGCATCTGGCAGCAGCAGGCCGTGTTTAACGTCGACGGCGATAAAATCCTGGTGTTCACTATGACCTGCACCCGCGCGCCGGGCGATGCCGACGGCGCGCTGTTTGGCGATCTTCTCAGGAGCTTCCGCTTCCACCATTAACTTCAGGGACCGTTGTTATGTTTGAAGCAGCACGCGTTGGTGATGATATCGGCCACTCCGGTGCGCTGGCCGGGATGATTGCCGGAACGATTGTCGGTGGCCTGATTGCCGCAGCCGGGGGCATTCTGGCGGGGGCCATGTTTATTGCCGGTCTCGGCGCATCCTGTCTTGGCGTGGGCGTCCTGCTCGTCGGCGCCAGCCTGGCCGTGGGATATTACACCGGGGAGCTGGCGACTGCCGCCAGGGACAGCATCGCCGACGCCGGGGCATCCAGCATGACGAAGAAAGGCGTCATCACCTCCGGCTCGCCCAACGTGTTTATCAACGGTAAACCCGCCGCGCTTGCCACCGATAGCACCGTCGACTGTTCTGACGACGGCTCGCAGCAGATGGCCGAAGGCTCTAAGCGTGTCTCCATTAACGGCCAGCCAGCGTCCCGCATCGGGGATCGCACCACCTGCGACGCGAAGGTGATGACCGGTTCGGACAACGTCATTATCGGCGGCGACCCGCAGCAAACCCTCCCCATTCAGTCTGAAGTGCCCGAGTGGCTCTACAAGGTCTCCGATCTTACCCTGCTGTTCGCCGGGCTTCTCGGCGGCTGGGGCGGCGCCGCTGGCAAAGTCGGGGCGCTCTCTAAGCTGCTGGGCAAAATCCCCGGCATCAATAAGCTGGCCCGTATCGCCTGTCGCGCCGGCACGCTGATGACCGGCGTGGCGGCCGCGGGGATCATCGCCCGCCCGGTGGATATCGTCAGCGGACAGAAGTTTCTTAGCGGGGATGATGAGCTGGACTTCGTCCTGCCTTCCCGTCTTCCGGTGCGCTGGCAGCGCTACTGGCGCAGCGGCAATCCCGGCGACAGCGTGTTGGGCCGCGGATGGAGCCTGTTCTGGGAAAGCCGCCTGGAGCCTTATCAGGACGGCCTGGTGTGGCGCGCACCGTCCGGCGATTACGTCGCCTTCCCGAAGGTCCCGAAAGGGATGCGCTCCTACTGCGAAAGCGAAAAAAACTGGCTTGAACATCACCAGGACGACAGCTGGTCGGTGTATGACGTCAGCGGCGAGCGCTGGCACTATGCGCCGCTGCGGGATGATGCCCCGTCGCTGCTCCTGCGCCTCTCCGAACCCTGCGGCAACGATATCCTCTTTGAGTGGAATGCGGATAATACCCTGCATGCCCTGACCGACTGTGCGGGCCAGCGCGTGGTCTGCCGCTACGACCGCGACAGGCTCGTTGGCGCCTGGCTGGATGACGAGATCTGCCTGGTCAGTTACGCTTATGATGAACAGCGCCAGCTGGTCTCCGTGACCGGCCGGGGCGGTAGCGTGCGCCGACGCTTCAGCTGGCAGGACGGGCTGATGAGCGCTCATGAGGACGCCAACGGCCTGCTGAGCGAATACCGCTGGCGGGAGATTGACGGCCTGCCACGCGTGGTCGGCTTCCGCCATAGCGGCGGCGAACGGCTGACGTTCGAATACGATTTTGAGAACGGCACCCGCCGCGCGACCCGCGAAGACGGCGCGCAGGCGCACTGGCTGGTAGATGACGACGACAACGTCGCGCGCTTCACGGATTACGACGGTCGCCAGACGACGTTTGTCTACCGCGACGGCGAGCTCTGCCACGTCATTCTGCCGGGCGGGGCGATGCGCCGCAGCACGTGGGACAAATACGGCCGCATGACCAGCGAGACGGACCCGGCGGGCCGCCGCACGGAGTATCACTGGCATCGCCTGACCGACCGCATCACCCGCACGGTTTACCCGGACGGTACCTCATCGCAGGCCATGTACGACCTTCGCGGTCGCCTGCTGTCGGAGACGGATCCGGCCGGTAGCACCACCGCGTATCGCTATCCCGATGATGAAGAATTCCTCCCGGAGAGCATCACCGACGCTATCGGCGGCGTGGTGCGCCTGGTCTGGAACCACCAGGGGCTGCTGACGCAGCGCACCGACTGCTCCGGCAGCGTCACCCGCTTCACCTACGACCGCTTCGGGCAGCTGATTGCCAGCGAAGATGCAGAAGGGAATATCACGCGGCGGGAGTGGAGCCGTGCCGGGCTGCTCAGCGCCGTGATCCATCCGGACGGCAGCCGCGAGTCGCTGGTGTGGAACGAACGCGGCCAGCTCATGGGCTGGCGCGACCCGCTGGAAAGCGAGGTGAGCTGGGCCTACAACGCGCTCGGCCTCCCGGTCAGCCTCACCGACCGTATTGGCCGCGTGCGCCAGTGGCGCTACGACCCGCGCGGTAACCTGCTGCGACTCGATAACGGCAACGGGGCGGAATACCGCTTCACCTATGACGCCGTGGGCCGCCCGCTCAGCGAAACGCGCCCGGACGAGACCGTGCGCCATATGGAATGGGACGCGCGAGGGTTCCTCTGCGCGCTCGAAGAAAACGGCCGGCCTGCCGCCGACGGCGGCATCGCCCGTCGCGTCCAGCAGTTCAGCTATGACGACAGCGGGCTGCTGATCGGGCGCACTCAGCGCCACGCGGAGTACCGCTACTTCCGCGACCTGAGCGGCCAGATTACCCGCATTCGCCGCACGCCGACGGCCGAAGGCGTTGCCCTGGGTATCGAAAGCGATGAGATCGCTTACCGCCACGACGCCGCCGGGCGCGTGCTGAGCGAGTCCGGCATTAACGGCGCGGTGGGCTACGAATGGGATGCCCTGAGCAACCTGACCGGCCTGACGCTGCCCGGCGGGCAAAAGCTGGCCTGGCTGCATTACGGCTCCGGCCACGTCAGCGCCATCCGCTTCGGGCAGCAGCTGGTGACCGAGTTCACCCGCGACCGCCTGCACCGCGAGGTGCGCCGCATCCAGGGCGCGCGCGAGCAGCTCCGTCAGTATGACAGCCTCGGCAGACGCACCCTGCAGCGCAGCGAACTGAGCACGGACGTGACCCTGCCGGAGCAGGCGCTACTGGAACGCCTGTATCGCTACACCGCGCGCGGTGAGCTCTCCGGCGTCAGCGACACCCTGCGCGGTGAGGTGGACTACGGCTACGACGCCGAAGGGCGTCTGCTGAAGCACTACGAGGCCCGGCAGGGACACAGCCGTGCGCAGTTCAGCTATGACGCCGCGGATAACCTCGCCGCCAGTGACGATGCGGTACCGGTTACGGATAACCGCCTCCAGCACTGGCAGGCGCTGTTTATGAAATACGACCACTGGGGCAACCTGGTCAGCCGCCGCAACGGGCTGTATGAGCAGCATTACGCGTATGACGCCGAGAACCGGCTGGTGTCCGCCCGGGGAACCGGGCCGGAAGGGCGGTTTGAGGCGCGCTATCACTACGACGCGCTGGGCCGCCGTACGCGCAAAATCGTCACCACGACGCACGGCACCACCGACACCCGCTTCCTGTGGCAGGGCTACCGTCTGCTGCAGGAGCAGCAGGAGAGCGGGCTGCGCAGCACCTATGTATACGACCCGAATGAAGCCTGGAGCCCGCTGGCGCGGGTGGATCACCTTCGTGACCAGAGCAGCGGTGAGATTTACTGGTTCAATACCGACCTGAACGGCGCGCCACTGGAAGTGACCGACGAGCGCGGCGCTGTGCGCTGGAGCGGCCAGTACGGCAGCTTTGGCGAGGTGCGCCATCAGAGTGAAGGGTTCTCACGGCTTGTGAACCGCACGGCAATGGCACACCAGCCGCTTCGCTATGCCGGGCAGTACGCTGACGGTGAAACGGGACTGCACTATAACCTGTTCCGCTACTACGACCCGCAGGTCGGGCGGTTTATTGTGCAGGATCCGATTGGGTTGAATGGCGGGTGGAACCTTTATCAGTATGCGCCGAACCCGTTGGGGTGGATTGATCCGTGGGGACTCTCTGCGCAAGGTTTAGTTCGTTATAAACCAGATCCCACCCTTAGCGCGCAGCCGGGAGCTAGGGCGACAGCAATAAGCCGAGCATGGGGAGAAGAAAGGGAACTAGTTGCGGCTGGTGGAGGAAGCCGAGACTGGACGGCCGCTGAACGCGAAGTAATATTAAGCACAAAAAATAATCGCCAATTATCGTCGGTTATGTCCGAAATGGGTTATACAGGCCATCATATCAATAGTGTGAAAGGTAATGGTGTTCTGGGAGGGAAATGGCAAGGTGATCCAAGGAATATTGTATTTCTCCAGAATGCTAATCATCCAAGCGGCTATGATGAGCATTTACATGGTCTACAAGGTCACCGTGGCAGCTATGAGACTCCAGGTAAAGGACGATTGATAGACCGTAATCTTACCCGTAAGAATTTGAAGAGCTGTCAATAATATCAATGAATATGCTGAATGTGAGGTATTGTTATGAGTGAATTTGAAGAGTCTTTAAAAAAACTTGTTGCTGTTTGCAAAAAATACTCGCTGTCCGGGAGTTTCAATACAATCAATGACTTGGATAATACATTCCCGTCCAACTTACCTCGTTCAACAGATGTTGATTACTTATATAAAAATTATAATCCTGAAAAGTTAAAGATTGAAACAGGCTTCACGCCAATTAAAATTCATTCTGTCAGCGAGCTCTCGAAGGCTCAAAGTGGTTATGAATACTTACCAGACAATTATCTTGTTTTTGGTGATGATTTAGGTGGAGGTAAACCTATAATTGCGGTTATCGATGAAGGGAATACCTCTGTCTATGCTAGTTATGATGTAATTGAACCATTTAAAATAGCTGGCAGTCTCTCTGGATTTATATTTTCATTAGCTGAGCTTATTGATTTGGTATATGGTCAATACGATATCTTTGATATAGCAGATGATAATGACGAAGTGAAAGGTGACTTTATTGATGAGTTGCGGAAAAGAATTGCACCTCTTATCGGTAATGAAGGTTTTAATGCATTCTATGATTATTTTTATGGCTAGGGCACATGTTTTTTTATTTAGATAAATGAATGTAATACGCCGGAAACCATTAAGTTCCGGCTTTAATTACTACCATCGATTTTTCCATATTATAGGTGGAGTGTCTAAGATCACTAAGTCATGACCTTAGCAAGGAGAGCTTATGCCTATTTCATGCGGTAAACTTACAACTCAAGATGAAATTAAAGTTTTGGAGGCAAAATTCAAAATCAGTTTGCCTGAAGATTATAAAGATTTCCTCAGGTTGAAAAATGGTTTTGTTGTAAATTCTCCAGATTTTTGTGAACTGGAGTATGAAGGTGTCGATGAAGGGGTTATAGCTTTTTATGCCCTTTTTGGAATTAATATGAAAAATCCTAATCACGACATTTTTCGTCAAAATGAGTGTTTTTTTTATGAACTCAATTTTATTGATGATAAATTAATCATCGGCGGTGATCCTGGAGGTAACTTTTACCTTATATTAAATGGCAGTGAAAGCCAGGGTGTGTATTATTGGGACAGAACACATCTACATGCAGATGATGATATCCAATATTTTGAGTTCGCTGAGCAAAATGAGTGTGGCAATATCTATAAAATTACTAATAGCTTTACTGAATTTCACAAGATAATTTGTAAGACTTCCCTTGATGCAGGAATGAATGTAACTGTTGATTTATGATGTTTCAAAATTAAGTCATATTAACAATATGATTATGGCTTGTTTTTAAATTTAGAGGTTATTAAATGGATAAATAGTAAAATAAGAGTATCACGTATGCTTGTATTCAAATCTTCATATTAAAGTCGACAGCATTGTTAGGTTTAGAACATTAGATAAGCACGTTATAAAATAAACCATTTGACTTTTTATAATTATAAATTCTACTTATTTGTTACCAGTGATGATATTCATAATGTGAATGAAATATTGATGATAATCCCAATCTCGTCGTTTCTGGCTACTAGATCTTGAAGTGTGAAAAAAGACTCTGTGCATATCTGGCTCAGGCTTCGATTTTACGGCTGGAATAGATGATACCTATATAGTCGACCATAAAACAGTACTATGTGTAAGTAAGTTTCTGTGTTTAACCTGCTGTTTAAAAAGTAAAATAGTTATCGTGCAGATAGCTTAATTGATCAGGGTATGGCGGTAGCATTATTGTTTCATGCAAATCGCCATTTCCGCGACCCGAGCGGCCAGATTACCCGCATCCGCCCCCGCATCCGCCGTACGCCAACCGCCGAAGACGTTGCCCTGGGTATCGAAAGTGATGAGATCGCTTACCGCCACGATGCCGCCGGGCGCGTGCTGAGCGAGTCCGGCATTAACGGCGCGGTGGGCTACGAATGGGATGCCCTGAGCAACCTGACCGGCCTGACGCTGCCCGGCGGG
>NZ_JBLVYK010000005.1:0-24639 GCF_048284255.1 Enterobacter cloacae complex sp.6700776 | reverse complement strand
CAGACGCACCCTGCAGCGCAGCGAACTGAGCACGGACGTGACCCTGCCGGAGCAGGCGCTACTGGAACGCCTGTATCGCTACACCGCGCGCGGTGAGCTTTCCGGCGTCAGCGATACACTGCGTGGTGAGGTGGACTACGGCTACGACGCCGAAGGGCGTCTGCTGAAGCACTACGAGGCCCGACAGGGACACAGCCGCGCGCAGTTCAGCTACGACGCCGCGGATAACCTCGCCGCCAGTGACGCTGCGGCACCGGTCACGGATAACCGCCTCCAGCACTGGCAGGCGCTTTTCATGAAATACGACCACTGGGGCAACCTGGTCAGCCGCCGCAACGGGCTGTATGAACAGCATTACGCGTATGACGCCGAGAACCGGCTGGTATCCGCCCGCGGAACCGGGCCGGAAGGGCGTTTTGAGGCGCGCTATCACTACGACGCGCTGGGCCGCCGCACGCGCAAAATCGTCACCACGACGCACGGCACCACCGACACCCGCTTCCTGTGGCAGGGCTATCGCCTGCTGCAGGAGCAGCAAGAGAGCGGGCTGTGCAGCACGTATTTATACGACCCGAATGAAGCCTGGAGCCCGCTGGCGCGTGTGGATCACCTTCGTGACCAGAGCAGCGGTGAGATTTACTGGTTCAATACCGATCTGAACGGTGCTCCGCTGGAGGTCACAGACGAGCGCAGCGCGGTGCGCTGGAGCGGCCAGTACGGCAGCCTTGGCGAGGTGCGCCATCAGAGCGAAGGGTTCTCACGGCTTGTGAATCGCACGGCGATGGCACACCAGCCGCTTCGCTATGCCGGGCAGTACGCTGACGGTGAGACGGGACTGCACTATAACCTGTTCCGCTACTACGACCCGCAGGTCGGGCGGTTTATTGTGCAGGATCCGATTGGGTTGAATGGTGGGTGGAACCTATATCAGTATGCGCCGAATCCGTTGGGGTGGATTGATCCGCTGGGTCTTAAATATTCTCATTCAGCAAAGAATCCTAAAGAATTTCATGCTGTTGTAAACGAAAAATGGGGGCATAAAATGACCGCCTCAGAAATGAGGGAAGTACAAAAAACAATCGATAATATTAAATTGAATAGACCAGCTTTTCCTCGTGATGGAATACCTTTTGAAAATAATTTCAAAATTTCACCAGATAGTCAGCGCCTTAATACAGGAAGCGGTCCTTATAGAGAATGGACAATAAAAACACCTGGTGTAGGAAATCGAGGAGCCAGGCGTATAGTTGTGGATACAAAAACAGGTCAAGCATTTTATAGTCACGACCATTACAACACTTTCATAGAGATCGGTCTGGGAGGATGGAAGTAATGAAAGTAATTACTTTATCTATTGACTTTAAAGAAATAAATGATGTTACAGAATTTCATGATAGGGTTAAGCACTTGTTTGGCTTTCCTGATTTCTATGGTAATAATTTCCATGCATTCATAGATTGCCTGACTAGTTTGCGATTCCCAGAAGAGGGGATGACATCTTTAAACTTAAAGCAAGACGAGTTTTTATTACTTAAGATAAGTAATATCAACAATTTGAATGAGGGATTGAAGCATGATTTTCTTTTGTCAATTCAAGAGGTAAATAATAGAAGTATTTTATTTGGTGAGGAGCCAACTATCTTGTTATTGCTTTGTGCACAACATAAGTGAAATATGGCGGGCGAAAAGAAAAATTCGCCTGTTTTTTATTAATTGATATTATTCTGAACGGAAGTATGTTGCGGAAAGTATATTTTTCACTCACTATGTGGAGTGTAATCATAGATACTTTAGGGAGGGCTGATGAGAGGGATTAAAGAGGCGTTGAAGCAACTAGCCGCTATTTGTAATGAATACTCGGTATCCGGAAATTTCAATACCGTTAATGACTTGGACAATGCATTTCCAACCAACCTACCTCGTTCCACAGATGTTGATTACTTATATAAAAATTACAATCCGGAAAAATTAAACATTGAAACAGGCTTCGCGCCAATTAAAATTCACTCTATCAGTGAGCTCTCGAAGGCTCAAAGTGGTTATGAATACTTACCGGATAATTATCTTGTTATTGGTGATGATTTAGGTGGAGGTAAACCTTTAATTGCGGTTATCGAAGAAGGGAATACCTCTGTCTATGCTAGTTATGATGTAATTGAACCATTTAAAATAGCTAGCAGTCTCTCTGGATTTATATTTTCATTAGCTGAGCTTATTGATTTGGTATATGGTCAATACGGTATCTTTGATATAGCAGATGATAATGACGAAGTGAAAGGTGACTTTATTGATGAGTTGCGGAAAAGAATTGCGCCTCTTATCGGTAATGAAGGTTTTAATGCATTCTATGATTATTTTTATGGCTAGGGTACATGTTTTTTATTTAAATAAATGAATGGGATATGCCTCGCTTGTCAGATTGTTCGCCGCTTTGATGGCTGCTGCAAAGTTCATTCTTTCGTTCTCCGGTAGAGGTACGTGAGCTTGTCATACTCTGCGTGAGTGCTGGTGTGTTTGATGAAGAGCTTTCCGCGCTCAAAATCAGTAAATAACATTACTCTTAAATACCCGCCACCTACGTCAATGACCCACCATTTTTCCCGGTATTTCATCCTCTCCCGGCTGGGGAAGCGCTTTCGCATGTCGTCTGGTGATGGGTAGTGGTCTCCTTTTAGTACCCAGTAAAGATCTTCCAGAGCGAGTTCTTGAATAGGAAAATGTCTGGTGGCCGCGTCGAAAGCGCTCTTGAGACTGCGGGCATTTTTGCCCCTTGTTTCCAGATTGGAAACATTTAAGGTGGTGGTCGGCGGGTTGAGAATGTGGGAATTGTCATGGATTGCAGTTTTCATTTGCTCGTGATAAAGGCGATCATTTAATGAGTGTGAACACTGTAAGAGGTGACTGTGAAAGAAATGTCCACTTTGTGCCAGGAGCGGACATTGTTATTAATAGCAGCAGACGCCAGCCGGACTCTCTCGTCTTACAGCACTTCAACCACTTCAAATTCTTCTGCGATCAACTCCATATCTTTAGAAAAATGACCTTCGCGGGTAAAAAATCGCTGATGCTCATTTCGCCAGTATTGAAGGCTTAAATCGCCTTCACCTTCTTTGCGGGCAAACTCCTCAGTCACATCACAAAAACGCACCAGTCGCATTGAAACCAGCCGGGTCACGCAGACCGGGGCATTCAGGCCATCAAGGATAATGTTATAGCTTCCAATCCTCGGGGCAGACTTTTCTTGCTGGTAAGAGGCAAAGGATCCGCAGGAGGCCGTTTTAATCCCTTTTTTAATCAGGTCCGCAAGCTCGCTGGCCAGTTCCGGGCTGTCTCCCATTTGCCAGGCATCTGCGCCTGGATACTTTACTTTTAATACCTCAACAGTAGCCATTAAGAGCCCTTTTTAATCGTCGATGAAAAATGTCATACAGAGTTTTAACATGAACTTTCCGGACATTAACATTGATGCTTTCCCTCTGCTACTTTGTCCGCTCTTCGCTCTTACCAGACATTCAAAAACAACATTAAATTTTGCGTATGGCCGGGGATCCGCTTCTTACCCAGCAGAACTCCGGCCTCCCATCACCCGCCTCAGTGCGTCGTTATATACGGCTCCTTCACAAACTCTGCCAGCAACCAGACCATATCATGCAGTAGCCCGGTGAGTTCTTTCGCCACGCTCGCAGGCAGTGTCCCGCCCATCACCGCCAGCGTTAATGCCACGGCATAATCCACCTGCAACACCGTTTCCTGCCAGCAGTCCGGCACGCAGGAAGTAATCTTTTCACCTGCAATCAATTGCTCAACCAGATACGACGGAAGCTCTGAGTCACAGCACTCACGCAGCCGCTTCAGCGCGGCCAGCAATCGCTTGCAGAGCGTGGTAAACGTCACTGTGTCGTCAGTTTCCACCAGCACGCTGACATACGCGGCGCAGGTATCAGCCAGCTCGAAAAGATTCGCAAAATCGGAAATTGAAGCGTTGATGAGCTGATGAACAGCGCTTTCTTCAGAGAGCGCATAAGAAAAGTTAGGTGTAGTAGCCATTTAGCATCCTCGTCGTGCAGAAAAGTGTCATGTTATGCTAACGGGTTCCTACGCCCGGTTACGGATGTGCCGCAACGCAGGCACTTTACGACCGTGAAGAAGGGATGAAAAGGGATAACCCTGAATTACATAAGGTTGCTTGCAGGTTTGCGAGGCGGCTTCCAGAAGGGGATTGCCGCGTGGCGGCTACGCCCGACCCGGCCTCCAAAACCACCGCGATACGACCCGTAGGCCCGCGCAAGCGCAGCGCCCCCGGGCACAGTTTGCACTGCGGTTACGTCTTACGCAGACCTTTTCATTTTGAGCATCCCTTCTAATGATGTCTGCGTCGCGCGGGAGGATTTTCCCGCCTGTGAACAAAACACCCCAAACTCCCGGCACAGTGAAAGCGTAGCCATTTTGTAGTACATGGTAGACCTCAAGCCAGAACGATGTCTGGCACCGCGACCAGCCATCCGGGCGTTTAAATGGTTAAAATAAATAATAATAATCATTGCGCAATAAATTTCGCTGTGTCTTAATAGCGTCATCGGTTTGGAATACAGACCTTATGAAAGCAGTTTTAGTAAAGCAGTCCTCAGTTCAGGTGTTATCAGTAGATACTCCTTCTTCGTGAGCCTCCTCCTAAGTGCCAAATAAGTAACTCTCGAAATACAGGCCATCATCGCCGCGCTTAAGTGGCTCATAAATTAAGGATTTATCTATGTCTAATAAAATGACTGGTTTAGTAAAATGGTTCAACGCAGATAAAGGTTTTGGCTTTATCACCCCTGACGACGGCAGCAAAGATGTATTCGTACATTTCTCTGCAATTCAGAGCGACAACTTCAAAACGCTTGATGAAGGTCAGAAAGTTTCCTTTACCATTGAGAATGGCGCAAAAGGTCCAGCAGCTGGAAACGTTTCTCCACTGTAACCCGCGCTAAATATCAGTGCGGCGTACGATAGCGATGAAGACAATAGTCCGAGCAGTTAAGCTGTACTGATAAAAATTAACCCGCACCTGTGCGGGTTTTTTATTTTTAAAGGGTAATGGTACTGAGTTTTATATGGCAGCCTGCCCATACTCCCTTCAAATTCAGCCTCAAAAACTGCTTCGCAATAAATTGGGCATCAATACAGTCCGCAGTTTCTGAAAAGGTTCATCCCTGCTCCCGTTCCCCCTCGCTCATCATCGCCAGAAACCGTTTCACCGTCCGTGAGCGTTCAAAGCGCCGCCAGCAGAGCGCGATATCGGTATAAAGCTCCGGTGAGCTCAGCGCGTGGTAGGTGACATTCGGCGGAGAAATAGCGGCCATCGATTTCGGCACCAGCGCGAACCCGCCGCCAGCGGAGACCATGCTCAGAGAAGAGGAAAGTTGTGAAGATTGCAGCGTGTGTTGCATATCGACTCCGGCCCGCTCGCAGCTGCCGTAAACGCGGTCATACAGCCCCGGCGCGACCTCCTGGGGGAACAGCACCACCGGTGTATCCCGAAGCTGCTCTAACGCCAGCGAATCGCACGCAGCCAGAGGATGATCGCGATGCAACGCCACCACCATCGGCTCCCGGTCGAGGATTTTCAACTCGAACACCTTGCTGCTTTCGCACGGCAGGCGCACAAAGGCGATATCCAGTTCACCCTCCGCCAGCATTGTCGTCAGCGAAGACATATTGGCTTCCACCTGGTGAACCTGCACCGCCATGTTCTGCACCTGAAACTGACGAATCAGCGCGAAAATTTTGGGATGAAAGGCGTCGGAGCTGGTGATGCCAATCGACAGGCTGCCGTTCAGGCCGCGCGCGATGCCCCGGGCTTTCTCCAGCGCGGCGTCGCTCAGCGCCAGGATCTTACAGGCGTCCTCATAGAAGGCTTCTCCCGCCTCGGTCAGCTCCACGCCCCGCGTCAGGCGCCTGAACAGCGGTGTGCCCACTTCCTCCTCAAGCCGTTTAATCTGCTGGCTCAGTGGAGGCTGTGAAATACCCAGCGCTTTGGCCGCCCTGGTGAAGTGTCGCTCGCGTGCAACCGCGACAAAATAGCGCAGATAACGAAGTTCCATATCAAAAACGTCTCAAACCAGCATGGATTTTATATTGGAACTCTCTGCTGAATCGGGTCAACATTTATTTAACCTTTATAAATAAAGTTGAAGAGGACGGGCATGATGATGCATTCATCTGCATGCGACTGTGAGGCGAGTTTATGCGAGACCCTGCGTGGGTTCTCGGCTCAGCATCCTGACAGCGTGATCTATCAGACATCGCTAATGAGCGCCCTGCTAAGCGGCGTCTACGAAGGGGAGACGACGATCGCCGACCTGCTGGCACACGGTGATTTTGGTCTCGGCACCTTTAACGAGCTGGACGGTGAAATGATTGCCTTCAGCAGCCAGGTGTACCAGCTGCGCGCCGACGGCAGCGCCCGCGCCGCGAAGCCGGAGCAAAAAACGCCGTTCGCGGTGATGACCTGGTTCCAGCCGCAGTACCGCAAAACCTTTAACGGTCCGGTCAGCCGTCAGCAGATCCACGACGTGATCGACCAGCAGATCCCCTCCGATAACCTGTTCTGCGCGCTGCGCATCGATGGCAACTTCCGCCATGCGCATACCCGCACCGTTCCGCGCCAGACGCCGCCGTACCGGGCGATGACCGACGTGCTGGACGACCAGCCGGTGTTCCGCTTTAACCAGCGCGAGGGCGTGCTGGTCGGGTTCCGCACCCCGCAGCATATGCAGGGCATCAACGTGGCGGGCTATCACGAGCACTTTATCACCGACGACCGTCAGGGCGGCGGCCATCTGCTCGACTATCAGCTGGAGAGCGGCGTGCTCACCTTCGGCGAAATCCACAAGCTGATGATTGACCTGCCCGCCGACAGCGCGTTTTTACAGGCCAACCTGCACCCCAGCAACCTTGATGCGGCTATCCGCGCCGTCGAAAACTAACAGGAGAACTACCGTGAACAGTGAGAAACAGTCACGTCAGTGGGCGCACGGCGCCGATATGGTTGTCGGCCAGCTGGAAGCGCAGGGCGTGAAGCAGGTGTTCGGGATCCCGGGCGCGAAGATCGACAAGGTCTTTGACTCTCTGCTGGACTCCTCCATCGAGATTATCCCGGTGCGTCACGAGGCGAACGCGGCGTTTATGGCGGCAGCGGTAGGGCGGTTAACCGGCAAGGCCGGAGTCGCGCTGGTCACCTCCGGGCCGGGCTGCTCCAATCTGATCACCGGCATCGCCACCGCCAACAGCGAAGGCGACCCGGTCGTCGCGCTGGGCGGGGCGGTGAAGCGGGCGGATAAAGCCAAGCTGGTGCACCAGAGCATGGACACTGTCGCCATGTTCAGCCCGGTGACCAAATACGCCGTAGAAGTGAACTCCCCGGACGCGATTGCCGAGGTGGTGTCCAACGCGTTTCGCGCTGCCGAGCAGGGCAGGCCGGGCGGGGCGTTTGTCAGCCTGCCGCAGGATATTGTCGACCAGCCCACCACGGGGGCGATTTTACCCGCCAGCGGCCCGGCGCTGATGGGCCCGGCACCGGAGTCCGCCATTAACGACGTGGCGAAGCTTATCGAGAACGCCAAAAACCCGGTCATTTTACTCGGCCTGATGGCCAGCCAGCCCGCGAACAGCGCCGCGCTGCGCACGCTGCTGGAGAAAAGCCGCATTCCGGTCACCAGCACTTATCAGGCCGCCGGGGCGGTGAATCAGGAACACTTCACCCGCTTCGCCGGACGCGTCGGCCTGTTCAACAACCAGGCCGGAGATCGGCTGCTGCATCTGGCGGATCTGATTATCTGCATCGGCTACAGCCCGGTGGAATACGAGCCGTCCATGTGGAACAGCGGCGACGCGACGCTGGTGCACATTGACGTGCTGCCCGCCTATGAGGAGCGCAAGTATGTTCCCGATCTGGAACTGGTCGGGGATATTGCCGCCACGCTGAATCTGCTTGCCAGCCGAATCGAGCACAAACTTGAACTCAGCCAGCGCGCCTCGGAAATTCTTGTCGATCGCCAGCATCAGCGTGACCTCCTCGACCGTCGCGGCGCATCGCTAAACCAGTTTGCCCTGCATCCGCTGCGCATCGTGCGCGCCATGCAGGACATCGTGAATAACGACGTAACGCTCACCGTCGACATGGGCAGCTTCCACATCTGGATCGCCCGCTACCTCTACAGCTTCCGCGCGCGTCAGGTGATGATCTCCAACGGACAGCAGACCATGGGCGTGGCGCTGCCGTGGGCGATTGGCGCGTGGCTGGTCAACCCGGGGCGCAAGGTGGTGTCGGTCTCCGGGGACGGCGGATTTTTGCAGTCGAGCATGGAGCTGGAAACCGCCGTGCGCCTCAATGCCAACGTGCTGCACATCATCTGGGTGGATAACGCCTACAACATGGTGGCGATCCAGGAAGAGAAAAAATACCAGCGTCTCTCCGGCGTGGAGTTTGGCCCGGTCGATTTCAAAGCCTATGCCGACGCCTTCGGTGCGAAAGGCTTTGCCGTCGAGAGCGCCGACGCGCTCGAACCGACGCTGCGTGCCGCAATGGATGTCGATGGCCCGGCCGTGGTGGCCATTCCCGTCGACTACAGCGATAACCCGCTGCTGATGGGCCAGCTCCATCTCAGCCAGATTTTGTGAATCAATATAAGGACAGAGAAATGCAAAAAGTGGCTCTCGTAACCGGCTCCGGCCAGGGGATTGGCAAAGCGATCGCGCTTCGCCTGGTGAAGGACGGCTTTGCCGTCGCTATTGCGGATTACAACGAAGAGACGGCGAAAGCGGTTGCCGATGAAATCACCCGCAACGGCGGGAAGGCCGTCGCCGTGAAGGTGGACGTCTCTGACCGCGACCAGGTGTTTGCGGCGGTGGAAAAAGCCCGCACCGCGCTGGGCGGCTTCAACGTCATCGTCAATAACGCCGGGGTGGCGCCGTCTACCCCTATCGAATCCATCACGCCGGAAATTGTCGACAAGGTCTACAACATCAACGTGAAAGGGGTGATCTGGGGCATTCAGGCCGCGATTGACGCGTTCCGCAAAGAGGGGCACGGCGGTAAAATCATCAACGCCTGCTCCCAGGCGGGCCATACCGGCAACCCGGAACTGGCGGTGTACAGCTCCAGCAAGTTCGCGGTGCGCGGTTTAACCCAGACCGCCGCGCGGGATCTCGCGCCGCTGGGGATCACCGTTAACGCCTATTGCCCGGGCATCGTCAAAACGCCGATGTGGGCGGAGATCGACCGTCAGGTCTCCGAGGCGGCGGGTAAACCGCTCGGCTACGGAACGGAAACCTTTGCCAAACGCATCACGCTTGGCCGTTTGTCCGAACCGGAAGATGTGGCCGCCTGCGTCTCTTACCTCGCCGGACCAGACTCCGACTACATGACCGGTCAGTCGCTGCTGATTGATGGTGGGATGGTGTTCAACTAAATTCTAATAAGCTCTGACATGAACTTTCCCCTGCTCCCGTGCAGGGGCTTTTTTTTGTCTCCTCAGCCATTGTGCATTACACTGCGCGCTGCAAAACTTTAGTCTTAAGATCTGACAGGCGGTAACAGCGATGAACGGTACAATCACAACGTGGTTTAAAGATAAAGGCTTCGGATTTATCAAAGATGAAAACGGCGACAACCGCTATTTTCACGTGATTAAGGTCGCCAACCCTGATCTGATTAAGAAAGATGCGGCGGTGACCTTCGAACCCACCACCAACACCAAAGGCCTTTCCGCGTATGCGGTGAAGGTGATCCCGGAGAGCAAGCATCTTTATATCGCGGGCGAGCGCGTGAAGCTCACCTCGATCAAATCCTTCGTGGTGTTCAGCGAAGAAGAGCCCGTTGAGACCAAAATCGACAAAGAGAACGCGGTGCTGTCGGTGGGGCTACTGATGAACAGCATCAAGCCGAAAAGTGAGAAAAAGCCGGGCGAGATGCGCACGGTGAAGAAGCTGGCGATCACCACCTTCCAGAACACGACGATGATCTTCACCGAAGATGAAATCGACATCGACGCCACGGTTAAGCTGCTGAAGTAATTTTATGCCGGGTGGCGGCTACGCGTTACCCGGCCTGCACGTTCTTCCTTTTCGACCGCTTTTTAACCTGCTATAACAAACTCCTTACCTTGCAGGGAGTCACCGCCGTGCCCGAAATCAATCAACATGGTCAAACCGTTAACGATATCGTCCCCGACTGGAAATGTGCCCGAGCGCTAACTCGCACGCCGCTAACCGGCCAGTATTGTCGTCTGGAACCGTTGGACGCAGAACGCCACGCGGCGGATCTGTTTGAAGCTTACACACTGGGCGATGACAGCGACTGGACGTGGCTTGCCAGCACCCAGCCTGTGAGCGTTGAGGCTACTGCGCACTGGGTGCTCGGAAAGGTGCTGGATGACGACCTGGTGCCCTTTGCCGTTATCGATCTGCGCACCGAAAAGGCGGTAGGGCTGGTGAGCTATATGGCGATTGAACGCTTTCTGGGAACGGTGGAAATTGGCCACGTCACCTGGTCGCGCAAGATGAAAGGCACCCGCATTGGCACCGAAGCGGTGTGGCTACTGCTGAAAAACGCCTTTGAGCATAAATATCGTCGGCTGGAGTGGAAATGCGATTCGATGAACACCGCCTCACGCCGCGCGGCGGAGCGGCTGGGGTTCGTCTGGGAGGGACGTCTGCGCCAGAAGCTGGTGCGCAAAGGACGCAACCGCGACAGCGATATGCTTTCGATTATTGACGGCGAGTGGCCGCAAAGGGACACGGAGCTGCGCGCCTGGCTGGCGGCGGAGAATTTTGACGCCCAGGGGCGGCAGATTAAGCGGCTGGAGGCGTTTCGTTTATAAGCTTTTTATGTAGGGTACAGCGCAGGATGCAGTTAATCCGCGGAAATCGCGATTTCAATCAGGTTGGTTTTTCCTGACTGCAGTCCGCGGGTTACCGCTTCGGCGATGTCTGCAGCATCGGTTATCCGACAACAGCGAATGCCCATGGCGGTGCCCAGCGACTGAAAATCGATGTGCGGATTAATCAGATCCATCCCGATAAAGCGCCCCAACTGCGTCGAGCTGTAACCCGGCTGTCCTTTCATAAAGTTTTTAAGAACGTTGTACTCCAGGTTATTCATCACGATAAAGGTGACCGGCAGGTTTTCGTGTGCTGCCGTCCAGAGCGCCTGCGGCGAATACAGCGAGGCGCCGTCGCCCATCAGGCACACTACCGGCTCGCGGCCCAGCCCCAGCGAGTGGCCCACCGCCGCAGGCATACCCCAGCCCAGACCGCCGCCGCGCATGAAATAGTAGCGCTGGTGCTGCGTGTCGGAGATAAAACGTCGGACATGTCTGGCTGTGGCAATCGCTTCATCAACAATGGTGACGCCCGGCGGAACGGCTTTGATGACTTCATAGGCCGCCACCATTGGCGAAATGGCCGGGCGCAGCCGCTCGGCAGCCAGACGTTCTTCCTGCAGTTGCCACTCTTTTTCACGTTCAGCGCGTGCCGTTTTGAGCAGCCGCTGATGCGTCAATTTGCCTGCCACCAGGCGCTGCTGAAGCAGAGGTAAGAGCGCCTTCAGGGAGAGTTTTATATCCCCCATCACCGACAGGCGTGTAGCGTAGGTGCGGCCCAGCTCGTTCATGTCGGCGGAGAGCTGGTAGACCGCGCATGAGCCCGGAATCGCGTCTCCTTCGCTGTATAATATGGTGATCAGGCTTCTGCCCCCAATGATAAACACCGCGTCGTAGGCATTAACGATGCTGGCAATTTCACTGGCGGTGGTAGGCATATTGCCGCGCCAGAGGGCATGCTGCGTGGGAAAGGGCAAATTCAACGGCCACGATGAGCCGTAAACGTGTGCACCTAGCGCTTCTGCAAGCTGGACAATCTCCGGCGTCGAGCCGCTGGAGTGAACTTCATCCCCCGCCACAATCATGATCCTGCCGGGCGTAACCTGGCTCAGGTCCGCCGCCAGCTCGTCCAGGGAGCCCGCGACGGTGTGATAGTTCACTTTGGAGGCCGTTTGTATCCCGGCGTCGCTCAGCTCTTCCATCACGTTCATTGGCAGAGAGAGCAATACGGGCCCGGCGGGGGGATAGCTGGCAGCATGGAACGCGCGACGCACCAGCACCGGGAGCTGGTCGGCGCTAGTGACCTCCTGCGCCCATTTCACCACCGGCGATCCAATGGAGACTATGTCATCGTACAGGAGCGGGTCGCGCACGTAGTGCCGCGTGTCCTGTTGCCCGACGGTGACAACCAGCGGCGTTTTCATGATCCGCGAGTTGATTAAATTTCCCATTCCGTGCCCAAGACCGCTGGCGGTGTGCAAATTGATAAAACCGGTTTTGCCGGAGGCTTTCGCGTAGCCGTCGGCAATCGCCACCACGGTGCTCTCCTGAAGCGCCAGAATATAGTGAATATTTTCATGCCGGAGCAGGGCATCAATGAGCGGAAGTTCGGTGGTGCCGGGGTTGCCAAAAATATATTCCACGCCTTCACTCTCCAGCACTTCAAGAAGAATGTCGGCACCTGTTCGCATATTTAAATCTGATAAGGACGTTAATGACTTAATCATAATGACACCTCATTCAGCGTTATTTAAGTCATGCTAAAATTCTTCCTGCGTTGGCCGGACGACAATTTCATTTACATCAACATCATCAGGCTGCTCGATAGCAAATAATACGGCCCGCGCAATGGCATCTGCCGGAATAGCCTGCTTATAAAATTCATGCAGGAATTTTTTACTCTCTTCGTCAGAACTGCCGAACTGCAGTTCGCTCTCGACCGCACCGGGAGAAATAAGCGTAGTGCGGACCGTTTTACCCACCTCCTGACGCAAGCCTTCGCTCAGCGCGCGGACGGCGAATTTCGTGGCGCTGTAGACCACGCCGCCGGGCGCAAGCACTTTAATACCGGCCACAGACGCAACGTTAATAAAATGCCCGCCACCCTGGCGCTGGAACACCGGTAACGCCGCCGCAATGCCGTATAAAACGCCTTTGAGGTTGGTATCGATCATCCGATCCCACTCGTCGGTCTTGCGCTCGCTGATGGGGGCGATAGCCATAAAGCCCGCGTTGTTGATCAGCACATCGACACGTTGGTATGCGGCAACGGCAGCGTCAATCGCGTGCTGGACCTCCTCCTGACGGGTCACGTCCGCCTTCACGGCAATCGCCCGGCCGCCCTGCTGGATGATGCGATCCACCAGGGCGTTAACTCTGTCCAGGCGACGCGCCACCAGTACCAGAGAAAAAGGCTTATTCGCTAAATACAGGGCAATAGCCTGACCGATACCGCTGCTGGCGCCGGTGATAACAACAACGTTGTTTGCACTATTATTCATGATCTTATCTCGCGGTTGAGTGATGCAAAAATAAAGGCAGGAGAGAATTAAAGAATAATGACGCTTTCTTTAATTTCAGTTTAAAATATATTGTATATTTCGAATGGAAAGACATTCGATTAAACTTAGTTGAATTACGGGAGCAGTGTCAACAGACTTTTAAATGAACAAAATAATTGCCGGGTAATATTTATTTCTTATAGTTATCGAAAAATATTATCGTAATGAAGGGATGTATTGAAAACCCTCTCGTTTTACGGAGAGGGCAGAATATTAAACGTTCTGTAATGCCTGACGAACCGGCGCGCCGTTCGCCACGTAATACGCCGCCGTGCTCTTCGCCAGCGGCTCGCGCCCGCGAATCGCATCAGCAATTTTCTCGCCGATCATAATCGTGGTGGCGTTCAGGTTGCCGGTAATAATCTGCGGCATGATCGACGCATCCACCACGCGTAATCCTTCCAGCCCGTGAACGCGGCCTTCACCGTCAACCACCGCCATCTCGTCATAGCCCATTTTGCAGGTGCCGCACGGATGGAACGCGGTTTCGGCATGGTTACGCACAAACTCGTCCAGCTGTTCGTCGGTCTGGCATTCGACGCCCGGGCTGATTTCACGACCGCGGTATTTGTCCAGCGCGGGCTGGTGCATGATCTCGCGGGTGATGCGGATCGCGTCGCGGAACTCCTGCCAGTCCTGCTCGTGGGACATATAGTTGAACAGGATCGCCGGATGCTGATGCGGGTCGCGGGACTTAATCCGTACGTGCCCGCGGCTCGGCGAGCGCATGGAGCCGACGTGGCACTGGAAACCGTGTTCTTTCACCGCGTTCGAGCCGTTGTAGTTAATCGCTACCGGCAGGAAGTGATACTGAATATTCGGCCACTCGAACTCCTCGCGGCTGCGGATAAACCCGCCCGCTTCGAAGTGGTTGCTCGCGCCCACGCCTGCGCCGCCAAACAGCCACTCCGCGCCAATCTTCGGCTGGTTCCACCACTGCAGGGCAGGGTAGAGGGAAACGGGCTCTTTGCATTCATACTGAAGGTACATCTCCAGGTGATCCTGCAAGTTTTCCCCCACGCCGGGTAAATCATGTACCAGCGGGATATCAAACTGCTTCAGCAGTTCAGCGTTGCCCACGCCGGAGCGCTGGAGGATCTGCGGTGACGCAATAGCGCCCGCGCACAGCAGTACCTCTTTCTTCGCTGTCGCTTTTGACGGAATGGTGCTTTCGCCTTCCAGCCACTCGACGCCCACCGCGCGCTTGCCGTCAAAGATAATGTGATCGGTCATGGCGTGGGTGCGGATGGTCAGATTCGGGCGCGGTTTGGCCTGATCCAGATAGCCGCGCGCGGTGCTGGCGCGTCGGCCCTGCGGCGTGACCGTGCGATCCATCGGGCCAAAGCCTTCCTGCTGATAGCCGTTGAGATCGTCGGTGCGCGGGTAGCCCGCCTGCACGCCTGCCTCCACCATCGCTTCAAACAGCGGGTTCACGCCCGGCTTAGAGGTGGTGACGCTCACCGGACCGTCGCCGCCGTGGTAGTCGTTCGGCCCCACGTCGCGGGTCTCTGCCTTGCGGTAGTAGGGCAGGCAGTTGAGATAGCTCCAGTGCTCCAGACCCGGTTCTTTCGCCCAGTTGTCCAGATCCATTGCGTTGCCGCGCACGTAGCACATGCCGTTGATCAGCGACGAGCCGCCCAGCCCTTTTCCGCGTCCGCACTCCATGCGGCGGTTGTTCATGAAAGGCTCTGGCTCGGTTTCATACGCCCAGTTGTAGCGCTTGCCCTGCAACGGGAAGGCCAGCGCGGCAGGCATCTGGGTGCGGAAGTCAAAGCGGTAGTCCGGCCCGCCCGCCTCAAGCAGCAGGACGGTGGTGTTCGGATCTTCAGTCAGTCGTGTTGCCAGAACGTTGCCGGCAGAGCCGGCCCCGATAATGATGTAGTCAAATTGCAAATAAACCTCCCGGTTAAAATATGGACTGGAATTTACCCATCTCAACCTGGATGGACTTCACCTGGGTGTAACTCTGAAGCGTCATGACGCCGTTCTCGCGGCCAATGCCGGAGTGTTTGTAGCCGCCCACCGGCATCTCCGCGGCGGATTCGCCCCAGGTGTTGATCCAGCAGATGCCCGCTTCGAGCTGATGAATAGCGCCGTGGGCGCGGTTCAGATCGGCGGTGACAATGCCCGCCGCCAGACCGTAGTCGGTGTTATTGGCGCGACGAATGGCCTCTTCGTCAGTGTCATAGGAAAGAATGGACATCACCGGGCCGAAGATCTCTTCGCGCACGATGGTCATTTCGTCGGTGCAGTCGGTGAACACGGTCGGGGCAACCCACGCGCCGTTATCAAAGCCGTCACCCTTCAGCACGTCACCGCCGCACAGCACGCGCGCACCTTCCTCTTTGCCTTTGGCGATGTAGCGCATCACGCTGTCGCGGTGCGGGAAGCTGACCATCGGGCCGAAGTTAGTGTTTTCATCGAACAGGTCGCCCGCGCGGATGCGGCCCACGCGCTCAACGATTTTTTGCTCAAACGCGGCTTTGAACTTCGCGGGCACGAACACGCGGGTGCCGTTGGTGCACACCTGACCGGAGCTGAAGAAGTTGGCCATCATGGCGATATCTGCCGCGAGATCCAGATCCGCATCGTCAAACACTATCAGCGGGGATTTACCGCCCAGCTCCATCGTCACCTCTTTCAGGGACGAGGCCGCCGAGTTTGCCATCACCTTTTTGCCGCTGGCGACGCCGCCGGTAAAGGAGACTTTGGCGATGCCCGGATGCTCGGTCAGGTACTGGCCGGTTTCCGCGCCCACACCCGGCAGAACGTTAAACACGCCGTCCGGCACGCCCGCTTCGGTGTAGATTTCCGCCAGTTTCAGGGCGGTAAGCGGCGTTACTTCGCTCGGCTTGAAGATCATCGCGTTGCCCGCCGCCAGCGCCGGGGCGGATTTCCACAGGGCGATCTGGATCGGATAGTTCCACGCGCCGATGCCCGCCACCACGCCCAGCGGCTCGCGGCGGGTGTAGACGAAGGAGGTCTCGCGCAGCGGGATCTGGCTGCCTTCCAGTGCCGGGATCAGCCCCGCGTAGTACTCCAGCACGTCCGCGCCGGTGACGATGTCGACGGTCGAGGTTTCAGAAAACGCTTTACCGGTGTCGAGGGTTTCCAGCTTTGCCAGCTCGTCGTTGCGCTCGCGCAGGATATCGACGGCGCGACGCAGGATGCGCGAGCGCTCCATGGCGGTCATCGCCGCCCAGATTTTTTGCCCGCGCTTTGCGCTATCCACGGCGCGGTCCACGTCTTCACGCCCGGCGGCCTGCACGCTCGCCAGAACTTCACCGTTGGCCGGGTTGATGGTCTCGAAGGTGCGACCGCTGGTGGCGGATGTATAACCACCATTGATATAAAGCTGCTGTTCTGCCATTCGGGACATGCTTCCTCCTCGGTTAGTCGGTCGGTAAATGCTGGCTGATAAAGTGGCTGGTAAGCGACTGGGCCAGGGTTTTATCCAGCGGTTTGCCGCTGAGCGCGGCGCGCAGCCACAGCCCGTCAATCAGTGCGGCGAGCCCGTAGCCCGCCTCTTCAGCCTGTTCACGCGGCAGTTCGCGGCGGAATTCGTACACCAGATTTGAGAGCAACCGGCGGCTGCTGACCTGCTGCAAACGATAGAGCATCGGCTGATGCATGCTGCTGGCCCAGAAGGCCAGCCAGGCCTTCATCGCCGCGCCGCTGACCTGGGTTTCATCAAAATTGCCGCCGACAATCGCCTGCAAACGCTGCTCTGCACTGCCGTCCGGCAGGGCGCGTAAACGGCTTAATACCGCATCGCGTAACTGACCGGTGATGTCGCGCATGGTTGCTTCCAGCAGACCGTTTTTATCTTTGAAATAGTGGCTGATGATACCCGTGGACACGCCCGCCCGACGGGCGATTTGCGCGATGGTTGCGTCATGCATTCCCACTTCATTAATTGCTTCCAGCGTGGCATCGATGAGCTGCCTGCGCCGGATCGGCTGCATCCCCACTTTGGGCATTTTTGCCACTCCATTCATCAGCGTTGGTAATCTATTAAAGCGGTTTTTGATTGGACGTTCAATATAAAATGTGTCTTAATTGTTGCGATTTTGGATTTTAATAGTTACAAAAACAGTGGGGATACTGGATGACAGACCTTTCACAAGACAGAGAAAAAGACAAAATCAACCCGGTCGTTTTTTTTACGTCCGCCGGGCTGATTTTGTTGTTTTCCCTGACGACCATCTTCTTTCGTGATTTTTCTGCCGAGTGGATTGGGCGCACCCTGAACTGGGTGTCGAAGACCTTCGGCTGGTACTACCTTCTGGCGGCGACGCTCTATATCGTCTTCGTCGTCTGCATTGCCTGCTCGCGCTTCGGTTCGGTGAAGCTTGGGCCGGAGCAGTCCAAGCCCGAGTTCAGCCTGCTGAGTTGGGCCGCGATGCTGTTTGCCGCGGGCATTGGCATCGACCTGATGTTCTTCTCCGTGGCGGAACCGGTCACGCAATATATGCAGCCGCCGGAAGGGGCAGGGCAGACGATGGAGGCCGCGCGTCAGGCGATGGTCTGGACGCTGTTCCACTACGGCCTGACGGGCTGGTCAATGTATGCCCTGATGGGCATGGCGCTCGGATACTTTAGCTATCGTTATAATTTGCCCCTAACCATCCGCTCCGCGCTGTACCCGATTTTCGGGAAAAAGATCAACGGCCCGATTGGCCACAGCGTCGATATCGCGGCGGTGATCGGCACCATCTTCGGCATCGCCACCACGCTCGGGATTGGCGTAGTGCAGCTTAACTACGGGCTGAGCGTGCTGTTTGACATCCCGGATTCGATGGCGGCGAAGGCGGCGCTGATTGCGCTGTCGGTGATCATCGCTACCATCTCGGTGACCTCCGGCGTGGATAAAGGTATTCGCGTGCTCTCCGAGCTGAACGTCGCGCTGGCGCTGGGGCTGATCCTGTTCGTGCTGTTTATGGGCGACACCTCGTTCCTGCTCAACGCCCTGGTGCTCAACGTAGGTGATTACGTGAACCGCTTTATGGGCATGACGCTGAACAGCTTCGCCTTTGACCGCCCGGTGGAGTGGATGAACAACTGGACGCTCTTCTTCTGGGCGTGGTGGGTGGCCTGGTCGCCGTTTGTCGGCCTGTTCCTGGCGCGAATTTCGCGTGGGCGCACCATCCGTCAGTTCGTGATGGGCACGCTGATCATCCCGTTCACCTTCACCCTGCTGTGGCTGTCGATTTTCGGCAACAGCGCGCTGCACGAAATTATCCACGGCAATGCGACCTTCGCGCAGGAAGCGATGGTGCACCCGGAGCGCGGCTTCTACAGCCTGCTGGCGCAGTACCCGGCGTTTACTTTTAGCGCGTCCGTAGCAACCATTACCGGCCTGTTGTTCTACGTCACCTCGGCGGACTCCGGCGCGCTGGTGCTGGGGAACTTCACTTCGAAGCTTAAAGACATCAACAGCGATGCGCCGAACTGGCTGCGCATCTTCTGGTCCGTCGCCATCGGCCTGCTGACGCTCGGCATGCTGATGACCAACGGTATCTCTGCGCTGCAGAACACCACGGTGATCATGGGCCTGCCGTTCAGCTTCGTGATCTTCTTCGTGATGGCCGGGCTGTATAAATCGCTCAAGGTGGAAGACTACCGCCGCGTCAGCGCCAGCCGCGACACCGCGCCGCGGCCGATGGGCGCACAGGACAGGTTGAGCTGGAAGAAACGCCTGTCGCGCCTGATGAACTACCCGGGCACGCGCTACACCAGCCAGATGATGGAGACGGTCTGCTTCCCGGCGATGGAAGAGGTGGCGCAGGAGCTGAAGCTGCGTGGCGCCTACGTGGAGCTGAAAAACCTGCCGCCGGAAGAGGGCGAAACCCTGGGGCACCTGGATCTGCTGGTGCACATGGGCGACGAGCAGAACTTTGTTTATCAGATCTGGCCGCAGCAGTATTCGGTGCCAGGGTTCACCTACCGGGCGCGCAGCGGGAAATCGACCTACTACCGGCTGGAGACCTTCCTGCTGGAAGGGAGCCAGGGGAATGATTTGATGGATTACAGCAAGGAGCAGGTAATTACGGATATTCTGGACCAGTATGAACGGCACCTGAACTTTATCCATCTCCACAGGGAAGCGCCGGGGAATAGCGTGATGTTCCCGGATGTCTAAACGGATTCTTAAAATACCTTCAGACTGTATATAAATACAGTTATTTGGCGCAGCATTACTCAAGGAAGAGTAACCATGCAGCAAGAGCCTGATGCTGAAGCATTCGGGCTTTTGCTGCGTTTAGGGAAGGAACTATGGATGAGTCATGCGATAGAGTTTATCGAAACATCACTCTTTACCCGACAGATTAAAAGCATTGCTACGGATGATGAATTAAAGGATCTGCAAGAGGTGATCTATTTCATTATGGCCTATCCAAAATGCATAAAGGACAGCCTGACACAGACAGAGAAAGCAGAACTTAAAAAGCTGACTTCCATTCTGAAAAATACTGCTTCCAGTGCCGTAAATTTGAGGTGTACTATGTACCCTAATCAGGCAGGTGGAGGCTGATAATGAGTATTTTTAATGAATTAAAATCTTCGCTTGAAGAGGCCGTTGAGATCCATAACGGAAGAAAAGCCGCTTCCCGGGTAACCCGCTATGAAGTTGCTGATGTGCGCGCCATCAGAGAGCAGCTCAATATCACGCAAAGCGAAATGGCGAAGGCGCTTGGCACGAGCGTCGATACGATAAAGAGCTGGGAGTCTAAACGTCGCAACCCAACCGGGCTGGCGGCGAAGGTACTTAATGTGATTCGGGAGAATCCTGCATTTTATAAGGCACTTGCCGGGCAGTGAGTCGCCCTTATGCCGGGTGGCGCTGCGCTTACCCGGCCTACAAAACTCCAAAACTGCTTTACCGTAGGCCTGATAAGCGAAGCGCCATCAGGCTCTCCCTCCGTTGACATAACTTTAATGATAACTATTTTCATTTAAATATAGCCTGTGCTATACCTTATAGCACGGGCTAATTTTGCTTTTAATTTAATCACCTCAGGAGACTTCTGCGATGCATCCACGGCAAGGATTGAAGCGTCTGTTGCTCGGCGCGCTGCTTATGACCGCGACCACAACCGGCGCGCTGGCGGCTGAAAAGTTCCAGGTCATCACCACTTTTACCGTTATCGCTGATATGGCGAAAAACGTAGCGGGGGATGCCGCAGAGGTCACCTCCATCACCAAACCGGGCGCGGAAATTCACGAATACCAGCCCACCCCGGGCGATATCAAACGCGCGCAGAAGGCGCAGCTGATCCTGGCGAACGGCATGAATCTGGAGCTGTGGTTCCAGCGCTTTTATCAGCATCTGAACGGCGTGCCGGAGGTGATTGTTACCAAAGGCATCACCCCGATGGGCATCAGCGAAGGGCCCTATAACGGCAAGCCCAACCCGCACGCGTGGATGTCGCCGGACAACGCCCTGATTTACGTCGATAACATTCGCGACGCGCTGGTGAAGTACGATCCGACCAACGCGCAGACCTATCAGCGTAACGCCGACGCCTACAAGCAGAAGATCACCGCCACTCTCGAACCGCTGCGCAAGCAGGTCACGGCGATCCCGGTAGACAAACGCTGGATGGTGACCAGCGAAGGGGCGTTCTCCTATCTGGCGCGGGATTTGGGCCTGAAAGAGCTGTACCTGTGGCCGATCAACGCCGATCAGCAGGGCACGCCGCAGCAGGTGCGCAAGGTTATCGATCTGGTGAAAAAACATCACATTCCGGCGGTGTTCAGCGAAAGCACCGTCTCGGATAAGCCCGCTCGTCAGGTGGCGCGGGAAACCGGCGCCCATTACGGCGGCGTGCTGTACGTTGACTCCCTGAGTGCAGAAAACGGCCCGGTGCCAACCTATATCGATCTGCTGAACGTCACCACCCGCACGCTGGTGCAGGGCATCCGCGACGGGATGAAGGAGTAACCATGCAGAAGGGGATTGTTGTAACCGACGTGACCGTGACCTACCGCAACGGCCACACGGCGCTGCGCGACGCGTCGTTCAGCGTGCCGGGCGGATCGATTGCCGCCCTGGTGGGGGTGAACGGTTCCGGCAAGTCCACGCTGTTTAAGGCGGTGATGGGCTTTGTGCGGGCGGCGAGCGGCACTATCTCCATTCTCGGGCTTCCGCCTCACCGGGCGCTGCGCCTGAACCTGGTCGCCTACGTGCCGCAGTCGGAAGAGGTCGACTGGTCATTTCCGGTGCTGGTCGAGGACGTGGTGATGATGGGCCGCTACGGGCATATGGGGTTTCTGCGTCGGCCTAAAGAGCGCGACAGGCAGATTGTAACCGACGCCCTGAAGCGCGTGGATATGCTTGAGCTGCGTCATCGGCAGATTGGCGAGCTCTCCGGCGGCCAAAAGAAGCGCGTGTTTCTGGCGCGGGCGATTGCCCAGCAGGGCGAGGTGATCCTGCTCGACGAGCCGTTTACCGGCGTGGACGTCAAAACCGAAGCCAGGATCATCAGCCTGCTGCGGGAGCTGCGCGACGAGGGTAAAACGATGCTGGTTTCGACCCACAATCTGGGCTCGGTCACGGAATTCTGCGATTACACGGTGATGGTCAAAGGCACCGTGCTGGCGAGCGGCCCGACGGATATCACCTTTACCGCCGAGAATCTTGAGCGCGCCTTTAGCGGCGTGCTGCGCCACGTGGTGCTCAGCGGCTCGGAAGATCGCATTATTACCGACGACGAACGCCCCTTCGTCACGCACCGACAGGAGGCCAAATGAACGCGCTTCTCGAACCCTTTGGCTACGAGTACATGCTCAACGCGATGTGGGTCTCGGCGATGGTGGGCGGGCTGTGCGCGTTTCTCTCCTGCTATCTGATGCTCAAAGGCTGGTCGCTGATCGGCGATGCGCTGTCGCACTCCATCGTGCCGGGCGTAGCGGGCGCTTACATGCTCGGACTGCCGTTCTCGCTGGGGGCGTTTTTATCGGGCGGGCTGGCGGCGGGCAGCATGCTGTTTCTCAACCAGCGCAGCCGCCTGAAGGAGGACGCCATTATCGGGCTGATCTTCTCCTCGTTTTTCGGGCTGGGGCTGTTTATGGTCTCACTCAACCCGACCTCGGTGAACATTCAGACCATCGTCCTCGGCAATATTCTCGCCATCGCCCCGGAAGATATCGTCCAGCTGGCGATTATCGGCGTGGTGTCGATAGTTATCCTGCTGTTCAAATGGAAAGATCTGATGGTGACCTTTTTTGATGAGAACCACGCCCGCGCCATCGGTCTGCGCCCGGAACGTCAGAAAATTCTCTTCTTTACGCTACTGGCGGTCTCTACCGTGGCGGCGCTGCAAACCGTCGGCGCATTTCTGGTGATCTGTCTGGTGGTTACGCCCGGTGCGACCGCCTGGCTGCTGACCGATCGCTTCCCGCGCCTGTTGATGATTGCCGTCGCCATTGGCAGCATCACCAGCTTCCTCGGTGCGTGGGCCAGCTATTACCTGGACGGCGCCACCGGCGGCATTATCGTGGTCGCCCAGACGCTGCTGTTCCTGCTGGCGTTCGTCTTTGCGCCGAAGCACGGGCTGCTTGCCAGCCGCCGTCGGGCGCGGGAGGCACATCCATGATGACGCTGATCCTCGAACCGTTCCATTTTGCGTTTATGAACAACGCGCTGCTGATTTCACTCCTGGTGGCCGTGCCCTGCGCGCTGCTGTCGGTTTTTCTGGTGCTGAAAGGCTGGGCGCTGATGGGCGACGCCATGAGCCACGCGGTGTTTCCCGGCGTCGTGCTGGCCTGGATGATGGGCCTGCCGCTGGCGCTGGGCGCATTCGTGGCTGGTCTGTTCTGCGCGGTCGCCACCGGATACCTGAAGGATAACAGCCGAATCAAGCAAGATACGGTTATGGGGATCGTCTTTTCCGGCATGTTCGGCGCCGGGCTGATCCTCTATATCGCCGTCAAACCTGAGGTGCATCTCGACCACATTCTGTTCGGCGATATGCTGGGCATTAACGGGATGGACATTTTGCAAAGCGGTCTCGTCGCGGGGTTGATTGCGCTGGTGATTGGCCTGAAGTGGCGCGATTTTCTGCTGTTCTGCTTTGACTATCAGCAGGCGCAGGCGAGCGGCCTGCGCACCCGCTGGCTGCACTACGGCTTACTGTGCATGGTTTCGCTGACCATCGTGGCGACGCTGAAAGCGGTGGGTATAATTCTGTCGATTTCGCTGCTGATTGCCCCCGGCGCGGTGGCGGTGCTGATCACCCGACGCTTTCACATGGCGCTGCTGGTGGCGGTCGCCGTTTCAGCGCTGGTGTCGGTAAGCGGCGTTTATGCCTCGTTTTATCTCGACAGCGCGCCCGCGCCGACCATTGTGGTCCTGTTCGCGATGGTGTTTATCATGACGTTTGTGGTGACCAGCGTGAAGGCACGTCGGCAGGAGCGTGTGACAGCAGGGTGATGACCTGTTCGCCGTGCTGCTGCCAGTGAAGGGTGAAGGCAGTGCCTTCCTCAAAGCCTGCAAGTTGACGGGTCAATGCCAGCGTAAGCGTCCTGTCGTCGAGCAGGGTAATGCGGGCGCTGTCAAAACCCATCCAGGCCTGCACCTGCGGAAAGAGGGCCTTGAACAGGCTCTCTTTGGCGCTGAACGCCAGCGTCAGGGCGAGGGCGAACGGGTATCCCGAGCGGGAAAGCACAGGTTCTTCCTGCATATCAATAATGCCGTCTTTGATTTCCCAGGCTTCGTTTTCGGAAAGGATCGTTTCACAATCGATGCCGATAAGCGCAGGGTATTGCGTGACGACGGCCATCGCCTGCGTGCCGCTGTGGGTGATGCTGCCGGAAATACCTTGCGGCCAGAGCGGTTCGCCGCTGGGTCCGATGCCGGGGATTACGCGCTCGTTTAGCGCATGCGCCGCGGCGATGCGGCCTGCCAGGTGGTCGGATTTGCGCTTGCGTCCGGCGTCAGCCAGCTGTGCGTGATGGGGCAGCCAGAGGAGATCGGCGTCGGTGAAGGTGGTGGGGTCGAAAGTGATGCGGTGAAGGGTGTGGCCGGCGAGAGAAAATGTGCTGTGGGTTGTGTGCATGGTTTTCCCTTCAGTATTGTGCGGCCTGATGCCCTCACCCCGGCCCTCTCCCTTTGGGCTGAGGGTTCCCCACAAATTAATGCGAGCACTGAGCAATCCCCTCGCCCCTCCGGGGAGAGGGTTAGGGTGAGGGGAACATACGGCGGTGGTGGT
>NZ_JBLVYK010000059.1:0-530 GCF_048284255.1 Enterobacter cloacae complex sp.6700776 | reverse complement strand
CAAGAACTCTTGAGACATCTCTCGCACATCCTGCTTACCAGTGGCCGTTGCCAATGGCGATTAGTCGTGTCTTTCCGGGTTGGACTCAAGTTGATAGTTACCGGATAAGGCGCAGCAGTCGGACTGAACGGGGGGTTCGTGCATACAGTCCAGCTTGGAGCGAACTGCCTACCCGGAACTGAGTGTCAGGCGTGGAATGAGATAAACGCGGCCATAACAGCGGAATGACACCGGTAAACCGAAAGGCAGGAACAGGAGAGCGCACGAGGGAGCCACCAGGGGGAAACGCCTGGTATCTTTATAGTCCTGTCGGGTTTCGCCACCACTGATTTGAGCGTCAGATTTCGTGATGCTTGTCAGGGGGGCGGAGCCTATGGAAAAACGGCTTCGCCGCGGCCCTATCGCTTCCCTGTTAAGTATCTTCCTGGCATCTTCCAGGAAATCTCCGCCCCGTTCGTAAGCCATTTCCGCTCGCCGCAGTCGAACGACCGAGCGTAGCGAGTCAGTGAGCGAGGAAGCGGAATATATCC
>NZ_JBLVYK010000058.1:0-532 GCF_048284255.1 Enterobacter cloacae complex sp.6700776 | reverse complement strand
ACACCATCAAGAGAACCAAACACTCTAATAAGCTCTGATGTATCAATAACTTTAATACCCTTCCCGTGCTTTACAACAGAGGTGTAACTTAACTTACCACTGTTAATCATCTTGTAAATAGTAGGGCGACTAACCTTAACAAGCCGTGCCGCTTCACTAATAGACACTCTGGCCATCAGTTACCATCCTGTAATGCATCCAGTCTCGAGGACAGTGTACGGAAAAGATGCTCCGCATCATCGTGGAGTTTCTCACAAAGGTCGGCCTCTACATCGAGATCAAGCTCGTTAAGCTTCTCCAGCAGGAGCAGAGACTGATTCTGGATGAACTTAGCCATGTTTAGCGCCGTTTGCTGTTGTTTCGTCATAAAGAGCCTCAGAGCGTCAGTGCTCAATGTAAAAACTGTCTCCTTTCCGCTTCCTCGCTCACTCAGTCGCTACGCTCCTGCCGTTCGGCTGCGGCGAGCGGTCGCAACTCACGTATAAGAGCATAAGACGACCTGTCTCTTATACACATCTGACGCTGCCGACGA
>NZ_JBLVYK010000057.1:0-597 GCF_048284255.1 Enterobacter cloacae complex sp.6700776 | reverse complement strand
AGCGGCCATTCATGCCATCCACTTCCCATCTCACACCTCCTTCGGGTTTGCCAGGTAGCCGGTGGTGTCACCCGTCGGACGGCTGTTGGCGTTAGGTTTAATCACAATACTCGGCTTCGTGAAGTGCGCAGACGGCAGCGGCGCGACCGCAGCAAGCTGGCCGTGTTTTTTGCGCAGCTCTTCAATCGGGCCAAAGTCCAGCGCGCGCAGCGGGCAGGACTCGACGCAGATGGGCTTTTTGCCGTCCGCCACGCGGTTGTGGCAGCCGTCGCACTTGGTCATGTGGCCTTTAGCCGCGTTATACTGCGGCGCACCATACGGGCAGGCCATGTGGCAGTAGCGACAGCCGATGCAGACATCCTCGTCCACCACCACAAAACCGTCGTCGCGCTTGTGCATTGCCCCGCTCGGGCAGACCTTGGTGCAGGCCGGATCTTCGCAGTGGTTGCAGGCAATCGACAGGTAATAGGCGAAGACGTTCTGATGCCAGACGCCGTTATCCTCCTGCCAGTCGCCGCCCGCGTATTCATAAATACGACGGAAGCTGACGTCCGGGGTCAGGTCTTTATAATCCTTGCAGGCCAGCTCGCAGGTTTT
>NZ_JBLVYK010000056.1:0-624 GCF_048284255.1 Enterobacter cloacae complex sp.6700776 | reverse complement strand
ATACACTCCGCTATCGCTACGTGACTGGGTCAGGGCTTCGCCCCGACACCCCAAAAGGGTGTTGCGTTGCGCGCAACACCCTTGCCTAGAATAGATCTTTTACGCCGATTTGTAAGTTGTTGTTTTTTTAGCGTGTTTTTTGTTTACCTGTCGCATCCAGGGTGACACAACGTTGTCGCATCCTGGATGCGACAACACGCAACAAGGTGTTGCACAGATGTGTCATGATGGCTTAGATTTGAACCAACGTTAGTGCATGGGATTTTTAGAGGGAAAAAATCATGTTTATTGATTCAGAAAAACGACTGAAACAACTTTCAGATGAGGCAAAGAAAAACACCGAGGATCTCGAAGAAGCAAAGAAGAATTCAAGGTTTACACAGGTATCCCCAAAAGGTTGGGAACGCGTTCGAGAGCTGCTGAAGGATAGCCAAGGCATATCAGCACTGAAGCTGTACTCATTTTTAGCGGAGCATATCGATCCTACGTGTGGCGCTGTCGTTGCGGATCAGCAATTCCTAGCTGAAAAACTTGGAGTTAGCAGAAGCACAATTATTCGTTGGCTCAATTACTTAGAATCAAAAAATGCATTAGTTAGAATCCCCGTTGCTGGTAAGGTTTGTG
>NZ_JBLVYK010000055.1:0-672 GCF_048284255.1 Enterobacter cloacae complex sp.6700776 | reverse complement strand
CCCCCCAGATGAAGTACCTGGTCTCGTGGGCTCGGAGATGTGTATAAGAGACAGGCCCAAAGGTGACTACGTTCATCTTTAGCCACAATATAAAAAATGTTATCTCGACCTAATAAAACTTGAAATTGTTGTTTTTCAACACCTAGCAATGAACTAAGCTCTGCAACTTGTCTTTGCGGTGCATTCCACATCCAAAAGGTAGCCATAAAAAGACCTACCGCAATCACCAAACAAACGGTAAATTTATATAATAATGAAAAACGATTCTTTTTAGGTACATTCTTTAACTTATTCTTAGGATCTCTTTCAATCGATACGACTTCAGTGCTCCATTCTTCATTTTCAGCCCGAATAGCAATGCTCAATTCACCTATATTCATAGGCGTATTGAAATAAATAGTACGATCTATAGAAGAGCCAGCCTCATTCAACTCAGATAATAAAATTATCTCCTCATCCACAGCTGCTTCTTGATTAACTCTTATCTCAAAGTTAATACCTCCCTCAGCTAAAGGAATATAAATAGTATCAAGAGGTAATGCTGGAGCCACCTCAAAATTAACTAGTTCCTCCTCATTTTTAACGATAAAAAGCGTCTTTCCTTGAGGTAAAGGAAACTCACATCCCCTTAAAGGACTGTTGAGCAGCCGAATAACAAAACCCGTTATACTC
>NZ_JBLVYK010000054.1:0-778 GCF_048284255.1 Enterobacter cloacae complex sp.6700776 | reverse complement strand
TATGCTGAGGACAGGCTTTCATTCGGAGAACTATCATGGAAAACATTGCGCTCATTGGTATCGATCTGGGTAAAAACTCTTTCCATATTCATTGCCAGGATCGTCGCGGGAAGGCTGTTTACCGTAAAAAATTTACCCGGCCAAAGTTGATCGAATTTTTGGCGACATGCCCCGCTACAACCATCGCAATGGAAGCCTGTGGCGGTTCTCACTTTATGGCACGCAAGTTGGAAGAGTTGGGGCATTCCCCAAAGCTGATATCACCACAATTTGTCCGCCCGTTCGTTAAAAGCAATAAAAACGACTTTGTCGACGCCGAAGCTATTTGTGAAGCTGCATCGCGTCCGTCTATGCGTTTTGTGCAGCCCAGAACGGAATCTCAGCAGGCAATGCGGGCTCTGCATCGTGTCCGTGAATCCCTGGTTCAGGATAAGGTAAAAACAACCAATCAAATGCATGCTTTTCTGCTGGAATTTGGCATTAGCGTTCCCCGAGGAGCTGCCGTTATTAGCCGACTGAGTACCCTTCTTGAGGACAATAGTTTGCCTCTTTACCTCAGCCAGTTATTGCTGAAATTACAACAGCATTATCACTATCTTGTTGAGCAGATTAAAGATTTGGAATCCCAGTTGAAACGAAAGTTGGACGAAGATGAGGTTGGACAGCGCTTGCTGAGCATTCCCTGCGTCGGAACACTGACAGCGAGTACTATTTCAACTGAGATTGGCGACGGGAAGCAGTACGCCAGCAGCCGTGACTTTGCGGCGGCAACAGGGCT
>NZ_JBLVYK010000053.1:0-788 GCF_048284255.1 Enterobacter cloacae complex sp.6700776 | reverse complement strand
CAATAACGGCGACTACCACTACACCAATAAATGTAAGCATCACTCTTACTCCTGTTATCAACATTAAACATAACATCTCTTACCCGCACCGCGCCGGAGGCACTCAGGGCGTTTCTGATGGCTGACGGGCAAAAGGTGGTGGCAAGTACACCGAAAACCACCAGAAACGCACCTGATTTATTTTACGCATATGCATCACTTATTCACATCACTGCATAGCCGGTGATTTCGGTTAAAAAAGACTCTCTGTGTGCTGAAATCGCAGAAAATGGCCATGATCCCCGTCACGCTCAGGCCACCTGAGACGGGCGTTTATCAGTCTCCATACTCCCTGTCACCATGAGATAATGTGCGTTGCCGTTCCGGTACCAGATCTGCTGTCTTCTCTGGTTCCTTTTCCGTTGTTTGCCCGTATCGCTGTTGCTCAATCTCATTCAGCCTGTCGATAACCGGCGCAGCTGCTCGCTCAAACTCTGCACCTGCCTGCTCAAGCCCGACACGCGCTCGCTCAGCGCCGCGTTCTCCCGTTGCATAAGACCAGACATCTTCCGCCATTCCTCGAAGGCGCTCTCCCACTCGTCCAGCCTTCTCGAGTAGTCCTGCTGTAGCTGCTCTAACGCGCTCAGCAATTGTTTTTCCAGTTCCGTCATTCTGCTCTACTCCCGTACCAGCTTCACCGCGTTCCGCGTCTTGTTGTCCACCGTCCGGCCCGTTTCGGCTTTCATCCCCTCCGGCAGCACCAGAAACCGTCCGTTGCGGTTCTCCAGATAGGTCACGCCCCACGTCTG
>NZ_JBLVYK010000052.1:0-811 GCF_048284255.1 Enterobacter cloacae complex sp.6700776 | reverse complement strand
AGCCCTGTTGCCGCCGCAAAGTCACGGCTGCTGGCGTACTGCTTCCCGTCGCCAATCTCAGTTGAAATAGTACTGGCAGTCAGCGTTCCAACGCAGGGAATACTCAGCAAGCGCTGTCCAACCTCATCTTCGTCCAACTTTCGTTTCAACTGAGATTCCAGATCTTTAATCTGCTCAACAAGATAGTGATAATGCTGTTGTAATTTCAGCAGTAACTGGCTGAGATAAAGAGGCAAACTACTGTCCTCAAGAAGGGTACTCAGTCGACTAATAACGGCAGCACCTCGCGGAACGCTGATACCAAATTCCAGCAGAAAAGCATGCATCTGATTAGTTGTTTTCACCTTATCCTGAACCAGGGATTCACGGACACGATGCAGAGCTCGCATTGCCTGCTGAGATTCGGTTCTGGGCTGCACGAAACGCATAGATGGACGTGATGCTGCTTCACAGATAGCTTCAGCATCAACGAAGTCATTTTTGTTGCTTTTAACGAATGGGCGGACAAATTGCGGTGATATCAGCTTTGGAAAATGCCCTAACTCTGCCAGCTTGCGTGCCATAAAGTGAGAACCGCCACAGGCTTCCATCGCGATGGTTGTTGCTGGGCATGTCGCCAGAAATTCGATTAGCTTTGGTCGGGTGAATTTTTTACGGTAAACGGCCTTCCCACGATGATCCTGACAATGAATATGGAAAGAGTTCTTACCCAGATCGATACCAATAAGCGCAATGTTTTCCATGATGGTTCTCCGAATGAAAGCCTGTCCTCAGCATAGTACTGGGAAGGAGGGAGTGACCATCTCATTAA
>NZ_JBLVYK010000051.1:0-820 GCF_048284255.1 Enterobacter cloacae complex sp.6700776 | reverse complement strand
GGCACTGTTGCAAAGTTAGCGATGAGGCAGCCTTTTGTCTTATTCAAAGGCCTTACATTTCAAAAACTCTGCTTACCAGGCGCATTTCGCCCAGGGGATCACCATAATAAAATGCTGAGGCCTGGCCTTTGCGTAGTGCACGCATCACCTCAATACCTTTGATGGTGGCGTAAGCCGTCTTCATGGATTTAAATCCCAGCGTGGCGCCGATTATCCGTTTCAGTTTGCCATGATCGCATTCAATCACGTTGTTCCGGTACTTAATCTGTCGGTGTTCAACGTCAGACGGGCACCGGCCTTCGCGTTTGAGCAGAGCAAGCGCGCGACCATAGGCGGGCGCTTTATCCGTGTTGATGAATCGCGGGATCTGCCACTTCTTCACGTTGTTGAGGATTTTACCCAGAAACCGGTATGCAGCTTTGCTGTTACGACGGGAGGAGAGATAAAAATCGACAGTGCGGCCCCGGCTGTCGACGGCCCGGTACAGATACGCCCAGCGGCCATTGACCTTCACGTAGGTTTCATCCATGTGCCACGGGCAAAGATCGGAAGGGTTACGCCAGTACCAGCGCAGCCGTTTTTCCATTTCAGGCGCATAACGCTGAACCCAGCGGTAAATCGTGGAGTGATCGACATTCACTCCGCGTTCAGCCAGCATCTCCTGCAGCTCACGGTAACTGATGCCGTATTTGCAGTACCAGCGTACGGCCCACAGAATGATGTCACGCTGAAAATGCCGGCCTTTGAATGGGTTCATGTGCAGCTCCATCAGCAAAAGGGGATGATAAGTTTATCACCACCGACTATTTGCAACAGTGCC
>NZ_JBLVYK010000050.1:0-965 GCF_048284255.1 Enterobacter cloacae complex sp.6700776 | reverse complement strand
CAGATCGATAACGCACCAGAAGAAAAAGCTCGTGGTATCACCATCAACACCTCTCACGTTGAGTATGACACCCCGACTCGCCACTACGCACACGTAGACTGCCCAGGCCACGCCGACTATGTTAAAAACATGATCACCGGTGCTGCGCAGATGGACGGCGCGATCCTGGTTGTTGCTGCGACTGACGGCCCTATGCCTCAGACTCGTGAGCACATCCTGCTGGGTCGTCAGGTAGGCGTTCCTTTCATCATCGTGTTCCTGAACAAATGCGACATGGTTGATGACGAAGAGCTGCTGGAACTGGTAGAGATGGAAGTTCGTGAACTGCTGTCTCAGTACGATTTCCCAGGCGACGATACTCCAATCGTTCGTGGTTCCGCGCTGAAAGCGCTGGAAGGCGACGCAGAGTGGGAAGCGAAAATCATCGAACTGGCTGGCTTCCTGGATTCTTACATCCCAGAACCAGAGCGTGCGATTGACAAGCCATTCCTGCTGCCAATCGAAGACGTATTCTCCATCTCCGGTCGTGGTACCGTTGTTACCGGTCGTGTAGAGCGCGGTATCATCAAAGTTGGTGAAGAAGTTGAAATCGTTGGTATCAAAGAGACTGCGAAGTCTACCTGTACTGGCGTTGAAATGTTCCGCAAACTGCTGGACGAAGGCCGTGCTGGTGAGAACGTTGGTGTTCTGCTGCGTGGTATCAAACGTGAAGAAATCGAACGTGGTCAGGTTCTGGCGAAGCCAGGCTCAATCAAGCCACACACCAAGTTCGAATCTGAAGTGTACATTCTGTCCAAAGACGAAGGCGGCCGTCATACTCCGTTCTTCAAAGGCTACCGTCCACAGTTCTACTTCCGTACAACTGACGTGACCGGTACCATCGAACTGCCAGAAGGCGTAGAGATGGTAATGCCAGGCGACAACATCAAGATGGTTGTGACTCTGATCCACCCAATCGCGATGGA